>CAYUNP010000051.1:10697-29252 GCA_964446085.1 uncultured Pirellulaceae bacterium
AGCTTCCTGACCTGCCACTAAAAGTGACAGGCTAACAAATGCCGAGCCTCCGGCTCTCAAATGCGCAACATCCGAACAGGCGACCTATCGAACTTCACAATAATTGCGTGGCTCGAACGGACGCAAAACTAAACTTCTTCGATCCGAATCGAGTTGATGACAGATGGCGAAACTCCAGGAACGGGTGTTCCAAAGACCTCGGTGCGAGTTAGCTGATCAAGAACCGCATCACCTGAAATGATGTTCCCGAAGACCGAGAACTGACCGTTGTTAAGGTTCGTTGGCGCGAAAGTGAAAAAGAACTGACTTCCCGTGGTATTGTTTCCAGCATTGGCAAACGACAATTGGCCGCGAGCGTCGAATTCGATGTCGTTGCCTACTTCATCTGCAATTTCGAATCCGGGACCGCCAGTACCAGTTCCCAGCGGATCGCCGCCCTGGCCAACAAAGCCGTCAATCACACGGTGGAAAGTTAGTCCGTCATAAAAACCATCGCGCGCCAAATTGATAAAATTATTGACAAACGTTGGCGATTCATCATCCAACAAACGAACTCGTATCTCGCCTTCGCTGGTATCGAACACCGCATCGAAAGTCAGCGATGTATCGATGTTCTGAGGCGGTGGCGAGGTGAAGATGTCATTTCGCAATGCCGGGGGAACATTGGAAAGAGCTCCAATTCCTTCGAATTCCACGAACTCGGCGACGTTAATTGCAAACGTTTGCTCCGCCGTCGCGCCTGCCGCATCGGTGACTGCAACCACAACATCAAAACTACCGGCTTGTGCCGCGACAGGTAAAGTAAGCTCCCCAGCATCGGAGACCGCAACTTGTCCCGTCAATGCTCCAGCATCAACAATTTCAAAACTAAGTGCTGCATCGTCACCATCGACGTCCGATGCTTCCAATGTAAGCGAAAGCGGTTGACCAAAGCCCAACGCTTGATCATTAATCGCTGCCAGCGTTGGAGCATCATTGGTCGTGTCGACCGTGACGCTAACAATCGCACGCGAGCTGAAATTGGTGTCATCAACGATACTGGAATCGACAATCGATATCCCAACCAGTCGATTCACCGGATTCTCAGAAGTATTGTTGTAAACGACCGATCGAATCACCTCTTGATACTCAGCCAGCGTGGCCTGACCCTGAAGTTGCAATTGCCCAGTTTCAGAATCAAACTCGGCGACGATTCCGGTCGTTCCAACGTCAACCGCCAATGACTCTGTTGGCTGAATCGAGTCACCCAACAGTGCAATCAACGCAAAACTGAGCGTTTCACCTGAGTCATGACCCAGCACTACATCTGGCGCGATATTCTGCGGGCCAGCATTTTCTTCGAAGACCACATTCGAATTCAAACCATCTGCTGCACCATTGGCATCCACAACCAGGTCATTGATCGGCGTAGTCGTGGAGTTGATTTGAAATAGTTGGACGTTGTCAATCTGTGGACTGGCGCCACTTCCGGTGTCGGTGCCCGCCTCGCGAAATATCAGACGGCTGGTATCAGAACTGGCGTCGACCACGACGCTGTAAGTTTGCCATTGATCGTTGGGAACGATCGACGCCGCAAACTGGTTGTCAAATCGAACACGCAGTTGATCAGGCGATGCAGTACTTGCCGGGTCAGCACGCAAATCAAACGTCACAACGTATGTTGAACCGGCTTCGGTTGCCAGATCCTGAAAGACACGATCAATTTGATCAGACGATGAATTCAGATTAAGAAAACTGTTATCATCTACACCACTGTCATCATTGAGAATTTGAATCACACGATCTTCGGTGTCACTGGCAAACGAAAATACCGAAAAGCCATCCACATCCTCTGGTGCAAAATTGGGCCCATCAGCGGAATCATTATTTTCGAAGCCTCCATTAACGACGTCACCACTTGTGACAGCCACCAAACTCACCGCATCGATTAACGATCCGCGTCCGTCGCCTCCGCGATCACCAGAGCTACCATCGCGAAACTCAAAGCGAGCCGAAACCACATCGCCTGTATCGGTCGAACCTGCCGGATCATTGGCCGCTCCAATGACAACAAATGATGCTTGTTCGAAACTACCAGATCCTTGCAACGAGCCCAGCAGTTCCCCGTTGTAAAACACTTCAAAATCATTCGTGGCGGGCGTAGAAACTCCATCCACCTGATCCGGGCCAAAAAAGTCAAACGAAAACAGATACTGCTGACCAACGGTGACGTCAACATCCTGAAACAGTCGATCGTCCTGTCCCGGGCTTGAGTCAACATCAAGGACCGTTCCACGGCTGTTGTCGAAAGTCAACAGATTGATGCGCTGCGTATCATCTCCGTCTCCGTCAACAACGGTCCAACCCGGCACCAAGTCGCTTCCATAGAATCGCGCGGTCGCAAATGGATTGACGAAGTTTAACGATTCGTCGTTGGTGAAAGTCTCGAAGTCGCCGTTGACAATCAGGTTCGCTCCCGCAGGCACATTGCCAGTGAGCATTTTTCGAGGTTCGAGCTGACTGAAACTGAGCCCCGAGTTTGATTTTCGGCGAGGCGATCTACGTTTTTTTGAACGAGACATAGTTGTTACACTCTGCAAATTTGATCAGTAGACGAAAGGAGCACCAGAAAATGCACGTCTTTGATTATTGTTATTGCCCTGGTTGTTGGCAAGATCGATCCTCCTGGCTAGAGAATCGCTTCTGAATCACTGGCAAACAGCGGTATTTATCATGCCCGAGTGTTGGCAAGCCCACCAAAAAGATGGCGAGGCGAGTGAAGGAATACGACGCTCAAAACGATCCGTGAACGCTCAATGGGCCTGACGCAGGCCAAAGTCTCAGGGCCATGAATGAAAGCGCACAAAAAAATCCCGCAACCGAGCGGGATAGAGATGGCCAGTCAGCGCTTCCCCCGAAATGGGAAGGGCTGTGGCCAGGTTCGACATGTTAAGCGGATGTGTTGTGCGTGTCGATCAATTTCTGGAGCTCAGGTTTTTCCCGATAGCCCTGAAGTCGTTCAACAACTTCACCACCTTTGAACAGGAGGATGGTTGGAACTGCTGCGATACCGTACTTCACGGCAAGTTCCATGTTTTGGGTAACGTCGAGTTTGCCAACTTTGGCATTGCCGTCGTTATCGCTGGCCAACTCATCAATGACTGGACCCAGTCGTTTGCAAGGCCCTCAGCTGTCTGAGTAAAAGTCAACCAGGACGGGCGTATCTGAACCGAGTACGTCGGTTTCGAAGCCATCAGTGTTAAATTCTGCCGCCATTTTATCTCCAGTTTTCAAAGTGTTTGACTTGCGACAAGTCGTCGTTTTCATATCAATCGCCGAGAAGCATTGAAAAGCCACTTCATGCTTGCTTTCCCCTGACATTCGTCGCCCAGATTCTACGATTTTCCCCGCTGTTGAACAGTGACATTCCAGCCTCTACGACCGCAATGCCCTCGTGAGCCTGGAAAGTGTCAGTATTGCCGTGTCCAAAGTTTCCTTCACGGACTTGTAGACACCTCAATTCGACGACTCCTCAGCAGAACGACTCTTGAGCCGACCACGGCGCGCAAAGAACCACCCGACGCATCCCACTACCGCTACCCACGGCCACCACCGTTGTAGCGGTCTCCAATTAAAAGACCTGGTCGTTGGATGGCCCAGTGCCGCAAAGGTGTAATCGACGTTCTCGTGTTCGCCAATCACAAGTTGTCGGTGGACTAGCAGATCAGCCTGCACAACTCCCTGAGTCTTGTCGATGTTACAGAACTCACTGGCAATTCTGTCCGACCGAATCACTCCCGTCGACCGATCACGAACGTCTGCGTCCACGTAACTGCCAGTACGACTATCGAGACCGGCGTGTTGCATGTAGAGCACATGATCGAAGCGTTCCTGTTCATGCACTTCACCGTCGTGAATGTGAACCGTCGGAAAAAAGAGTTCTTTCTCGTTACGAGTCTCAAATTCAAAGGCCATTGGATGCGGCTCACGATTTCCATCCTTCAGCTGAAAAACCGCGAAGCCAAAGTCTTTGTAGTTTGGGATCTGATTCCAGATTTCTCGAGGCAGTACGAACCGCTCGTCAAGGCGATCGAAGTCATCAAGTGATGGCACGAAGGAAGCAACATAGCTGCCGACTTCCTGAACTCGAATGTTGTCTTTCGATGCTTTTCTGGCAAACCCGCCACACCCTATTGAAAACTCCCCAATGACCGGGAATCCATTGTCCAGCGATTTAAAGAATCCGCCGTACTCTTCGAGGTTGATGAAGCGAAGACTTTCTTCCTTCGCATCTTGCCTAACCGGAATCGGCAGGATCATCGCGTTTTCAGTCGCTGACTCGTAGGTCATTTGATAGACCAGAAACTGCGTCCCGGATCCCGACAACCTCGCGAAAATACGCGTGTCGCCGATGGATAAAACGGGGAGCGAAAAGATACACATGGTCTACCTCCAAGTTCGATTTGCTTCGGTGATTTCAGGGAATTGAATGCGTTGTCAACTTGCTATCAGGTCGTGTCTGATTTAGAGTTAGTGCTTCTTATACTGAGGACTCCAGCCCAATTCATCCGGGCTGAATCATTCAATTTGCCATTTGCGATAACCAGGAGAAGACAAGTATGTCGTCCAGCGAAATTTCGGGAGACTCCAAAGGTACATTTCTCGGCCACCCCAAAGGATTGTTTGTCCTTTTCTTTGCCGAAATGTGGGAGCGATTTTCCTACTACGGAATGCGGGCGCTACTGATCTTTTACCTCGTGCAACATTGGCTGTTTTCGGAAGCTGAGTCTGGTGTTATCTACGGTGCCTACACCGCATTGGTTTATATCACACCCGTGATCGGTGGATATTTGGCGGACCGATTTCTTGGCCAACGAAAGGCGGTGCTCTTCGGAGCAGTTTTGTTGACGTTTGGCCACTTTTTGATGGCATTTGAAGGCGACGGTGGCCAGGACGGGATCGCGCTGAAGATATTCTGGTTGGCTTTAGCGTTCATTATCGTTGGGTCTGGCTTCTTGAAAGCCAACATTTCCGTGATCGTGGGGCAACTCTATACGCGGACGGATCCAAGACGCGACCCGGCCTACACCATTTTCTACATGGGTATCAATCTTGGAGCTGCCTTGGGAGCCATCGTTGCTGGTTGGCTGGGACAGACCTACGGTTGGGCGTGGGGATTCGGGGCAGCTGGAGTCGGCATGTTGCTGGGATTGGTCGTGTTCATTATTGGTACGCCTTTGCTGTGCGGCCGTGGAGAATCGACGAATCCTGAGAAACTTAACTCTTCCGTTGGCGGCATTAAATTTGAGTGGCTGATTTACGCTGCCAGTGTTGCAGGGGTCGGCCTTGTTTGGGCGTTGATTCAATTCCAGTCTCTCGTTGGTTGGTTGCTTGGCCTGGCAGGTTTGATCCTGGTGTTGTACGTCATCTACACCGCAGTTGCGAAACTGAAACCACACGATCGGGACCGGATTTTCGCAGCCATTTTCCTGATCTTTGGTTCGATTCTCTTCTGGGCTTTGTTTGAGCAAGCTGGTTCTTCGCTCAATCTGTTCACTGACAAGTCGGTTGATCGAAATATCTTCGGATGGGAAGTTCCTGCTTCCCTGTTTCAGTCAATTAATGCCATCTACATTGTTCTCCTGGCTCCTGTGTTTGCTGCGATCTGGACATTCCTCGGCAGTAGGGGGCTTGAACCATCCGCACCAGCCAAATTTGGATTGGGGATGATTCAGCTTGGACTTGGTTTCCTGGTTTTGGTTGCAGGAGCCTACGCTGCTGGAACTGGAAACTTGACACCGGTCGTTTACATTTTCCTGATCTACCTGCTGCACACGACTGGAGAGCTTTGCCTTTCTCCGGTTGGATTGAGTGCCATGAATCGACTGGCACCAGCACACCTGGCTGGATTGATCATGGGAACATGGTTCTTTGCGTCGGCCGCAGGAAACTTCGCCGCGGGTTTGATTGCAGCCGCAGTTGGAGCTGAAGACGCCGGCCCTGAACGGGTTACGGAAGTCTATTCCACAGTTGGTTGGACCGCAGTCGTCGTCGGCGTTGTCGTCATCGTGCTTTCTCCACTGGTGAAGAAGTTGATGCACCTTGATACCCTGGGCGATGACAACGAGAGTGTCGAAGTTGCCGAAGCTGTTTCATAACCAGTGATCAGTTGATGAATAGTTGGAACTTTGGGTGGCATGGTCTGCGATTGTCGCGGCCATGTTTGCACCGCGCTGCCGTGGAAAGAACTTGCCAGTGTTTGTGTGCTAAACGGTAGAACCGTAGCGAACGACGGTAAATGGCTTGAAAGCTGAATGCTTGCATGAAAACTTCTGCGACGCATGAGCGATTTTAGCGATCAATCTTGATGAAGATTCACATCCATCAAATGACTTAGTGTCCAGATCGTGGTCGCTTCATCGACTGTAGCTATAATTCTGACATGAATGCAAACCATCCAGTTTCGACCGTTCTCTTTCTTGTCCTGGTAACCTTTCTGCCATCAATGGCAACAGCACAAACACTAGTTGATGCTTCCGCTTTCCAGGCCCCCAAAAAACAAACGTACACTCTTGATGACGGTGATACGTTGGGCGTGTTCGTTGAAGGAGTCGTCGGCGAAGCGCGTTCAATGCCGCCTGTCCATCAACCGGAACCAGGAAGCGACCTTCCTCCGGCACTTGGATTTCCAACGCTGGTGCTGCACGACGGAACGATCCGGCTTCCGATCGTTGATCCGGTTTCGGTTCGGGGGTTGACGATTTCACAAGTTGAATCGTTGCTAAAGAAGACGTATCGCGACGGCGATCGCCCGATCATTACCGATCGCAGTCGCGTGATTGTTTCGCTAATTAGAAAGCGGACCGTCAATGTTCTGGTTGTCCGCGGTGACCAGTCGCAGGCTCAGTCACGATTCCAGGGCGGTAATCGATCGGCGGTATCAAGCAGATCCGACAGAAGTGGACGCATCGCAAACTTGCAGTTACCCGTGGGCGACAATGATCTGCTCAACGCGATGATGCAGTCTGGCGGATTGCCAGGCGTTAACGCTCGGGATCAGTTACAGGTATTTCGCAGCGTTCCGGCAACGGGTTTGGCGGCGGGTTCGTTTCCTCGCACGGGTCGCGGCAGTTCAACGCAGAGGAGATCTTTTACGCAAAATGTTCCACTACGAACTGGAGCTTCACAGCGCAGCCCGTTCCCGCGTTCCAATGCCAGGTTGAACGACGGTGACATTGTTTCGATTGCTTCCAAACCTACCGAGGTCTTCTACACCGGGGGCCTTCTTGGCGGCGGAGAGTTTCTAATCCCTCGCGATCGTCCGCTTTCACTGACAGACGCCATTGCTTTGGCGGGCGGAATTCCACAGTCGCGAGGCGGAGGCGTGCTCCCAACGGAAACCCCACGCTCGCTCACGGTGTTGCGCCGAAGCGGCGGCGGACAGATTTCACAACGATTCGATTTGAATGGCGGTTTCTCGCAACAGGCTTCTCAAACACAAGTACGTGCAGGTGACTACCTGATATTGGACTTCAGTCCGGCTCAGCGTGTAAAAAATGTTGGCATTGGCGCCTTCAATACATTCGGAGTCCGTCAGCTGTTTGGAAACTGAATTTCCAACGGCACCTCAACCGAACGTTATTGCTGACGAAATTCCCATGGCGGAACGGGAGCCTGAAAGTCGTTCCACAGTCCCAGTCGTGATGATCGGGCTGTGGCCTCCAGTGAGTCCAGAATCGGATTGTCGCTATGTTGACGGTAGTGCCATGCATAGCCATCACGAATCATCTGCGAGTTAATCTCGAACAGTTGTCCGTCGGGTTGCTCAATAAAAAGATGAGCCAGGTGACGACCATATTGATCGAGCCCAATCTCCCAGGCAATGATTTCATTGCTCCCAATCAACCGTTGAAGATTTTGACCCGCCTCGGATCCAAACGGTTGCTGTAACTCGGGCGCATCGATGGATGCCAGACGAATGTCAATTTGCTGTTCGTCAACTTCCAACCGAACGGAATCACCGTCCAACACACTGGCGTTGGAAAACGCAAAGACGTCGGTAACCGGAACTCCATCAATTGTGAGATCGGGTTGGCTCGAAATTCCCCGTACGGTGGGTTCAGCAACCTGTTGGGTTACCTGCGAAAACCCGTACCAAAGAACTCCACCCACGATCAGAAATGTCAAAATTTGTTTCACAGCTGTTTCTCTCCAAAGGACGCCGCATTATGCGAAAATTCTCCCAATCGGGAAACATGAACTTGATGCCGCGTTGGAATGGATAGCAGTTACACACTGCCTTATTCGAGAATTACGTCATCATCAATCGACAATTGATTGAATTCAGCCTTTAGCGCTCTAGCCCAAGCCGCGCCTTCCCATGGCTGAACGCTTCCCAGAAAGATCGTTTTGAATTCCTCGGCATCTTCATGCCTGCCCTGGCGGATCAGAGTCATTGCCAAATAGCCCTCAATAAATGGCTCCAGATCATCATAGCCATACTGCAGTTTCCGCTGCCGATCAGCTTCACGTAGAGCAAGCTCAGCCTGTTCATACTGCTCAAGTCGGAAATGTGCGATTCCTACATTGGTCCAGGTCATAAAGTAGGGAAAAAAATCGCAGCACTTTTTGGCTCGTGCCAGTTCCACTTTGATTTGGATTTTCGTTTGATCCTGCTTCAGCAAATTGGCTAGTCCATCGACCGTCAACTCGTGGCATTGGTGGGGCAACAGCACTGATTTATCAAAGGAAATATTCTTCGCCAACCGGATTGTGAGTTCTCCATTTCCACTGCCGGAAACGAGCCTTGAGCCGTCGTCGGTAATTGCAATCGAGACGCACTGCGAATGATCCAGTGTTCGCAATTCCAGTAATTCAATGGCCGACTCGACGTCCCAGATTTTCATGGTTCCATCATCACTACCAGTCATTAACCTTGATCCATCGTCTGCAAAAATCAGCCCTGCAATTTCAACATCGTGAGCTTTGATTCGATGGACAAGTTTTCTACTTTCAACATCCCAGATGATCAGCTCTCCGTCATAACCGCTGCTCGCGATGTATCGCGAATCGGGAGAAAAGACGGCTCGCCAAACGTCGTGCCTGTGCCCTACGAACTTACCAACTTGCTCGAACGTATGAGCATCGAACATCCGTACAATCTCGTCATCAGCCGCTGAAACGATAAAACGCCCATCACTTGAGAATCGAGCCGTTGAGATACACTCCATATTTTCTCCAAGCGCTTCAATGACCTTCCAACTTGAAGTGTCCCATATCGTCAGCGAACCATCTTCGCCGGCGCAGACCAACTGCTTTCCGCTTGGTGAGAAATCGACGTGCCAAATGCTCTTTTCGCTAGCCGCAACTTCTTTTTTGAGCTCCCCAGTTTTCAAATCCCAGATCCGCAGTTTACCTCCTGAATCACCAGAAACAAAAACCGGAGCGATGGGACTGATTGAAACAGTAAGAAACTCACACTGTTCAATTTTCCCTGTCTTACAAATTTGGATACCGGAGTTAAGGTCGGTTACCGAAATGGTTCCGTCCTGACTGGCCGCAACGACCGATTCATGATCGCTCGAAATGTCGATATCCCAGATGACGTCCTGATGAAGACGCGTCGTGACGGTGCTCAACTGTCGTTGCGAGTCCCAAACTCGAACTGTCAAATCATCCGAACTGGTAATTAACATCGAGTCGTCTGGAGAGAAAGCCACTTGCGTCACGGTCGAAAAATGCCCTTTGCAAGAAAGAAGTTCCTTGCCTTCGAGATCCCAGATTCTGGCAGTCCGGTCACGTGAGCTTGACGCAATTCGATCACCATTGGCCGTGAAAGTCACATCGGTCACTGGACCGTCGTGAGCCATGGTGCGCACCAGTTCTTTCATCTTCAAATTCCACAAGCAAACCATGTCCCCCTGCGTGCCTGCGACCAGAAACTCTTCTGAAGGTGACAGGGCCACGCTGGTGATCGCATAAGGCATAGGTATTTGCCTTTTTTCAACAAACTCAGCATCCTCCATTTCCCAGAAGCGAATCGTTTTGTCCGCGCTCCCACTGACAATCCAGTCGGCTGAAGAGGAGTACGCGACGGTAGTGACATCGTTAGTATGCCCCGACAACGTTTGCACCAGCGAACCATCCTGGAACGAAACTATTTTCAGATCTGCAGAAGTCAACTCACCTTTCTTCTCGCGTTCTTCAGGCGCGACCCGAACACTGTCCTGAGCGGCTAACCCCAGCACCAGTTGCGAGCCATCGGGATGAAACGAAAAGCAGTTGATATCTTTCTCATAGGGCCCAAACGTCTTTGACAGTTCGCCAGTATCAATGCTCCACACTGAAATCGTGTTTCCCCGATCCGCACAGGCAATCCACTTCGAATCGGGAGAGAATCGAATACAGGTCGCTTCGTCAGCCAGATGCCTGGTGAACATGACACTACCTGAACTGGCATTCCAAATTTTCAATGTGTCGTGTGTGGAAGCAGAAGCATAATAGTCACCGTTGGCTGAAACATCGATCGTGCCAACGAAACCGGAATGCCCATAGAGCGTTTTGTTACTTGAAGCGAATTGTGTACGCAGGAATCTGGTCTCCCAGGAATCGCCACCAAACTCCACCTTTTCAATTGCGGATTGAACATTGTTAAGCTGCCAGTCGCTCCACGCCTGTTTGGTTCGGTAAGCATGCAGCTCAACCTCCAGGACTTCCTGTAACGTGGCGATTTCAGATTCGGATTTCTGAGCCACTCGCATCGCCTGGTTTGCCGCTTCAGCTGCCTCAATCGCTTCAGCGGATTTGCGATTCGCCCGTTCCGATTCACTAAACGCCCAAACCGTTGCCCATGACGTTGCAAAGATACCCGCCACAAGCAGGCTCATGATCGTTGCCAGCGACGCTACAAGACCTCGATTGCGTTTCACAAACTTTTTCAGAGCGTACATTCTCGACGGTGGCCGTGCGAGCACCGCTTCGTCATTGAGATATCGCTGAATCTCCATGGCAAGCCCGTTCGCTGTTTCGTAACGGGATCTGCGATCCTTGTCCAACGCCTTCATGACAATCCAGTCGAGATCGCCGCTGACTTCGGCGACAAGTTTTTCCGGTGTTGTGTTGCGGCACTGTGCAATTGTTTCAATGTCTGATCTATCCAGAAGTCTGGCACTTGGCCGCGGTGGATCGACGCCCTGGATCGACGCAAGCATGTTTACGATCGATGCTTCACTTTCGGCAGAATCATCGAGCGGCGTGGTTCCAGTGAGCAGTTTGTAAATCATCACGCCGAGCGCATAGATGTCGGCGCGAGTATCGATGTCGAGTTTGTTTTCAGCCTGCTCCGGGCTCATGTATTGCAGCGTTCCTACGACACAGCCGACTTCGGTGAACATCGTTTTGTCAGTCAGGGATTGCTGGTGTCCTATGGCCTTTGCCAAACCGAAGTCAATTACCTTGGGCGTTGGGTTGTCAGTGGGACAAACCAGCACATTTGAATGTTTCAGGTCACGGTGAATGATTGCTTTCTGGTGAGCGTGTTGGACGGCTGCCAGGACTGGCAGCATCAGTTCAAGTCGCTCACGAATGCCAAGTTTTTTCTGATCACAGTATTTGTTCAAAGGAATCCCCTGAACCAACTCCATGACGAAATAGGGACTCCCGGATTCGGTTGTCCCGGCGTCAAAAATTTTCGCGATGTTTGGATGTTGCATGATCGCGATCGCCTGGCGTTCGGCTTCGAATCTCGCAATCGCATGTTCCGGATTCGTGTCGATGTTGATCAACTTCAATGCAACGTGACGATTGACTGGCTGAAATTGCTCAGCCAACCAGACGGCTCCCATGCCGCCACTTCCAAGCAGACGTATTAACTTGTAACGGCCGATCGAATCACCAGGTTGCACAACTTCAGGCTTCGCTGCCCTGAAGTTCAAGCCCAATGAAATGTCGTCGGTTGAACTATCAGATAAAGACAATTCTGTTGAGCCAGAGTGGCCTGAATCATGACGTTCAATTTCACCATCGACAAAGTCACCACAATTCCGTCTTGCATCGCGCAGCGCATGAGCTGCTTTGACAGACTGAAGCGCCGCAGTTAGCTCGGGCAATTGCGAAGCCGACGCCAAACCAAGATATTCTGCGATTTTCGGCCTCTTGCCAGCTTCCAACTGATCGCGAAAGCGTCTGCAGATCGTTTCAGTTGAATCTCGCGCTGACATCCCAAATCGCTCCACTATCGGTACTCATCCAACCCCAGTTTAACCCAGAATGAAGCCCGCTGCACATCTAAACTGGACTCTTGCGGCGACAGTCAACTGACAACATCTGCCAATCCCTCCATTCGCCAACAACGATGAATCCGCTTGTTGCGAAAGTCCTCCGGAACCGTTTGTTTGCTGATCTCCCGTATCTCGGCGTAACCGACGAGCTCGTTTTCATGAAATTTGAAACGCCGGAAATTCGTCGAGAAGTAGACGACTCCGCCAGGAGTCAATATCCGGGCGATCATGTTGAGCATTTCGACATGACATTGCTGCACGTCCCAGTCGTCTTCGGTTCGCTTGCTGTTGGAGTAGGTCGGCGGATCAACAACGATCAAGTCAAACTTTTTCCGCCTGGAAACACATCGTTTCAGGTACTCCATGCAATCCATCGCCACGAACTTGTGTTCCGGCCCAGCAAGGCTGTTTGCCTTCAGGTTATCTTCGGCCCATTGCAAGTAGTTTTTAGAAAGGTCAACGGTAACGGTTGAATCCGCATCGGCATCAGCCGCATAGACAGTGAACGAACCGGTGTAAGCGAACAGATTCAGGAACCGCGTTCCATTGGCTTCGCTATGAACCATCAGTCGCGTATTGCGGTGATCCAGAAACAGACCCGTATCCACATAGTCGGTGAGGTTGACCAGGAAGTTCAGTCCTGCTTCGCCAACGGTGATGCGTCGTTGCTGGTTGTCGAGTTTCTCGTATTGCCGTGCTTCGTGATCACGGGACTTGAGGTGCGCATTCTCCGGGTCAACATTCAGCGATTCGGCAGCCGTTTTTCGCATCAGTTCCAACCAGGCAGCGTGGCGTCCACGGTCCCGTTCGTGTGGCCGCTCATATTCGGTGATGTGCAGGTGGTCTTCGTATCGATCGACAACCAACGGAATTTCTGGAATGTCCCGCTCATAAAGTCGAAAGCAAGTGACGCCCTGTTTGGTTGGCCAACGACGCAGATGTCTGGCACGCTTGACCAGTCGATTGCGAAACAGCTGAGCCTGTTCTTCGTCCTTGGGTTGCAGGCCTCCGAAAATCGGCGCGACCGCTGGCTTTGCCTCTCGTTTTGATTTCGCCCTCTCCCAGACGTTGGACGCATCTTTAATATCGGGAGTTTGCGTCCCTGCCTGGCGGACCTGAATCGCATCAATTTGCTTTGTCGGCACTTCAAGCAATGGCTCAACCACATTCAATTCGCCATCTGCTTCGACTGGCTCAACATAGTCATCGTCGAAGTAACCTCGCGGCGGTCGCGGTCCGAGATACTGATAGTAAGTACACTCAATGCGACCGTTAAAAAGTTTGCGGCGTCTCGAAGCCTGTTTCTGAAAGATGGATTCGACTTTGGGCAGATTCGTAATCACGAACAGTGACCAGGTTTCCAGCTTTTGCAGCACACGTGGGAAACTTTCGTACAACGGCCCAACGGAGCGGATATCTTCCAGTCGTTCTCCATAAGGAGGGTTCGTGACGATGCAACCGTACTTCTGTTTGCTCTCAAGGTCACCGAAAGGCTTTTGACGAAAGTGAATCTGATTTTCCACGCCAGCCTGGCGAGCGTGATACATCGCCATCTCGAGAGCGTCTTCGTCCACGTCCGAACCAATGATTTGCAGATCAACATCGCGGACGATTTGCGACTTCGCGTCTGCGACCGATTCCTGCCATTGTTCTTTTGCAAATTGAGGCCAATCGGAAGAAGCGAATTGTCGATTAATGCCAGGAGCGATCTTCATGCCAATCATCGCGGCTTCGATCGGAATCGTTCCCGTTCCGCAAAACGGATCGACAAGCATCCTTTCTGGTTTCCAGACGCTCAGATCAACCAGTGCCGCAGCCAACGTTTCCTTGATTGGAGCCCGACCAGTCAGTTTGCGATATCCACGTTTGTGAAGACTGTCTCCGGTGGTATCGAGCGTTAGTGTGGCGACGTCTTTGAGCAGCGCCACATCGATTTTGTAGAGCGATCCAGTTTCTGGCAGTTCGTTGGTGGCGTGCCCGCGCTGCAGACTCTCGACGATTCCCTTTTTTACTGTTCGTTGAATCGCCGGCACGCTGGTCAATGTTGAGAGCCGCGATCTGCCGGTAACCGGGAACTCCGCATCAGCGGCAATCAGTTCCGCCCAATTGTGATCACGAACGGTATCGAAAAGTGCATCGAAATCCTCAGAATCAAACTCAAGGATTTTGACCAGGACTCGATCTGCAGTTCGTAGCCACAGGTTCGTTTTGCAAACGTCGCCCCAACCGCCCTTGAATTCAACGCGGCCTGGTTGGGAAACTTTCGCTTCATACCCCAGAGCGATCAACTCGCGTTTCACGATTGCTTCGAGGCCAAAAGCGCACGCGGCAATCAGAGTCAGGTTGTCGTTGTTGGCAGGCATTGAGGTATTAGTATTCGGCTTCAAAACACGGTTGAATCAAGCAACCTACCATAGTTACGAAACAAGAAAAGCCTCGCGAATTTGTGTCCGCGAGGCGTTTTGTTGAAACAGCTCAATTCGCTACTCCCCCGTCAGGTCGGCGAAGATTGCGGCCAGGTCAGAGTCATCGAAATCGCCCGAATCGTCTGTGTTGGGGTCGTAGATGAAGTCCAGTGCGTGTTCCTGTATCAGTTCACCAAGTTCACCCGAAGCTGCCAGTGCATCGGCATCGATCGATCCGAAGACGATGGCCCGATCATGCCGATTGGCACTGGTGAACCGGGTTTTCACATCTTCAAACCGATTCAACCAGGTGTAGTAGGTTTCGCCGTACATTTTCGAAACATCATCACCCAATTTGATCGTGTCGGCTTGAGCGGTGTCGAACAGGATTGCGTTGTCGTTACCACCAGCGGTCGAATGAGCGTAAGCTCTCGCGAATCCGTGACTGTTGTTGTCGAAATTCGAACCAAACATACGGACCTCCCTGTCGAGGGCAACAATCGTTTCGTCCCCCGCCGAATCATAAAAGTAAGCTCGATCGTTGCCACCCTGCGATGACCATGCATCGACTTTGGCGAACCCGCTGGCTTTGAGATAGTAATCGTTGTTGTAAAGCGTGGCTTCATCTGGACGAGCAATGAATCGATCGTCCAGTTTTGAATCCAGCAACAACGCTCTGTCGTTGCCACCGTTTGAAATGCCGTACGTTCTTTCGAAACCGTGAACATCCATCGCAAAATCAGCACCCGTGATGCCCGTCTTGGCTGGACTGCTCACCAACATGTCGTCACCTTCAGAGCCAAACAAATAGGCTCGATCGTTTTCGCCAGCATTGTGAGCGAACGCATCCATTTGTTCGAAGCCATTGGCGATGTTGTAAAATCCGTCGTTGTACATGCGGGCGAATTCAGGTTTGGCCTGAAAGATGTCCCTATCCTGAGCTGAATCCCAGAATTGCGATCGGTCAGAGCCGCCGTTGATCGAGTAAGCATAAACCCGTTCAACACTTCGAACAAAACTGTAGTACTTTCGACTGATCATCCTCGCGTTGGCAGATGTCATCTTGATCGTGTCGTCGTATTTCGAGTCGTAAAGATAGGCTCGATCATCGCCACCGTTGTCTGCGAAGAAATATGACCGATGGTAGCCGCGCGTTTCCGCAAAGTAGCCGCCGTCATTCCAGATGCGCGAATAGTCCTGCGTCATCTTGATACGATCCATCACCGGCGTATCGTACATCACGACCTTGTCATACCCGCCACCAGAATCGATGATGTACCACGATGTATCAATAGCCTGAACCCGAAAATTCTCGCTCCGCATAATGACGGAATTCTGATCCGTAATCACTCGTTCAACTTTATCAGAACCGGTCATGTAGACCTGGTCATCGCCTTCGTTGCCAACAAACAGAATGTTGGTGGCCAGTGAAGCGTCGATAGAGTGAATTTCATCGTTGAACTGAACATAGTGATGCGTCGTTCCAGCATTGAAAACAAACACATCCACTTCGTTCGTGCCAGTAAAGACGAGAGTTTGCTCAAACGAACCAGTGAATTCGTAATCGATCTTTTCTGAAAATTCGAAACTGCGGCCATTGCGTCCAAAGCCCACTTCGATGTTGTCGATCCGGTTTTCGCCAGCTGTTCCACTTGTCGACAGAACCGTTTCGTCGTTGTCGAAAATACCGATCTGACTGCGACCGTTTGCAAGTCCTTCTGGCTGATCCTGAATCAGGTTGTAAGTGCCCGCCAGGAGTTTTTCAAAACTGTAGCTTCCATCAAAATCCGTTTGGGTTACCCGTAAGACAGACTCACCGCGAAAGTCGGTGCCGTCGAGCCGGACAGTGATTCCTTCGAGTGGTGTGTCTCCCTGATCATTTGCGTAGTCGAGGTCGTTGTCGATAAAGACGGATCCTGAAATCGAACTGTTTTCATATTCTCCGAAGCTATAGCCAAGCCCCTTTTCTCCAGCGCCAAGCGATATGTTCGCGATCATATTGTCCGACGCCGTTCCGCCATACTCGCCAACGTTACTTTCGCCGTTGATGAAAGCTTCAGGATGCGTTTGAGTCACCGTGTAAGAACCCGGAGCAAGGCCACGGAATTCGTAGAAGCCATAGGAATCCGTTTCGGTTTCCAACGACACGTCCGATCCGTTGAAGTCGACTCCATCGAGACTGATCGCAACGCTGGCGACACCCGATTCTGTGACGCCAACTTTTCCATCACCATCTGCGTCAACGTATGTAAAACCAGACAGCAGCGACGGTGCGTGTTCATGAAACGTGACACCAGAGATTGAATTTGGAGTCTCACCAATCACGATATTCGACACCAGATTCTGGCTGATCGTCGCTCCAAGCCCATCTGCTGTGACGACTCCATCAAAAACAACATCGGGTTGTTCCTGTTCAATTTGATAAGTACCCGGAGCCAGTTCATCAAATGCGAATTGTCCGTTGACGTCAGTGAACACGGTTTGGTCTACGGCATCGCCGCGAAAGTCCTCGCCCGTCAAACGGATCTCGTTGCGGTACATGTATCCGGCGTAAGCGCTTTCTTCGCTGTTGTCGAGAACGGTAACCTGGCCTTCAATTCGAGACAAACCTGCGAAATGGATTTCGACTTCTCCGACGCTGGCCAGACTTCCGTCAGAGACTTCGTAGCCGAAACTCGTCGATGCAATTTCAGCATCGTTCTGTTCTGATGGAACGTACGACAGATTCACAAGCTGATCAACAGTCATCGATTGCCCCGGCGTTACAGGATTGCCATCGGCATCGCGAATTGCGCCAACACTCGGCAAACGGGTGACAGTGACCGTCAAGTTTTGATCTTCGAGGTCATAAGGCGTTTCGATTGGTATCGTCCGCGCGGAATCGCCTTCAAGAATACTCATCCATGCATCGGTTACGACAGGGGGCAGGTTCAAAGTGCCCTTAGCCGAGAAAGCGCCGTCGTTTGAGGATGCTCGCGGCGAGTAGCCTGCAAATTCAGCGACTCCTGTTGCTACATCGATCTCGTACAGACCACCCTGATTGTTTGCTGCGATGACTCGACCACTGGCGTCCGAAAAGAGAGCGCCATAGGTGCCAGATGGCTGCAGGTTGTCATTGATGACAGTGACCTGCCCTTCGTTGGCTCCAGATCGCAGGTCGATCGAGATGAATTCTGACTGTGCGCCGGCACGACGAATCGAGTAGTGCAAGCCTGTTACCGGGTTGTAGGCAATATCGTAAGTTCGATTGACGTTTTCACTTGCCGTGACGACGATGTCAACATTAAGCGTGTCGACGTTGATACCATGGAAATTCGAACCGTTTCTCATGTACAACAATCCGTCTTCGCCGAAGTCGCCCGAGTACGAACCCGACGTCGGAAAACCGTTGATGGTTCCCAGCGTTTCGTTTTCGCCGTTTGCGCCGATGCGAACGAGCTCGTTGCTCGATCGATCAAGTCCATAAATGTATCCGTCGGCAGAACGGAAGCCAGTCGCATTGATTTTGAAGCCCGCGTTGCCGCCAACGTCGTTGAGCGAACGAGTCGTCAGGTCTATTTCTGAAAGTTGCCCGTGATTCCCTTCGACACCGTGAATCTGATAAAGCAATCCGCTATCGATAGCGAAAGCAGGTAAAGCGGTCATCACCTGACGTTGTTCCAGAGCCGAATAGGAATTTCCGTCGAGCCTGAACGTGGTCCGCTTTTGCCTCGCAGTAGCGAACTCAAAATTTACAAAACCAGTCCACGTGAACGGCCACTTGTTGGGTTGAGAAAACATTATTGCGAACCACTTTCGATGAGTCAGACAGACAGGACTCTCGTTGGTAACGCATTTCGCGTGCCGAATGGAATGCAGGACAAATACGCAGCATTTTCAGGACATGGCGTCTC
>CAYUNP010000052.1:0-20418 GCA_964446085.1 uncultured Pirellulaceae bacterium
ACGTCCAGCATCAGTCGCGTTTCTTCAAGGGCTTCGTCTTCGGTCGCGTGAGCCGTGTGGCCTTCCTGCCAAAGAAACTCTGCTGTGCGAAGAAACAGTCGCGTCCGCAATTCCCAGCGAACGACGTTAGCCCACTGGTTGATCTTCAATGGCAAGTCACGATACGACTGAACCCACTTCGCGAACATCGATCCAATGATCGTTTCACTGGTCGGTCGAACGATCAGTGGCTCTTCCAGTTTGCCGGCAGGAACAAGTCCACCGTCGGGGCCTGGTTCAAGTCGATGGTGCGTGACGACGGCGCATTCTTTGGCAAAGCCCTCAACGTGTTCGGCTTCTTTTTCCAGAAAACTTTTCGGAATGAACAGTGGAAAGTATGCGTTTTCGTGACCGGTGTCCTTGAACATCCTGTCCAGATCACGCTGCATGTTCTCCCAGATGCCGTATCCCCATGGCTTGATCACCATGCAGCCGCGAACGGGTGAGTTTTCCGCGAGATCGGCGGCTTTGACCACCTGCTGATACCATTCAGGATAATCCTGTTCGCGAGTTGGAGTGATTGCGGTTTTGTTTTTTGCCATTATGACGAACTTCGATTTCTGCAAAAGCAATATGTATGATTTTGAACTGGTGACATGGGCTTTGAGCCTGTGATCGTGTGCATCCACAGGCTGGAAGCCTATGCCACCTCCAAAATACCGGGGAGAGCCATTTTATTCGCTGAGGTTCGCGGGCGGTAGGCAGGCCACGGGATAAAGAATCGGGAATGCCACGCATGCAATCCGTCTCAAAACGCCTTGTGACTTGTGAGTTAAATTCGCTGCCAATAGAATGCGACCCGAACCCACTCGAATCCAGATAGCAGCAACCAATGACCCGACGATTTGTTAACGAACTTGCCGACGGAGAAACTCTCGATCAGATTTTTCTGGCTTCGGAAAAGCAGCTAAGAACCAATCGGAACGGTAACCTCTATTTGCAACTGCGTGTCAGCGACCGGACGGGTTCGCTGACCGCAATGCTGTGGAATGCACAGCAAAAGCACTTCGATGGTTTTGAAAATGGCGATTTCGTGACCATCAAGGGAACGGCTCAGGTCTACAACGGCGCCATGCAGGTTCTCGCCCGGGAAGTCAGGAAATCCGGCAAGGAAGGAATTGAAGAGAGCGATTTCATCACCCTTTCAACACAGAAGCTGGAAGCGATGGTGGCTCGGGTCGCTGAGGTGTTACGATCGCTCAAGAACGAACATTTGAGAAACCTCGCCGAGTGTTTTCTGCTTGACGAGGAGTTTATGGACATGTTCAAGCGGGCGCCTGCGGGAGTCAAAAATCACCATGCCTATCATGGCGGTCTTCTGGAGCATGTGCTTTCACTAATGGAAGTTGCCTTGCTGGTCGCGCCACGGTATCCCAAGCTCGATCAGGATCTCTTGGTGTTTGGCACGTTTTTGCACGACCTCGGGAAAATCCGTGAGCTTACCTATTCGCCGGACCTCGGTTACAGCGATCAGGGACAACTGCTGGGCCACATGGTGCAGGGGGTTGTGATTCTTGATGAGAAGATTGCTGAGGCGGTGAAGCAGACGGGCAGTCCGTTTCCAAATGAGTTGGCAGATCAGCTACGGCATATGATCGTGTCGCATCACGGAACGCTGGAGTTCGGCAGTCCCAAAGTCCCGATGACCCTGGAAGCAGTTGCGCTGCACTATCTCGACAGTCTTGATGCGAAGCTGCATTCTTTTCAGCAGTTGATTGAAGACGACGTTAACCCGGGAAGTCCCTGGACGGTTTACCATCCATCGATTGGCCGCAAGATTTTCAAAGGCCTGTAGGCAAAAGGTGGCACAGCCTCCAGCCTGTGGACAGGATGTCGGCCCGCGATCGCAGGCTGGAATCCGATGCCACCATTCACACCTGGCGAGTTGTACCTTCATGGCCAATTTCATCCTCTGCATGAACCTGATTTCCACCTGGTACATGGTGGGCCTGATCTGGATGGTGCAGTTGGTGCACTATCCGTTGTTTGCCAAAGTTTCGCCCGAGAATTATGTAACGTATCAGCAACTTCACGAGCGATACATTACTCCCGTGGTCGGCGTTCCGATGATCATCGAAATTCTGACCGCCATTGCGTTGTTAAATTATCTTCCCAAAGGCATTTCGGCGGCGTGGGTTTGGACTGCGTTGGTGTTGCTGGTCATTGTTTGGCTATCGACAGCTTTCTTGCAAGTTCCCTGTCATGGCAAACTGAATATCGCTTTTGATGCCGACGCCCATCGCCGTCTCGTTGACACCAACTGGATCCGCACCATTTGTTGGACGTTGCGTGGTGCGTTGGTGGCCTGGTTCGTGTTTGGCGTGCAGCGGTAGTCCGTGGAACGGTGGTCTCCACCGTTTGCTGCATGTCTACGGCAAAACAGAAGTTGCGGATGCCGCTCATTCTTTTCCAACTAAACTCCGGGCATTTCGCATACTCATCGCTTCGCGGCGAATATGGCACCCAATTGAATTGCCCCAATGCCTACGGTGAAGACCATCGTGCCACGCATGGTTTACGCAGGTTTTGACGATTATTCAGGTGTTTGAAGAAAGCGGCCCCCTCGCACAAAAGAGTGACCTATGTTTTTCAAATGACGTGTTCTATCAACTCGCCAAGCGAAGAACCCATGAATGCTATTTGTTACAACTGTGGAAGTGAAAAATCTGCCCCAATCAAGCTTTGCGTGCATTGCAAAGAACTTCCGACTTCCCATGAAGACCGAGTTGTGTCGGTGTGTTTGTCGAACGAGTGTTTGCGCCCGGAGAACCTGGAGATCGCCAGTCGCTACATTCAACTGAAACAACGTCTTCCCGGGTTTCATGCGAAAGTTCGAAACAAAGCTGAGCGGATTGTCAGTCAGATGCCTGAGGAATTTCAGATCTCGCAATCATTTGATATCGAAGAAGCCCTCTTCGAAGATCAATACGTATTGGAAGACTAAATCTTTACGTTCGAGATCGCCGAGCGATATTTTTGTCCAGGCACCGCAGTTCGTTTTCTGCAATCATTGTTTTGCCCGTGACGCATTGAGCTTCTGAACGAGTGCTTCTTTCTCAGTCGTCCATTTATTGATGGATTCCTCATCGCCCGTTTTCTTCGCGAACAGAATCAGACGATCGATCGCCTCGAGCATCGTTTTTGCCCGGGAGTTCGCAGGTATCCTGTCCATAACGCGGCTTAAGCCAGAATAGGCGGCCTGCAAGTGTTTATCTGCTTCGCTCATTGTTCCCTGGTGAAACAATGCCTCACCCAGAGCCGATTGGGCGTCAAAAGTTGTCCATCCTTCAGGTGATTTGGAACTTCTGGTTTCGTATACCTCAGTAAGCAACTCGACAGCTCGACTGGAGTCTTTCTTTGTGAGCAACTTGCCCAACGAAATCTGTGAATCAAGAGTTTCCGGGGCACCTCTGCCAGGCTGTTGAACCAGTAGAACAAGTAGGTCTTCGAAACGGATGATTGCTTTATCGGTTTGTCCCGCACGGCTGTAAAGGTTCGCCAAAAGCGCGATCGACTTTCGTGTATCGGGGCCGTTGGCATTCAGGGCCGTTCTGAATTCAACTGCTTTTTCCAGGGCGTCAATCGCTTTGTCGATCTTTTTGGTGCGAAGGTGGCAGTACATTAAAGTTTCGAACCAACTGCCGGTGTCAGCGCATTTGGCTCCACCTTTAGCGTCCTGTAGTTGCAGTGCTTTTTGAGTCAACTCAATTGCCTCATTGATCTTGCCGCTACGTGAAAGACTGTGCCCAAGGCTGACCATGGATGTGAGGGTTTCGGGATGGTCCGGACCCAATTTGTCTTGCCGAAGTCGCAGGGTTCTTTCATGTAGCTCAATGGACCTGGCAATCTCGCCAGAGGCAAAATAGCACGTCGCCAGGTTATGCATCGAGACCATCGTGTCTGGATGTTCGGGTCCCAGATTCGTTGTTCGAAGTTCAAACGCCTGCTGGTTGAGTTCTGTTGCCCGTTTGTGTTGCCCGTCTTCACGAAGGCAGGCGGCGAGGTTGCTGAGTGTCCTCATCGTGACAGGGTGACTGATTCCAGATTTTGATTTTTGAACTTCCAGTACGCTTTCCTGCAGCTTGATGGCTTCATCTTTGCGTCCCGTTCGCATGTACAAGGCCGCCAGATCAGCAATCGACGACAGCGTGTGAGGATGATCTTCTCCCAGCTTGCTTTCGCGCAGTTTCACTATCTGTTCGGTCAATTGAAGTGCCTCAGAGTGCCGGCCAGCTTTTTCATATCCTGTTGCAAGGTTGCTCATCGCAACCAGCGTGACAGGGTGATCGAGTCCCCGATTTGTTTTTTCCGATTGAAGCACCTGTTCACTCAGCTCAATTGCTTTCTCGTTTTTCCCTGCGTGAAAATAGCTACTTGCCAGACTGGATAATGCGCTCAATGTGCGGGGATGATCATCACCAAAATTGTCTTTGCTGATTTGAAGCAAACGCTCGTTAAGTTCAAATGCCTCACCAGAACGTCCGGCGCTTTGATAGCTGTTCGCAAGGTTGCGCATCGAAACAAGCGTGTCGGGATGGTTGGCTCCAGCGATCGTTTTCTGAAGCGGCAGCGCATTTTCCAGCAACTCGATGGCTTCCTTGCTTTGCCCGGCTCCCTCAAGACTCCGCGCGAGATTGTTCATGGCGATCAGTGTGTCGGGATGCTGATCGCCGAGGTTCCCGGTTCGAATGGACAGCACTTTCCTGGCTGCTGCAATGGCGTCTTCATATTCACCAAAACTGGTCAGAGAACTGGAAAGACTCTCCAGCAACTGAGCTTTCCCAAGATCATCGAGCGAAGACGCATCGACGCTTTCGAGTGCACGCAACAGGACGTCTTTGGCTGGCATCAGCGCATCGGCTCCCTCCTTTGGATCGATGCTGCGAAATGAACGGGTCAGAATCTGCAAAACATCACGTGATCTTTTGGCCGACATTTCGGCTGCCTGCTTGTCCTGATTTGACTGTTGGGCACTCTGTTTAGCTGCCTGTTCTGATACCGCCGCGAGTTGGCTTTCTTTGTTCGCGCGAGCTGTTTCGGCAACCGCCAGCTTTGTCTGCTTTTTCGCCTGGACCAATCCGTAGGTGGTGCCAGCAATGCCGCTCAACAGCAACAATGTCATTATGGCTGCAGATGTAACAAGCCCCCTGTTCTTGCGAACGAGTTTGCTGAGTCGATAGGCTGTCGACGGAGGTCTCGCCAGTACTGCGTCGCCGCTGAGGTATCGTTGCAGGTCATCGGCGAATCCACTGGCCGACTCGTATCTTCGAGTGCGATCTTTTTCCAATGCCTTCATCACCACCCAGTCGAGCTCACCGCGCAAAATCTGTCGCAGTTTTGAAGGCAGGATCTGACGTTGGTCGCTGATTCCCGAAATGGAGTCGCCAATGTGGCTGAGTCGATCACTGGGTCTGGGAGGATCCGTATCGCGAATGATCGCCAGCACTTGCAGTAGCGCTTTCGTTCCCAGGGTAGCTGTTTCCAGCGGCGTCGAACCAGTCAGTAGTTCGTACAGCATCACGCCCAGAGCGTAGATGTCGGTGCGGGTATCGACATCCATCGCGTCAGCTCGCGCCTGCTCAGGCGACATGTATTGCAGTGTTCCAACGACTTTGCCCAACTCGGTAATCATGGTCTTGTCCGTCAGTTTCTGCGCGTGCTGCAGCGCCTTGGCCAAGCCAAAATCGATTACTTTGGGGACAGGTTTTCCGTCGTAGATTGCGACCAGAACGTTGGACGGTTTCAGGTCACGGTGCAAAATTCCTTTTTGATGAGCATGTTGCACTGCTTTGCAGACGGGGATGAACAGGTTCAGTCGTTCTTCGAGACTGAGTTTGTTTTCGTCACAGTATTTGTTAATGGGAATGCCCTGAATCAGCTCCATGACAAAATAGGGACTGCCATCGGTATCTGCTCCTGCATCGAGCACGCGGGCAATGTTCTGATGATCCATCATCGCCAAAGCCTGTCGTTCGGCGTCGAAGCGAGTGATTACCTGCGCGGAATCTCTGCCATCCTTGATGACCTTGATTGCCACCCGGCGTTTGACGGGTTCGGATTGCTCGGCCACGAAGATCGCACCCATCCCGCCTTCAGCGATCTTGTGCAGGATTCGATAGGGACCAATTTGCTTTTTCTGTACAGGCGACGCCGGCTGAACTTTGTTTTCGGCGCCGGTTTGGTTTATCGTTTCCAGACTATCCCGTCCGGGATCCTGCTCAAGCGAATGACTGGCTGCTGAATCGTCGTTTTTCTGCTCAGCGTGATTCGTTTGATTGTCGCCTTGATCATTCATGTCATTGTTCCAGGTGAGAACAGACTTTTGGGATTAAATCTTCAATGGATTTGTCCATCCGCCAATTCTGGACGCCTCCTGAATCCAGGCCAATGCGTGAAACGACTATTCTAGCCCGATGGGATCGATTCAGCGAAAAGTGTATGAGAAAAAGCGTCCAGTGGAGACGCTTTTTGAAGAAGTCATCAATGGCTCGTTTCGGTTTGAAGCAGATCCGTCGCGACCGAGCGTGCCTTGCACGGAGTGTGAACGGACTTCCTTTACAGCTCTAACGTCCGGCCAGGGATTGAAAGTCATTGGTGATCGATCGAACCAATAACAATCACAAAGTCACATCTGGGCGGAGCGCGTTGACGGTCGTCTCGGGAATGATGTAGATCCATTTGGACCAGTTCTTGTTCAATTCAGTGATCCGCAACTCCGCTGATTTGCGCCGTCGATCCAGCTCTTCCAGCGCTCGCAAGTAAGCTTTGTTCTCGGTTGAATCTTCATCCACTCCTTCGGGCCTGGTCGGTTCCTCGAATTCGGACGTCTCCATTTCGGCGAACAGCATCGCGTGGAAGTGCAGGTCGAGTGTCTCAGTGTCAGCGCGCTGCGCGAGAGAGCCAAACAGTAAATGAACGCGAACGCCGTCCGTTGTGGCGACTGATATTTCCCCATTGGAGGCTTCGAAATTGCCTTCACTGAAACGAAAGCCGAACTGTTCCAGTGGCTTGATCGATTTCGCATCAGCAATCTTCATCGGGCTTCGCAGAACCTTGGCGACCGCCTGTGGCTTGCCGACGACGTCGATGTATCGCACGTTGCCCAGTGAGCGCAGCGTCATTCCCATTTCGACCTGCTGAGGTTGAGTTGGCTCTTGCGCAACGAAATTGCCATCCTTGAACACTTCGAATTTCAGGTTCTGCAGGTTGCCTTTGTCGATTTCGAAACCGGTTCGAAACAGAGACTGCTGATCCGCGTCTGCAATTTTTTCCTGGTCGATACGGTACTGATCGACGTCCACTTTTGAAATTGAAACGTCCTCTGAAGTCGGCGGCGGTAGCTCCATCAGGTTTGGATCGATCCAGTCTTCAAGCCGCGTCCGAAAGATGCCTTTGGGGATTTCCAGTTCGTAAACTGCCGGTTGTCCGGGAATGCGAACATAGTAACGCTGCACACCGTCGGTGCTTCCAGGCACAGGTTTGCCAATGATCAGATTGGCGATGTCGGCACGGTTGCGATCAAGCAAGTCGACTCGCATGCCCAGACTCGATCGGCTGGGAGTGTCTCCGGATTCAGTTGGATCGACGACTCCATACTCAACATGGCCTTGCTCGTTATTGGTCGCCAGAGACAGAACGGTACGATCGAGAAAGGACTTGGCCACTTCGCCGATCCTGGCGATTCGCGTTGCGGGAAAGTCTCCTGCACTGGGGATGACCCAGCGTTCCCCTTTGCGACGAAGGCGGAACTGTTCCATTCGATTCAGCTCTTCGCTGTATTGCGTGATCGAGATGTTACGAACGTTGTTGGTTTCGTAGGTCTCAAACAGATTCTGATTGACCTTTGCATCGACGACAACTTCGGTGGGGCGAGGGTAATAGTAGATCGCCACGATCGCCATCGCTGCAGCGAGCAATCCCATAAATGCAGTAGTTCGAAACGGACCGTTCATCGGTGACCTGAGTGGAAATGTAGTCGTTGTGTCAGTGAAAAATTGTCCTGTTTTGAACCAGGACAGAGCAGGTTACTTCAGTCGCCGTGCCTTTGAGATGCCTTCACGTTCGCGTAGTCTGCGACGGAAGAACACGATGATGCCGACGATCAGCGGAGGAATCGGAGGCACAACCACGGCACAAAGTTTGAAGAACTGCTGGATCTTCTGGATCTTCAATTCGGCAGTCAGATTGATGCTCCGTTTCTTTTCTTCACGCTCGATGTTCAGTTCCTGAGTTCGCGTTTGCAGGCGTTGTTGCTGCTCACGAACTTCGGTATCGAGCAGAGCCTTCTTGGCGGCCAGTTTTGCCGAATCGAATGGCTTGTTTTCCTTCTTCTTTGTTTCCATTTTCAGGATTTGATCCTGAAGCGGTTTCAGCTTGCTGGTCAGTTTTTCTCTGGCCAGACTGAGTTCCGTTTGGTAGTCCTTCTGGATTTCTGTTTCCTGATTGAAAACTTCCGTTTGAGCGACTTCGTATTGTTCGTCAATTTTTGTGAGCGTCACGTGGCTGACGCGGCGATTTCGGATTTCAAGAAACGTATCTTCGCCACCGAGATAGTCCAACAGGTTGAGCACGAAACTCATGTTTTGCGAAACGTATTCGATGTTGTTGCGAATGGGTGCGTTTCGCATGTCAACGAAAAAGTCACCAAGGATGTCCATGTCTGAAACGTAAACAACGTTCAGGTTTTGCTTCGAGCCTTCACCTGAGGTTGGCATTGATTCCCAGTTGTCGCCCTTGATGTGAGCGGCCAGGACAAAGTTCTCGTTTGCTGCGCCCCGTGCTTTGGATAACTCATCAGGGTTTGGCTGGATTTGACTGTGATTTAGCCAGTCAACGAACTGGACGCGGCCTGCCTGACCTGTTTTGACGAGGTCATCAAACGTCAGGCGTGAAGTTGGTTTCTGTTTGATGTTGCCTGTAAATCGGAAGAACAACTCTTCGATGCCATTCATGGCGGGATGTTCGTTGAGGAACCTGGAACCCGTCTGGCCGTCCTGCCGAATGACAAACATTTCACCGGCACGATTCAGCGATTGGTCAAGTCGATACGGGTTTTCGGAGGCAGCCTGCCAAATAAGCCACGGCGATGTGATCGTCGTTTCTCCGTTTGATATTGTTTTGCGGTCGATGTCGAGATCGAGTAAATCCCACAACTGTTCAATCTTTGCGGTTTCGTTGCCGTTACGCCGAAGAAGTCGCGGGAAGAACGTGCCCCGAACCTGCGGGAAACTGTCGGGCACAGGAAACGGATCTTCGAAGATGATCGTCGGTTGGCCGGCACTCAATGCCGCCGTCAGATTTTCCATCTCCGAAGGGGTCATCTTCGACGGTTGGACCACCAACAGGACGTCGTATCGCCGCTGGGGTTCTGCTCCGTTTTCGGATTCGGTAAAAAGCGAAATCTGATTCGACGCATCAACAATTTCGACATCGCATTGCTGTTCCAGATCAGAAATGATCTTGAGTTTTGGAATTCGCGCCGTTTGATTACCCGTTTGAATCGTGGCTCCGGTAACCATCGCGTCTGTCTGGACGATGCCGACAATTTTACGTTGCTCGCGAGAGACTGTTTTGATCGCTCGCATCAATTCGTACTCGACTGGCATGCCGTAGGCCATGAATCGATTGATGATTCGACGCTGCCCACAGGAAACGGCGACGCCCAGGATGACATCTTCCTCACGCGGGGCACCACGAGACTGAGTGCGGACTTTCTGGGGCCGGATTCCAAATCGCTTCTCGGCCAGAATGGCATCTTCGCTAAATGGTTCGATTCCCTGATGAACGTTGACGTTGATTCGAGATCCACCCAGGACATCAAACTCCCGTAGCAGATTCACCAGGTCGTATTTCGATTTGACGTACTCCGTTGGAACGCTACCACCGACATAGGCTTCGATTTCGATCGGCTTTCCATCTTCGTTTTCAGCCAACTCTTTGAGAACCGATAAGGTTGAGTCCGAAAGCGTACTGATCTTTTTGTCGGAGATGTCCATGCGGACACGGTTCAGAGGACTGTGCTGAACAATGAGTACTGCACCGATCGCCATCACAATCAGAAACGCTGCTCTGAAACAGAAATGCCAAAACATGGATGTGCCGTCCCGACCTCCCAGCCAGTGACGTCGACCGATCAGAATCAGGCTGAGGTAAATGCCGATGACGACGATGCCCAGGAAATAACAAATCGAAGATGCACTGATCAGTCCGCGGCCAAAAGGTTCAAACCGCTGCAGCAACGACCAGTCAAAGAGACGTTGAATCCAGGAGCCATTGGAGAGAATCACATCCGAGTTGGAAAAGAACGCCAACGGCGCATTGAGCGCGGCGCCGAAAATGAATCCGACCGTCAGGTTGTTGGTCAGGAATGAGGCCACCATCCCCAGGGAGATCATGGCAATGCCCACAAACCAGTAGCCAATGTAGGTCGAGAACAGCAGCAGGTTGTCGAGCTCGCCACCGGTCATGGCGAGCAACACGGCGTAGTTGGAGAGCTGTGAAAACAGCAGTGACACGGTGAAGACCAGAACGGCGGCGAAGTACTTTCCGATGACGATATCAAAGTCTTTCGCGGGTAGCGTCAGTAGCAGTTCGTCTGTTCCCTGTCGGCGTTCCTCGGCCCAGATGCTCATCGTGATCGCCGGAATGAAGATCAACATGATGTAGGGCAGGAACTTGTTGAGCTGGTCAAAGTTCGCGAGGTTGGTGGTGAAGAATTCGTGCGGCCAAAACGCTGCGAACGAAGTCAGTAACACAAACAGGCACAGAAATACGTAGCCGGTTGGGTTGCTGAAGTAGCCAACGAAGTTTCGTTTCATGACGGCAAAAGCAGCCTGACGCCAAATGCCCAACGGCAGCATCAACAGTACCAGTGCGACCAAAAAACAGAGGTCGATCACCAGCATGAAGACGAATTCAACGATTTGAATTGTGTTAATCATCTGTTTCTTCCGTTGTTTCGTCTTGCAGGTTTTCGTCTTCAGCCGACTCGTCGTCTTCGAGCTCTTCTTCTGTTGGCTCAGGCTGATTTCGTCTTGGCGGCAGGTCGTCTTCGCTGACCAGCTTGGCACCGGTCACCGGATCGTGACCTGTCAAATTGGCGAACACGTGATCCAGTCCGTTGCCGCCAGGATCCATTTGATCGATCGGGCCATCGTAAACTTTGCGGCCTTCGTTAATCATCACCACGCGGCTGGCCATCGCGGTGACTTCCTGAAGAATGTGCGTCGAAAGCAAAATCGTTTTCTCCTGTCCGAGTCGCGTCATTGTTTGCCGCACGCCACGGATCTGATTTGGGTCGAGTCCCGAAGTTGGCTCGTCGAGGATCAGAACTTCAGGTTCGTGAATGAGTGCCTGAGCCATCCCGACGCGTTGTCGGTAACCTTTGGAGAGTTTGTTGATCGGTTTGTAGATCACGCTGCTGAGCGCACAGAGGTCGACGACTTTTTCGATTTGGTCGCGTTTGATTTTCTTGCTCATGCCGCGGGCTTCGGCGAAGAAGTCCAACAGGCTGTAGGGAGTCATCTCCGGATAGAGCGGTCCGGTCTCTGGAAGGTAACCCAGGTTCTTCGATCCTGCCAGGCGATCGTGGCTCATGTCACAGCCTGCGATCTTGGCGACGCCTGTTGAGGGCGACAGGTAACCGGTCAGCATTTTCATCGTCGTGCTTTTGCCGGCTCCGTTGGGCCCCAGGAAAGCGACGACTTCACCTTTATTGACCGTGAACGAAACATCACGTGTTGCCGCAAAGATGCCGTAGAATTTGGAGAGGCCAATCGCCTCGATCATCGGCGTGCCGCTGTTGCCGTTTGACGGCGGGGCAGGGCTGCTTTCAGACGCGACTTCGGTGGAGGTGGATTCGGACATCGATCGCCGGATTTGGGTGTGGAGGAGGAAATGCCATTTTGCCTGGAAAGAGGTGAATTGTCGACTGGTTTACCATGAATCACCGCCCTCCTGTTTGCTACGCTGCTGAATCGATACGGTTCGTTCTGGTAATACAACGTGCAACGGTGGTCTGCACCGTTTACAGACCGGTGGTCCGCCAGACCGCCGAGTCACCACTTCTACGACGCTGGAGCCGGGCGACGCTGCGGTTTGTACAGGCAGCAATCCTGCGGGCAGACATCCCAGTTGGCGGGCATTTCGCCGATGGCGAGTTTTTCCGTTCCGGAGATGCGTTCCTGGACCAGTTCGCGAATCATGGTCACGAACTTTGGGTGCACGCCGACGGCCAGTGAACGCACCATGTTGATCCCGAGCTCATCACAGAGGTCTTTGGCTTCGGTGTCGAGGTCGTAGAGAACTTCCATGTGGTCCGAAACAAAGCCAACTGGATGCATCACAATGTCATTCGTGTTGCCTTCTTTTTTGAGTTCGTTGATGCGATCGCAAACGTCGGGCTCGAGCCACGGTTGGTGCGGCGGGCCGGAGCGGCTTTGGTAGACCAGTTCCCAATCGAACTCTTCACCGATGCGTTCCATGATAAGGCGGCATGATTCGGTCAGCTGCGTTGAGTACTTGCAGAAGTCAGCCATCGAGTTCGGAATACTGTGTGCGGTGAACAGGAACTTCGTTGCCGCGCGACGTTCTTCTGGAATTTGATTGAAAGCAGTGGTCACTCGATCGACGGTTGCTTCGATGTAGGACGGGTGATTGAAGAACATTCGCGTCTTGTGAACTTCAGGAGCACCTTCTCCAATCGAAGCTTGTGCGTCGGCGATGTTTTCACGGTACTGACGACAGCCGCTGTAGCAACTGTAACCGTTTGTGAAAAACGCCAGTGCTTTCTGGATGCCGTCGTCTTTCATCTGGCGTAACGTATCAGGAATCAGCGGATGCCAGTTTCGATTGCCCCAGTAAACCGGCAAGTCGATGTTGTGCTGTTTGAACTCTTCGCGGATCGCTGAAAGCAAATCGCGATTCTGTTGATTGATGGGACTGATGCCGCCGAAGTGATTGTAGTGCTCGGCGACTTCCAGCATTCGCTCGCGCGGAACGTTCTTTCCTCGCAGGACGTTTTCCAGGTAGGGCATCACGTCGTCGAGCCCTTCCGGGCCGCCGAAGGAAACGAGAAACAGAGCGTCGAAGTTTTGATCAGTCATGAGGTTTGGTTGGTTTCGTTGAATGGAAAGATCGATGGAAATCACAACCCGCTGCGTGAGCGAAGGATCGCCGATTTCTGCGTTAAGTGGACTGCATGATCAGGGAACAGTGCTCCAATCGCAAAGCGTCCTTCACTGCCATCTCTTGCTTACGCGGCGGGTTATAATTTTTGTGTGTGCCCGTCAGGAAGTTTACATCGAAACGACAGCTCCCGGTTTGGTGAGTGCTTCGATCACATAGTCTGGTGTCAAAATTGCGTACGGTGGTTCTCCATGTGGAAAGCGGCACACTGCGACGACAAACTTTCCGGTTGCGACTGTTGTGTCTTCTTCGTCGCTGATCAAAAATTCGTAGCTGACCGATTTTCCGTCAACCAGCGTGAGAAAGATCTGCACTTTCAGTTCTGTATCGAATCCGACCGGATTGGAGATCTCGATTTCCGTCGCCAGTCTGGGAAAACCCATCAAGCCTTTTCCGTCGGTCAACACAACACTCAATCCGCGGCTGCGAAGAAACGCGTACTCGGTTTCCTCCATCATGCGAATCAACGCCGATGTGTGTACCATGCCACTAAAATCAGTATCGACCCAGCGAACCGTTTTCACAGTTTGAAAACGATTGATCACGTTGGATTGGTTTTGGGGAACTGTTGACATTCAGTATTCGGAATTGGGCAATCGATGGAAATGAAACCGTCAGGCAACCATTGGCACAACCGCACGGCCTGGGATCGGCTGGCCAAAAAACAGGACCGTCTGGCAACGCCGGCGCGGGACGAAGATTTTAACGATCCGCTGGCAAGTGTGGATGGCATGGGATGGCTTGGTGGCGATGTTCGTGGAAAAAGATTGCTCTGTCTTGCCGCTGGAGGCGGGCGACAGGGTCCGATCTATGCGGCAGCAGGTGCTGAGGTAACCGTTGTCGACCTTAGCCCGGCAATGTTGGAGCTTGATCGTGAAGTGGCTCGCCAACGACAACTAAAGGTCCGAACGATTGAAGCGTCGATGGACGACCTTTCGGCAATCGGCGATGGCTCGTTTGACATCGTGATCCATCCGGTGAGCACTTGCTATGTTCCTGACGTGCGTCCCGTTTACCTGGAAGTCGCCAGAGTTTTGGTTGCGGGAGGGATTTACGTTAGTCAACACAAGCAGCCAACGAGTTTGCAAGCTGATATCGAACCACACCAGGGAAGCTATCGCGTAAAACATGGCTATTACCAGAAAACGGCCTTACCGTCCGAGTCAAAGCCAAATTTGATTCGCGAAGACGGAACGTTGGAGTACGTTCATCGTTGGGAAGAATTGTTGGGAGCGATGTGCCTGGCCGGCTTTTCTATCGAAGCGCTTTCCGAACCAATGCACTCCAAACGCGATGCAATTCCAGGAAGTTTTGCTCACCGCAGTACCATGATTGCACCGTACGTCCGTATAAAAGCACGACGTAATGTCGGGACGCGCGATGCAAAAAGCAAGCCGTTAATTATTGGATGATTGCAGCTCGAAATACTGTTCAAATGAAATAATTCAGGTCGGTACCAGCTTGCCCATTTTGAAAAAGTGCATGTGTCGATCCAGCAGGAAATGGGACCAGAAGTTTTGGCTGACAGGCAAAAATGAAGATTCAATGGTTTGCATAAGGAATTGGGTTGCTTCATAATGTCGCTGGGACAGTCGCTCTGCTGTACGCACCAGTTGAGCATTTGTAATTTTCAAGGTGATGAAAATGGACGTCGGGCAACTCCGCTATTTCAGTAAGATTGTCGAACATCGAAGTTTTACCAGGGCCGCCGAAGACTGTCATGTTTCCCAACCGGCATTGAGCCAACAGATTGGCAAGCTTGAGCGTGAACTTGGTCAGCCTCTTTTTGAGCGACAGGGTAGAACGATTCGTTTGACGCCCGCCGGCCAGTTGCTGCACAACAAGGCTGAGCAGATTCTGTTTCTTGTTGAAGACGCGAAGCGCCGAATTACTGACGATGGCGAAACCGGTCAGATTTGTATCGGAGCCATTCCCACGATCGCGCCGTACATGCTGCCGATTTTACTTCGCAAAGTTGGCGATCAGTTTCCCAAAGCCAGCATGGTGGTTTCGGAAGATACATCTGACAAGTTGATGAAGCGCGTCTCCAACGGCGAAGTGGATCTTGGCTTTCTGGCGATGCCCGCGAAGTCAAAGTATCTGAAGGTTGAACCTTTGTTTGAGGAGCCACTGTTTCTGGCTCTGCCTGCCAATCACCGTCTGGCGGAACTGGACGAAGTGCCACTGGAAGATTGCAGCGATGAGCCTTTCGTACTGCTGGGTGATACTCATTGCCTGACAGATTCGATTGCAAATTTTTGCAACGGAAACAGTTTTCAGCCAATCGGCACGACGCGGATCGAGCAATTGATCACGGTGCAGAATTTGGTTGGGATGGGCCATGGCCTGTCGTTTGTGCCAGCGATGGCAACGCAGCAGAATTCAGATGGTCGTGTCGTGTATCGCAGGATCACTGGAGAGCAACCGAAGCGCACGATCGCCGTCTGCTGGAATCCGTATCGCTTTCAGGGACAGCTTCAGAAGAACTTTAGCGAATCAGTACGCGAGTTCTGCGAGGGGTTTGACTTCGCATCCGACTTTGATGATGCCGCATTGAATTCGGTTCAGAAATAGACTGATCCGGCTGATGCACTGAAGACGGAGCGTCCTGTTCGTCTACTACCAGCGAAACAGGCAACTGCCCCAATTGAGTCCGGCTCCAAAGCCAACCATCAGGACGTTACTGCCTCGTTGGATTCGGCCCTCCTGAACGGCTTCGTGAAGCGCGATCGGAATACTGGCTGCGGAGGTGTTCCCGTAACGATCCACGTTAACGAAAACTTTCTCCCGTGGGATGCCCAGCGTTTCGATGGCCGCATCGATGATTCGAATGTTTGCCTGGTGAGGGATCACCACGTCGATATCGTCAAGCGTCATGCCCGTTCGATCGAGAACTCCCTGAATAGCTTCAGGAATGATTCGAACCGCCCATTTGAAAACAGGCTTGCCATCCATTTTCAGATATTGCAATCGATTGTCGAGCACATCCTGAGAGAGCGGCATGCGCGATCCACCAGCAGGAACCAGCAGTGTCTTTCCAAGCTTCCCTTCGGCGGCAAGGTGGAAGTCAAGAATTCCGGATGCGGATTCTTTGTCGGGATTGGAATCCGGGGTGATCAGAACTGCTCCCGCACCGTCGCCAAAAAGAGGATAGGTTTTGTGGTCTCTTGGATCCGTAATCATCGAGATCATGTCGGCACCCACCACAAGGGCACACTTGACGCTGCCAGTTGAGACGAATTGGCTGGCCGTGATCAGGCTGTAGACGAATCCCGAACATGCTGCGTTGAGGTCCATGGCCATCGCGGAGCAACCGAGATCTGCCTGTACAAGGCAAGCAGTTGATGGACTTGCGTGGTCGGGTGTCATCGTTCCGATAACGATCAAGTCGATCATCTCCGGGTCGATGTTGGCGTTGGCGATGCATTCTCTGGCTGCTGCGATGCACATGTCGCTGACGGCCTGATCTTCGCCTGTGTGAAATCGGGACTGGATTCCAGTTCTTTGAACAATCCAGTCACTGTCGCAACCGAGTTCGGCGAGGTCGGAGTTGTTTACTTTCCTGGATCCCGTGGCAATTCCAGTGCCCAGAATTTTGATTCCAGCGAGCGATTTTCGCGGTTGGAACGTGTCAATCTTGCTCAGCGGTCCCGCAATTTCCTTCACACGTTGTGAAAGTGCTTCTTTGGTAAGAGGGACCGGGATGATCGATCCATTAAAAGCATCAGGTGGGAGAGTATTTGACATGGCAGGACCATACAGCGATCCACGTCTGCCTTCGATGCCAATGTGAAAACAAAAATCGCTAGCAGGTTAATTCATGGCGAACGCAATTCGAGCGATTCCCTGAATTTTGCCGTGCGTTTTTTATGCCAATCGGTTTTGTCGTGTTCACTGGCTCGTGCAATTTGAGTCCACAAAGCTGCCATCGAGTAGATCCAAAGGAAATACAGGATTCGAACTGGCAGTTTCTTTCATCGTTTGAGAACTGACCGGCAGCGTCAGGGTGAACGTGGCACCATGGCCGATACCGGCACTGGTCGCGATCAATGAACCGCCCAGCTCGCGAGCAAAATTGGCTCCGCTGTGCAGTCCAAAACCATGGCCGCTTTTTTTGGTCGTAAAACCATGATTGAACAAATTGGCCAAATTTTCCGGTGCGATTCCAATTCCATTATCGTTGACGGCAATCGACACCATGCCGGACTCAGTTCTGTTGACCGTGATCGTCAATTGTTTGTCGTCTCGATCGACTTCCTGCATTGCATGTTTCGCGTTACGGATCAGGTTGACGAGGATCTGCAACACGCGGTGTTTGTCGATCGATACGTTCATGCCGACTTCGAATTCGCGAACCAGAGCGATTCGATGACGCTCCAACGAGCCGCTGCTCATGCGAATGGCGTCTTCCAGAATTTCTGCCAAATCAAGATTCTCAATAACACGATTGGCGGTGGCATATTCCTGTTGCATTGAAACAACGACCTTGATGTGTTCCAGATGTCGCTTCGTTGATGCCAGTTCCGAGACAACTTCCTGTTGGTCCTTTTCCAGTTCCCTGGCGATCAGTCCCAGGTATTCCGGGATCCGTTTTCCTTTTTCATCACTGACCAGATATTGATCAACGGCAGCGTTCTCGGTGATCATCGACGCTACCTTTTGAAGGTTGTTGATCTTCAGTCGGCGTATGGTTTCGTCCGCTTGAGAGATCGATACATTGATGCTGTTGAGTACGTTGCCAACATTGTGCAGAACGTTGGTCGCAATTTCCGCCATGCCAGCCTGTCGCGATGCAGACACAAGTTCCTTGTTGGTTTTTTCAAGTTCCAGTTCAATGTTTTTCTGCTGAGTGATGTCTTTGTTGATTCCAAAAGTACCAACGACTTCGCCCCGTTCGTCGATCAGAGGCATTTTTGACATCAGTGACCAGGCGACTTCGCCGTCTGGAAGTACACCGGATTCGGTTCTCGAACCGATAGCTTGTCGCGTTTGAATGACCTCCTGTTCGACTTTCAGGAATTGGCTCGCACTCTCCGCGTTCCAGAAATCAAAATCATCTTTGCCAATAACATCGTCTACCGAAACAGCGCCCAGTCGTTCAACAAGCGCTTCGTTGACACGCGTGAACCTCGAATTCAAATCCTTGAAGTAAATCAGATCGGGGCTGTTTCGCATCAAATTGTCGATCATGATTTTGTCGTATGCGACGTCGTCAGGAATTTTCTGGAAACGAAAAGTGTATGCAAGCCCGGCAACTTGCGCGTCATCGTCGCGTACTCGCATGCAGCGAAGCGTCAGAAATTCTGCCGTTTCGTCCTGGCCGACGGAGATTTCTTTTTCAAACAGATCTGTCTCGCCTGCCAACGCGGTATGTGACTGTTCTACCAGCGAAAGCAATTGAGGATCAATGTTCAGGTCTTCAAGACGTTTGCCCTGTAGCTCATCAGGATGATCGCATCCAAGCCAGGGCAGACATGCTGAATTGACAAATGAAACAAGGTTGTCCTGGTCGGTGAAAATAATGCACCGATCAGAATTCTGAATTACCTGCTCTGCAAATTTTTGGAAGTTCTGCATGGTGGAAGCAAAAGTGTTGAGACAGTTTTCAAGTTGGAAGTGGCGTCTGTAGTTGGAAGTGGTTTACGCAGTGGTGTTGGGTATATCGCCCGGCAACGCTGGAAACTCGATGACAGGCATGGTGCCGGCCTTCGTCGTATCAGCTACGGAACGCGAATTACATTCAGATTCCTGTCCGAAGCCATTGGAATAGAGCCATTCCAAAAGTGCTTTGCGGGGGATCACGCCACAGGGGCGCCCGTCACGAACGATCACGACTTGAGGAATCGAAACGCGAACCACGAATTCAAATATCTCTTGCAGGTTCGTCGTCTCGGAAAAGCCTACGACGCTTGCTCGCATCGCTTCAAAAACTCCTTTTTGTTGATCAGAACCGGCAGAGAACACGCGCAGCAAGTCGCTTTCCGTCAGTACGCCAACCATGATTCCCTGGTCATCAACAACCGTTGCCGCTGAAATCCCGTTTTCGATCAATAGGGCAGCGGCATCCCGCAACGTTGCATTTCGATTGATTACGTTGACCGGTTGCATCATTGAACCGGTTTCGATTGAAAAGAAAGGACGGCCCAGGAGATGACAGTTTGAGCGGCAGTTCGTGGATGTCGTATTGGCAGAGCAGACACGGTCACGTCCCAGTTCTTTCGCGGAACGAAGCGACTTGTCTGCTTGATCGATCAACTGCTCAGGCGTATTGGTACCGGTATTGAGTTCTGCGACACCGAAGCTGGCCGTGAAGAAGATGCATTGATCGTCAGATACTGGCACCGAAATTTCATGTAGCTTGAGTCGTGCTCGTTCGGCCCATTTGCAAGCTGCCTGTTCATCGGCGCCGCGCAACAGGACGCAGAATTCTTCGCCACCGTAGCGACATACGTGGTCGCCGTTGCGACATAGCGTTGAAAGCATGTCGGCCATTTGTTGGATCGCCAGATCGCCAACGGCGTGTCCATGCAGATCATTGATTCGTTTGAAAAAGTCGATGTCGATCATCACGCAGGACAGCGTTGCGTTTTCCTGCTGCGCACAACGAAGCTGGCGTCGAAAGTAGTCGACAAACGCTTCGCGATTCGTCAGGCCAGTCAGGTTGTCGCGACGACCTTCGAGCCAACGATGATGCAGCGCATTGGCCAGTTGCCGTACTTCGATACTTTCGAATGGTTTTTTAAGGATCAGAAACTGATCTGAATGTTTCAGCTGGGCGACGATCTCCTGCCATGAATAGTCAGAGTAGGCTGAGCAGATGACGATCTGAATTTCAGGATCGATCTCCCAAAGCTTCTGCGTTGTTTGTACTCCGTCGAGCCCCGGAGGCATGCGAACATCGACGAAAGCCAGGCTATAGGGTTTGCCGTCGCGGATCGACTGACGGACCATCTCAATTGCTTCTTCACCTTGCATGGCAGAATCAATTTCAACATTCAGCCCGATGTTGTCGTCGCCGTCGGTGTCACCAAAGAGTTCTGCCAGTTGACAAAAATCCTGGTCAATCGATTGTTTGTTGCCGAGAATTTTCTCGAAATCGTTATGGATCTCGGGATTGTCATCGACAATCAATATCCGCGCAGTGGTCGTGGTATCACTCATTGTCCGTTCCCGTCGTTTTTCGTTGAGTTGGAT
>CAYUNP010000052.1:20518-22130 GCA_964446085.1 uncultured Pirellulaceae bacterium
CAGTGGTCGTGGTATCACTCATTGTCCGTTCCCGTCGTTTTTCGTTGAGTTGGATGCGTGATCAATGGCCTGTAGACACTGAAAACCGAGTTGACGTTGAAATTCCGAAACGTTCGAAATTGGCAGTGAAAGAAGGTAGGGCACGGATTGAGCCGAGCCCCAAGTGTCGAACACAAAACGCTTTCTGAAGGATCAGAACCTGGCCGAATCTCCTTTTTTCAATGTGTGGGTTGATTTGTAGGGTTTTCCTGAGAATTCCAATTTCTCCGGTTGAACACCTGGCATTCCCGTTAAGGGGGCTGAATTTTTCCGCTAACTGGAAAATCAATGGCTGTGATTGAATTGGCTAATCAAACAGCCCAGTTGTTAACAACCTGTTGAAAACTCATTAAAACGCGGACTTAATTGACGGGGTCTGGGAAAGAGAATTGGGTGAGTGCCGACCGTTTTTCGTCTCTTGAGCCTCAATTTGGCAGGTATTCACGGGATATCCCCGCTTTATAGGGTGTCAGGTCATAGGGATTCGGATAAATTGATCGGCTCTGGCGGAGACCAGAAACAGACACTCCGGATCTTGATTCGGCGAGTCTGAGTTAAAGGACCGACAATAACGATCTTTGAAAAGTGACGCCCATGAGCCTTTTGGCAATCGTATATCACCTCGTCCCGGAAGCCCCAATTCTTGTAGCGTTCAACCGCGATTCACCCCTCGACCAGATCTTTCCCTCTCCCTCAATTCAATCAGGCAAACCAAGAGTGCTAGCGAGCCCCGACCAAAATGGCGGAACTTGCTTGGGAATCAACCAAAATGGCCTTTTCGTGGGCATGACTTCACGGAACAAACGCGGCGAAAGCCACTCAAATCTTAAGTCCAGAAAACTGCTTGTTCGCGAAATCCTCAAAGCAGAATCTGCTCGCCAAGGGCTGGATCTTGCCATGGAAGAGCTGCACACGGGTCAGTATCGCGGCGCTAATTTTGTAATTGCTGACCCAGAGTCCGGTTGGGTTATTCATGCTGGTAACGATCTCAATGCCTGTGAACTGGAGCAGGGACTTTCGATCATTACTGACAAAGACGTGAACGACCGTAAAGATGCTCGTGGGTCGATGGCCCAGAGACTGCTGACCTTACAGACCCTGGATTCGCCAGTTAAGTTTCTCGCCATCGCCAGCAAAGTATTGGCTCGATCCCCGATCGCTCCCAACCGTCCGAGTATGGTTGTTCGGGAGGAAGACTTTGGCACTGTGAGTTCAACCTTGATTGCGGTTGGCAAGAAGCCACGCGATGCCATTTATCAGTACGCAAACGGTGCTCCTGATGAAGCCAAATACGAAGACTACTCACCGATGTTGAGAGATATTCTCAGTCGAGGGTTGCGAGAGTCGCGTACCAAGGCAAACGCCGCTGCTGCAGCAAACGTCTAAGCCGGCCGATTTTATTTCAGTTGGTGGCTGGGGCGGCTCGCCCCAGTTCGCCACAGACTGACTCCTGACTGCAGCCTGGTCCACAGTGCTTCAGTTCGAGGATCCGATTTTGGGAGTCAGTTCTTTGACTTGCTTCCCTGAAGTTTGGTTTTACTTCCCTGAAGTTTGGTTTTGCTTCCCTGGATTT
>CAYUNP010000052.1:22230-29102 GCA_964446085.1 uncultured Pirellulaceae bacterium
CTTCCCTGAAGTTTGGTTTTACTTCCCTGAAGTTTGGTTTTGCTTCCCTGGATTTTGGATTTGCTTCCCTCTTTGTTGGTTGTGCCGCTGCCTTGTGTTTTAGCCGGCTCAACAACTTTGTCCTTGTCCATGACAGCCTTCTTTTCGGTTGTCTCTTTTGCGGTCGCGTCTTTCTTTTCTTCCGATCCAGCTGCCACAAATTTCAGTGAGGCTGAATTCATACAGTACCGCAATCCCGTTGGAGCTGGACCGTCGTCAAACACATGTCCCAGGTGAGCATCGCAACGGCTACAAACAGACTCGGTGCGAACCATACCCGCTGAGCGGTCTGAAACGCTTTTGATTGCTTTCTCTTCAATTGGCTTGAAGAAACTTGGCCAGCCAGTTCCGGATCTGAATTTTGTTTTTGATTCAAATAACGGAAGGTCACAACAGACGCACTTGTACGAGCCTTCTTTTTTATTGTCCCAGTAGATTCCGGTGAAAGCCCGTTCAGTTCCTTTTTCACGTGTCACGTAGTACTGCATCGGTGAAAGCTGTGCCTTCCACTGAGCCTCCGTTTTAACGACTTTGTCATTGCTCGATTTTTCAGTGCTTTGCGTCGTCTCGGTACCTGGCTTGCCTTCGGTTTGTTGTTGCCCATTCCCTTTGTTAACATCTACCAACAGTAGCGCTGTAAATGCTGCTCCAACAATGAGTGCGACGAGTAGATTCTTTGAATTCGTCATGTGGTTTTTCTCCGTACAAGGGAATGCGACGCTGCGCGAAAATGGTACAAAAATCTAGCGTGGAAGCCGGATGAAATCCAATAGCGAAATCGAAGAAGAGACAGCAGTTCCGTCAAAAGGTAGCTACTATCGTCCAATATTGCTGGCAGTGGTCGCTCTTTTGACGTTAACTGCATTCTGGTTAAGTCGCCAGTATCTCAGCATTGATTTTCTGGCAGCGCAAGAAACTTCACTAAAGTCGTTTTACGAATCCAAACCCTGGTTGGTAATCGCGATCGCATTTTTTATCTATGCAGCGATAACCGGGCTTTCGATACCGGGGGCCACGATATTGACGCTTCTCTATGCATGGTTTTTCGGGTTTTTAACCAGCCTCGTCATGATCAGTTTTGCATCGACGACCGGTGCAACCATGGCTTTCCTGATCAGTCGCTATCTTTTTCGGGACTGGATTGAAACGAAGTTTGGCGATCGCCTGGAGACATTTAACAAGGCGCTGGATCGTGAAGGTGCATTTTACCTGTTCAGTTTGCGACTGGTCCCTGCCGTTCCATTCTTTGTGATCAACGCAGTGATGGGTCTCACCCGCATAAAGATTGGCACGTTCTGGTGGGTTAGCCAGATTGGAATGCTGATTGGCACGGCGGTCTATTGCTACGCTGGATCGCGAATCCCGGATTTGCAGACCATCAGCGAAAAAGGTGTGGGAGCTGCATTTAGTTCCAGTGAACTAATTCAATTGGGCGTCGCTTTCACCGTTTTGGGGGTCTTTCCATTGGCGGTGAAGAAGATCATGGAAAAGATCAGAAAGTCAGAGCCCTCTTCAGACATGGCTCAATAACCTTCGTCGTAGGAGGGTTGAGCCTGCGTCTCAAGTTGATTTGAGGCGTTGCCAAAGCCAATTTTGTCTCGATACGATAAGAATTCTCTCATAACGAGATTCTGAGAGTGCCAATTGTCCTGTCAGCCACAGCGGATTCGAGAAATACCGCGTGTTTCGCATCTGAAATTTATTTCGGTAGTTTGGCACGCACCTTGCAATGTAGTAAATCGTGAGCGGGCGACTTAGCCCTCAGCGTTCTCATCCCATCCGCCGTCTCAAGGGCGATGTCCGCTCACTTTTTTCCCACCAAGGTGCGGTCATGACACTATCCCCGTCATTGACCGCACTTTTTTGCGCGCACAACACTTCGAGGTTGTTTTGTTCCGGATTTTCCAAATCCTGGGATTGCGTAACAGGCCACTTTGCCAACTTTTTGCGTGGTGTATCCTTGTGGCATGAAGCAACCGGAATTGAATGCATCGCAGGACGACCCTGGCGACTTTGGAGTTTGGCCACCGGTCCGTCGGCGGGTCGTTTTGCCAGTCGTCCTTTTTGTCCTTACTTGTCTGTCCACTTTTTGGGTGGGCGTGACACAGTGGAATCCGATTGCACCATTTTTCGAAGTGGTTGTTGCGCTAGTCGGTCCGCTGTTTGAGTCGCTCACGGGATTTGACAGTTCTGTCAGTGCTCACAGCATGATGAGTCTCCGTTTGATGGTCTTTGAAAACTGGGACGTTGGACTCACCTATATGTTCGCTGTCCTGCTGATCCTGTTTCTTCATGAGATGGGTCACTTTGTTGCCACGCTGATTTACAAAGTTCCAGCATCACTTCCATTCTTTCTGCCGTTTCCGATCAATCCGATCGGGACCTTGGGCGCCGTGATCGGCATGCAGGGCTACATTGCAGACCGAAAGCAGATTTTCGATATCGGGATTGCTGGTCCTATCGCTGGGTTGGTCGTGGCGGTTCCAATCGCGTGGATGGGAGTTAGCCAACTGGATTTGACAGTGCAACCTTACGGCGGTTTGGGATTTCGCTTGCCGCTCATCATGCAATGGTTCGCCGAGAGTGCTCAGGTTCCAGGTTATGCTCCCGGAGAAGTGGTTTGGCTGAACCAACTCAATCCGTTGTTTGTCGCCGGTTGGGTTGGAATGCTGATTACGGGCCTCAACATGATGCCAGTAGGGCAGCTCGACGGTGGTCACGTGACATACACGCTTTTCGGAAAGCTTGCACACACGATCGCCCGGATGACGTTGGCTTTTGCGATCGCATTTATGGTTTATCACCAGAGTTTTGTGTTGGTGATCATGGTTGTGTTGTTACTGTTTGTTGGAACGGATCATCCACCAACAAGGAACGACCATGTGAAGCTTGGCGCGTTTCGCTGGACTTTGGGAATCGCGTCGCTGGTGATTCCCGTGCTGTGTTTTCCACCGCTGATTTTTGAGATGCGTTAGTTCGGCGGCTTCTTCCCGCGAAAGCCAGTTGCGCATCCGAAAAAGAATGTTTGTGGTTCGATAACCAGCCCCGCAGCGCGGAAGATTTCGATTGCGGCATCGCAGTTTTTGAAACGGCTCGTATAGATTCCCAGCAACCGGTAGTTATCCGGATTGCCCATGAACAGGCGGCCAACAAATGGTATCACGCGATTCAGATAGAACATGTATGGGACTCGCAGAATCGAAACTCGGGGAACAGAAATCTCCAAAAACGCAATTTGTCCTCCAGGTTTCAGGATGCGACATATTTCGCTGGCCAGTTCTTTCAGTTGCTGGCTGGAAAAAGTTTTCAATCCGAAAGTAGAGACAACGGCATCAGCATATCCGGGTTCAAAAGAGGTGTTCAATGCGTCGCCTCGAACGACATTGCAAGACGAAAGTCCTTTTCTCTCAACATTCGTGGACGCCAGGTCGCACATCGCCTGCGACAGATCGATCGCTTCGAAATGAAGGCCGGAATTCGTTCGATTGATGGTGATCGACAGTTCGGCCATTCCGGACATCAGATCAACGACCGTTTCGCCGTTGACATACTCGAGCAGATTTGCGCACTGTTTTCGCCAGATGACGCAAAATCCGAACGACGAAATCGAATTTACGATGCCGTAGGTTTTCGACATTTCGTCAAAAAGAGAAGTGACAAACTCGGGGTCGTAAAGATGACGCGGTTTTGCCATGAAAATGCAGACGCTGCTGAAGAGCTAGGTTCCAGTAAACATAAGGCACTGTTTGACGTCAGCAGTGAGGCGCTATCCGGCGGTAGATCGCGCAACGAACTGGCGGCTTGCGCCCTGCCGCTTTATTTCGTCTAGCCAGGGTCAACCAGTTTTGCAACTTTTTCCACAGCCAACTTCAAAGAAGTCGCAGCCATTTGGAAATTCGTGTGCGATGAGATTTCCGGCTGGATTTCCTGAAACAGCTCCGTCGCATTCCTGAGTTTCTTGAGCTTCTTTTTCGCTTGCTTCAAGTACTTTGTGTCGTCACCATCCTTGAGCGGACCTCCCAGGGCCAGCATGTAATCGTAGAGAGTCCGGTGAACTTCGCGGAGTTCATCGTCTTCTTCGGCTTCTTCGCTGTGCTTGAGAAACGTCCGCACCATCCATACGTGGCTAAGCAGTGCGTCGATCTGCTCAACGCGTTCTCGATCTGTTTTTTCTGGCTCTTGTGTCATTCGGCTTCTGGTTCGGTCGTGGGTTGTGGTTCTTCTTCAATGGGATCTGTAGCAGGTTTGGCTGGTGGCTTGCCACGCGGTGCAAATACCAACACCATCACGGCACCGATGATGACCATGGCCAGCGACGCAAAGAACAGGTTGTTTACGGGTCCAGACAGATTGTTGGTGAAGATCGTGGTGAACGTGTTGATCACAGGAGCGAAACCAAACACTAACGGCATGATGAACAAAGGTTTGCCACCGGAGTTGAATGCATAAATGATTCCCAGGGCTCCAACGGCTCCGGCAGCGCCAGCTCCCAGGGACCACGGAATGCCATACCAGTTGCCATCGGGACTCCAGCCTCCTGGTTCCGGAAATCCGGAAAGCATCAGCAGCGGACCAACAACCGCGATGGCAAAGTAAGCCAAACCAACGCATAAAAACGGACGAAGGCGACTGCCACCCATTTTCGCCTGGCCCTTGTGCAGCACTGGGCCGTAAGCACCCCAGCACACCGCTGTCAGGGCGATGCTCAAGGTGACCCACAGAAATGATCCAGCAGGAACCTCAGCAGAGGAGCTGGAACTGTCATCACGGATCGAAGCGGTCGTTGAGACATGCTGATCCTGAAACGCATCGACCACAACCACTTCGGCTGCCGATTCTACGGCCGGCTCCTGTTTGGCTTTTGAGGGCTTAAAGACCAGGACTCCTGCCGCCCCGATCGCCACGATCAGGATGCCAATGTAGAAAATCGCTGAAGCCTGCTTGAAAGTTCTGGCCATCATCATGGTCACGAACGTGTTCACGATCGGAGCCAACCCGAACACAAGCGGCATCACGTAAGATGGTTTTCCGTTGAATTTGAAAGCCAGGATGATCCCGAGTGCTCCCACGGCACCGACTCCACCGGCCACGAAGGACCAGAAGAACCCTGAAACCGTCCAGTGCCCTTTTTCGCCCTTGGTCACCAGCACGAAGATCGGAAACAGAACCGCGATCGCGAAGTAGGCAATTCCGACGCAAATAAACGGCCGCAGCATGCTTTTCCTGCCTCCACCGCCGCCCATAATTTCCTGGCCAACGTGCAACAACGGGCCATAAAGCCCCCAGCAGCAAAACGTCAGAATGACGAAGATCAGGAATTGGAAGCCTTTCATGGGAACTTTCGCTTGAGGAACGGCGTTGAACGATGTGTGTCAGCAACCCGTACTTTATACAAACTGCATCGTATTAGAAACTGCGCTTGCGATGTAAGCTGATCGCTCCCAACACAACGGGCCTTTACCGAAGAGATGACGATGAGTTCACAAATCAAATTGTACATCGCGGGGTTGATACTTTTCGTCATTGCCGTTCCGCCAATTGAGGTGGTTTCGCAGGAAACGAAGCTTCTTCCGGCAAGCTGGGCTCAGTGGCGAGGCCCGCTGGGAACTGGTGAGGCGGCATCGTCAGCCGATCCGCCGACTAGCTGGAGTGAAACAGAAAACGTCAAATGGAAGACTCCGATTCGTGGGTTGGGGCACTCAACGCCGGCCCTTTGGGAGGAGCACATCTTTCTGACTTCGGCGGTGCCCACGGGGGAGAAGTTTGATCCGATTCCGGACGGTCGACCGGGTTCGCACAATAATCTGGCCGTGAGCCAGCGACATCAGTACGTCGTCACGGCAATCAATCGCACGACGGGCAAGCGGCTATGGGAGAAGGTGGTCCACGAAAATGTTCCGCACGAAGGCGCACATGAGTCTTCCAGCCTCGCCGCGGCCTCTTTGGTTACCGATGGAGAACGCGTTTTTTCCTACTTTGGTTCCCACGGTTTGTACTGCCTGAATTTTCAGGGCGAAGTCATTTGGCAGCAGGATTTCGAACCCATGCACTCCAAGCATGGTCATGGCGAAGGAAGTTCTCCGGCGTTGTCGGACGGGCTGATCGCCATCAATCGTGATCAGGAAGGACAGTCCTATCTGCTGGTGCTGGATGCCAAAACCGGAGCAGAAAAATGGCGTTCGGATCGGGAAGAAGTAACTTCCTGGTCGAGTCCGGCTTTCATTGAACATGATGGTTCAACCCAGTTGATTGTGGCTGGTTCCAACCGTATTCGCGCTTACGAACCATCGACCGGAGAAGTCATCTGGGAGTGTGGCGGACTTTCACAGAACGTGGTGGCGACACCGCTCTACTCCGACGGGATGCTGTTTTGTGCCAGCAGCTATGACATTCGTTCTTTGCTGGCGATCAAACTCGACGGAGCCAGGGGCGATATCACTGACAGCGAGAACGTGGTTTGGCAAACCAGCGAACGCACGCCTTACGTGCCGTCACCGTTGCTTTATCAGGGCAAGTTGTTTTTTCTGCGGCACTACCAGGGGATCCTGTCGGTGCTCGACGCCAGGACAGGAGAAGAGCAGGCTGGTCCGTTCCGTTTGCAGGGCTTCAACGAAATTTACGCTTCTCCGATTGCTGCAGCGAATCGAATCTATATCGTCAGCCGGGGAGGAGCGACGCTGATTACCTCCAGTGAGACGCTCGGGAAGCCGATTGGAGTCAATGTGCTTGAGGATAGCTTTAGTGCCTCGCCGATCGCGGTCGAGAACCAGTTGATTCTCCGCGGCGAGAAGTTTCTGTACTGCATCGAGTAGGCCGCTCGGAATATTCGTTTA
>CAYUNP010000053.1:0-5045 GCA_964446085.1 uncultured Pirellulaceae bacterium
TGCTGTCGCCGCTTCGCGGCTTGAGACGATCCGCGGCAAGTCCAGGGGTTTTGCAATGCAAAAGAAAAAACCGCGAATGGACGCGAAAGAAACGAATGTGAAATTCGCGTCTATTGGCGCTTGTTCGCGGTTAAAACTTGTTGCCGATGCTGACGAAAAGCATGAAGCCTTCGCCCGCTCCGTCTTGTGCAGGTTTGTCCTGCCAACTAATTATTAAAAGCGTCGAAAGAGTCGAGCAGCTTGCAAGCCGTTACGCAATCCAAATCCCTGGTTGCCGAACCCCTGCGTGCCGCCGCCGAAGACCTGACCGCCACCAAATCCGCCGCCGTTGTTTCGGACGCCGCGCTGAACGACGAATCGAGCAATCCTTCCACCAGGAATGGCTCTTACCGCATACGCTCTGACAGCGCGGGCTGCCAGCTGGCCGCCGCCACGTTGAAGGCCTTGAGCGTTTGATTCTGATTCCATTGCACACATGCAGGCAACAGAAGCTACGACCATAAAAATTCCAGTTCTCAAATTCATATTGTTACTCCTTGGCAATCCTTTAATGTTTTAGTCTCAACCATCGGTCGCGATTTGCGAATCGGTCTCCATAATTGTACACAATTTACTCCCTTCCAGATTGCGGGAGCCAGGAGTCAGCGACCCGTAGCAAAAGCATACTCAACGCTGCGAGTCCGGTAATTCAATGGGTGCCATATTCACCGCGAAGCGGTAAGCATGCCAACTGCTCTGAGTTCAGTTGGAAGCTGAATGCCTGGTCACGTTCAGCCGCTTGGCTACGTCAATGCGATTGTATAAACATCAATGTTCTCATCGGACATTCCTTATATACTTGGGATGGCGACTTCGCTTTACAGGACACTTGTCGTCGCCCATTTTTCGGGGGTCAGCACACACGTTTTCCCGGAATATCGAACAGATGTGTCCCCAAATCAGGATCGTCGCGTGACGTATCTATGAACAGAGATTTTCATGACGCATGAATTGCCCGAACAAGCAGCCATCATCGAACAGCTTCAGCGTAATCGTGAGGAAGCCCTGGCGGAGCTGTACTCGCTGGTTCGTGAACGGCTTCGTCGAGTCATCGACTTCCGGTTGGACTATCGACTTGGCGGAAGAGTTTCGCATTCGGATGTTCTGCAGGAAACCTATGTTCGCGCCGCACAGCGGATCGATAGCTATCTCAAAAAGCCGGACATGCCGTTCTTCGTCTGGCTTCGACTGGAAGCCAATCAGCGCCTTCATGAAATTCACCGCTTTCATCTTGGGGCTGAGAAACGTGACATCCGAAGAGAAGTCAAATTACAGGGAAACAATAACGAACAGGGCAACACTTCGGTGCAACTGGCGGCGCACATCGTTGCCCAGATGACATCCGCCAGCGGTCTGTTTCAAAAAGCCCGGCAAATTGAGGCGCTTGAGAAAACGCTTTCCGAGATGAACGAAACCGATCGGGAAGTCATCGCGCTTCGACATTTCGAAGAACTCTCCAACGTCGAATCCGCCAAAGTGCTCGGCATCGCGCCCGAAGCCGCCAGCAAACGCTACATTCGCGCGCTCAAACGGCTCAAAGAGATCATGCAACAACACGCAGCGTTTTAGGGTGAACATGAAAAAGAAAATCACCAACGACGAGCTGCTGGACAGGATCGTTGCCGACTACACTCGGCAAACGCGAGAGGGCAGGGCACCTGAAATCGCGACCTATAAGCGAGAGCATCCGGCACTGGCCGAAGAGATCGAAGACCTTCTGTCATCGGTCGCCATGATCGAAGGGCTCAAAGTCGAAACGAAACAGGATAGCGAACCAACGAACCAGAAAAACTCTGACCTTTCAGGTCTCAAGCAACTTGGCGACTACGTCATCATCCGCGAAGTAGGCCGCGGTGGTATGGGCGTCGTCTTCGAAGCCGTACATCAATCGCTTGGCAGACGTGTTGCACTCAAAGTGATGCTTGAAAAGGAACTCGAAAGCGAAAAACACATCGCACGCTTCCGCCGAGAAGCCCAGGCGGCAGCCAAACTTCACCACACCAACATCGTCAGCGTCTTTGGAGTCGGCGAAGCGGATGGCTACCATTATTACGTGATGGAGTACATCGACGGAATCAGTCTCAAGTCGGCAGTCAAGTCATTGACCGGGATTCAGCAGTCCGCAACTTTAAATCACACTGTCAGCGACATCGATTTTTCAACAGTCGGTAACAGCGAACTTTTTTTTCTGTCACCAGAAATTGAAGACAGTAAAAACAAAGGTGCCGACGATCGAGCGCAACAGGTCGCTACACCGCAACCGAATTCGTCTCCACCTGTAAGTCGATGTGTAACAAATCGATACCAGTGGGTTGGAAAGATCGGAGCCCAGGTCGCGGACGCACTGGGTTACTCCCACCAGATGGGCATCCTGCACCGCGACATCAAGCCAGCAAATCTGATGCTGGACGACAAAGGTCAGGTTTGGATTACGGATTTTGGTCTGGTCAAGATTTCCGATGAGGAGTCGATCACGCAAACGGGTGCGGTTCTTGGTACGCCGCAATACCTGGCACCTGAATCGCTCAAGGGCAACTACGATCAGCAAAGTGAGACTTACTGTTTGGGGTTGTCACTTTACGAATTGGCAACGTTGCAGCCAGCCTTTGAGTCCGGCTCGCCGGCAGAAGTTTTTCATCGGATCATCCATGAAGAAGCGACGCTTCCAGCGAAAGTCGATTCTTCGATTCCGCGTGATCTCGCGACGATTATCGAGAAAGCAATCAACAAGGATCCAAAGCTTCGCTACCAAAATGCATTCGAGCTTCGCGATGACCTGCGAGCATTCGTTGATGATCGCCCGATCGCTGCACGACGCCCATCGTTGATCGAGCAGGCCATGCGTTGGGGGCGAAAGAATCCTTTGGTCGCTTCTCTGGCCGCATTGTCAACGTTGCTTGTCTGTGCGACTGCCGTCATTGCATCGTCGGCCTGGGCCGTTACCAATCAGGCCTACCGTGAGCTAACCGTTGAATCGACCAGGACAGAAACGGCCCGAAAGAAAGCCGTCGAAAACGAGAGTCGTGCTACCGAAAACGAAAAGCGGGCTGTCGCGGGCGAGCAACTCGCCTTGGAAAATTTCAATCGAGCCGAAGCCAACGTCAACTTGATGGTGGAGGCGTTCGACGAGTTGTTTGTCGAATTCCTGAAAAGGAACACAAGAGGAAACGCTGCCAATTTTGACTTCGACGGATTCAATGAACTTGCCGGAATCGAAATCTCCATCAACGATGGTGATGCAGACTACCTGAAAAAGATCGCTAACTTCTACGAGCGATTTGCTCGCGAGAATGCTGACAATAAAAGGTTACTTGAAAATGCTGCCAAGGGTTGGCGACGCGTGGCCAATATCAACTTTCTTGTTGGCGATAACGATGCTGCGATAAACTCGTACGAGAAAGCAGTCTCTTGTTACCTGGAGATTCTCCAGCAAACGCCCGATTCGATTGACGCTTTGTTCAGCCTGGTTTCGACACGATCCGAATTGAGTAATGCTGTCCGTCGAAAAGGATGGAATCGGCAACGCAATGCAAAACCCATTTTGCTAATTAAAGAAAATCTGAAAGCGATCGAAAAACATGTTCAGCGCGATGATCCCCAGGTCCGCTTTGCGTTGGCTCAAACATTGACTGCCCTGGCTTCGGCAGAAGTCTGTCGTCTGGCTGCTGAGAACGTCGTCGATCTGGAACGACCCAGAGACGAATCACGTCGACCAGCGCATGTCAGGAAGCCAAGACTCTACGATGCTCAAGCCAAGCGCTACGTTGAACGTGCGGTCAAGATTGCCGACGAGCTAACCATGCTGAGTCCGGAAAATCTTGAATATCGTTTGCTGCTCGGCAGGAGCCAATGCAGCCTTGGTGCTTTGGAGGAGAACTTTGGCGAAACGGAAGATGCGATTGTGTCCCTTGATAGCGCGGCCAGGCTGTTTCGTTCACTTGCTGAAAAACATCCGGACAATACAGACTATCAATATCAGGTTGCCGTGACTCTGCTGCTAAGGCCAACGGAACACCCGGATTCGGCTTCGTTGAAAATGGTTGAAGAAGTCAAACAAATTGCCGACTCCCTGGTGCTGAAGAGCCCCAACCCGGAGTATGTCCAACTAAAGATCGTTTCAAGACTGAAGAAGGTTGAGTATTTTCTTTCGGAGAACCGTTGGCGTAAGGCTGTCGACGAACTTCGTGATGCGGGCAAACTTTTGAGGAGCAGTGAACTCGAAGGACCGGCCAAGACTTCAATGGCTCGTGCCGTCAGAAAAGCATGGTTTGGCGTCAACAGAAGTATTCCTCCCAAACACAGATCCGAATTTGAGAGGAGCATCGATTCGGATTTGCGAAAAGAGTTCGACGCATTTCGTCGACGCGGACCTGGACGACGTGGGCAGGGTCGTTAGCTTTCGTTGAAAACGACTCGGGATATTGAAACAGGAACAGGGCAGGGCGGTTAATGAATTTGAAATCGGAACCATGGTACTACGACGAATTATGGGATGAAATCGTGATGCAGTTCCATGGTGGAAAACACTCAATCCATGGACCGAATCACTGGCAGCGTGTGCACGACTTTGGATTAAAGATCGCTGAATCGAGCGGAGCTGACGTTCTGGTCGTCAAGCTGTTCGCACTCTTTCACGACAGTCGACGCGAAAATGATGGCCACGATCCCGGGCACGGATTGCGGGGAGCCGAATTTGCCAAAGAGTATCGCGACGAAGGGCGATTCGAACTCGACGACGAACGATTCGAAAAGTTGTACTTTGCCTGCCAGTGGCACACTGACCAAACACATCACGACGATCCAACGATTGGAACTTGCTGGGACGCCGATCGCCTTGATCTTGGACGAGTCCGCATTCAACCTGAGGCAAAATACTTGAACACCGTTGCTGCCAAACGCGCCGTTGTCATTGGCTCGGAGAGGTTTCTCGAGCTTTCAGAATAGGATGCACGCGGGGCAGGGCGGTGCGAATCGGTGGCATGCAAAACCGTGGCTGCGGCGTCACG
>CAYUNP010000053.1:5145-7352 GCA_964446085.1 uncultured Pirellulaceae bacterium
GTCACGACACATGAATTCCAGGACTTGCCGCGCACAGTTCGTGCAGCGTCATCGCAAAAATCGCATTGTCAAGTCTATAATTCGGGAATGAAAAAGCTCGCCAAGGAAACGATTCCACTGACCTGTCAGATTGAAGTACCTTCTGTCCACAGGCCTCTGTTGTCAATTGGATTGGCCTTGGTAGCCATCGTGTTGTCTGCTCTGCAATCGGCTACAGCAGACGAACTTCGCTCCAGCCAGAAACGATTGCTTGCCTACTTCGATTCTATCTATGACGACGGCGAACATTTACTCCAGGTCGAATTCGCCAGCCCGGGATATCACACGAAAATTCCAACTGGCTCAATCGTTCATCCCACTCGAGAATCGTTCTACTACGCCGTCGCGCTTTTGCAGCGTGGCGAAGCGAGCGATGTTCAACGTGCTCAAAAAATTCTGCGACGACTTTTACCGCTGCAACAATCCGACGACACCAACAGTGAGTACTCGGGCGTTTGGCCGTGGTTGATGGAAGAACCGTTGAACAGGATGGGCTCGGTTGATTTAAGTTGGGCAGATTTCTGTGGCTCAGCAATCGCTCAAATCCTTGTGGAGCATCGTGACCAGATCGACCAGGATTTGCAGCGCGGTCTGGAGAACGCGTTGCGTCTGTCGGCCGATCGAATTCGACAACGAGACGTTCAACCGGCTTACACAAATATCGCAGTGCTCGGTGGTGGCGTTTGCACAATGGCTGGCGAAATTCTGAAAGACGACTCGTTGCTGCAATACGGCCAGCATAGGCTTTCGAAGATCGTAGCGTTCACGCAACAGCAGGGCGGTTTCAACGAGTACAACAGTCCGCCTTACAGCAAAGTCGTGATTGGTGAATGTGAGAGGATCTTGCAGCTTTGTGAAGATCAAACAGTACGCGTTGCTGCGGAGTCACTTCGGGCGACGGCGTGGAAAATGATTGCCGAAAGTTATCACGTGGGCACCAACCAGATTGCCGGTCCCCATAGCCGAACGTCTCGAATTCGATTGCGTGAAACGACACTGGATTTTTTGGCCGAGCGAATCGGAGAAAAACTCCCCTGCCACCCAACGATGTCCCATGACAACCCCAGAGGCTATGCCATCGTTGAACCGCTTCCCTGTCCCAAAGAACTTCGTTCCCGTTTTGTCGACAAACCTGCAAAACCAATTCAGATCCAACGGACTTTCATTCTGCCGCGCGGCAAAACACCAGCGACCGTCGGCACAACATGGCTGTCGGATTACGCTTGTCTCGGAAGCGTGAATCAATCGGGATTCTGGACTCAGCGAAAACCTCTCATTGCTTACTGGGCTACCGACGAAGACCCTGCGGTTGCGTTTCGAGTCCGCTGTCTCAACGGCGGACAGGATTTCGCTTCGATGGGAATGAAAACGGCGCAAATTAACAACCGCGTACTCTGCGTCGTTCACTCGATGAAAAACCGTGGCAACTGGCATCGTTCGCTTGACCGTACCGTTGACGGGAAACACGCGATATCTGACCTGAGGATGCGATTTGAGTTGGATGGAGTCGGAGTCACGGCGAGACAGACTGGTGATCGTGAGTTTGTGTTGGCAGCCGGTGACCACCGGATTACGCTCAAAGCGGCAAAATCGACTTTTGCTGGCGGAGAAGTGAATTGGGAAATCGGAGCCGCGGACCAGAAAGTTTTCCTGGACGGGATTTGTTATTTGGACGATCTTGAGCGCGAATTCGATTTTTCAAAGCCCATCGACTGCTCACTTTGCGTTGCATTCGAACTGCACCGTGCCGACGCGCTGCCAACGAAATCGATGCCATCGATTCGCCGTAAGCTGAACCGTGCGATCGGCACCTGGAGAATCGACGAAACAACGCGCTTGGACGCAACGGCAATCACTTCATTCATAGATTGAGATTGAACGTCCGTACCGACAGGGAAAAGCGAAATGTCAATAATCTCCAGTAAAAACAGGGCTCTAACCGAACATAAGAAACATTATCGGACGTTGAATTGGTGTGCGTTTTCTGGGGCCTGGCCGCCCTACGCTGCTCAAACTACATGGCATGAAGGCTGGCGTTGGTCACTCAATGACAGCATTTGGGCTCGCCGACGACGAGATTTTTTGTGTTCTGCAACACAACTTTTCGGGAAAGAAACTGGTGCTGTTTCAGGCGTAAAATGCCGGCATTTTGCTGTGTTTTGCAAACT
>CAYUNP010000053.1:7452-28719 GCA_964446085.1 uncultured Pirellulaceae bacterium
GCCAACCAGAAACAGAATCAAAAACGGTTCGGGGATCAAACCCGAACCGTTTTTTTATTTGAAATCCCGAATCAAAATCTGATCCGAATGCAAGGTAGCGGAGCTGCGAATCTCATCACTCGGGCGTTCCTCACGGCGATCTTCAAAAAGCTGCCGGGTCTGCAGCTTATGATCTCAAAACAATGGCTCCGACAAACTCAGTTTGTTCGAATCAAGTGCCCTGCTCTTTTCCTGGACAAGTCCGATTGTTGCTTGCTTTTGGAACCGGGCTTCAAACACGTCGTATCAGACCGCCGAAAAGCAGGAAGGCGAGCGCGGCAAAATAAAACCAGTGAGCAACCGAACGTCGAATCCGAACTGGCTCAAGCCCGCTGCGAATGGACGAATTGTCGATCGAAGAAAGTTTGCTTAGCGCTTCGTTTTCTGACTGCGACAGAGAATACTCAAGCGGGTACGGTCGATCGTAGTGCAACACTTTTGTTTTGTCGCTGGATGGATCTCGCAAACGCAACGTCAAGTTCTCACTGTCTCCAACGGGAACCGAAACGAAGTAACGTCCAAGTCCGACTTCACGGACTAAATGCGATTTCGCATTTCCCTGGCTGTTGAATGTCGAAAGCTCCCAGTCAACTCGCGACTGGGGCTCGCCGGCGGAGTCGGTTCGATTGACGGACAACTCCCAGCGCCCATCCGTTAACTGCTGCGAGATCTGTACGCCTTCGCCATCGTTGTTTCGGGAAATCGATCGCAACAACTGCCCCCAGAACTTTCCACAGTCTCCCCACGCAAGCCACTCACCGCCCCAGCGATCGGTCAGGTCACTGGTGTAAGCCAGCCCGGTACCAAGTCCAAATCGTGACAATGCCAAAAGTGGATCGCCTGTTTCGGCCACCAGCAAAAGTTGAGCGGTTGGCTTTTGTTGCGTCATCACGTAACCCAAACTGAACGGCAAATCTGCTTCCTGGAAACCAGCCAGAGCACGATGGTCACCGGTTTGTACCGCGCCATAAAGATCCTCTTTGATCGCTGACTTGGAAGCCTGCATGGTTTCTTTTGTGAAAATCTGCGGCACGTTGGTCGGGTCGTTCGTTTCGTAATAACGACCTCTGCCGATGTCAGCAATGTTCGCAAGGAGTTGTTGATCGGCGCTGCCAAGTGCAACTGTCGAAACCGTGATGCCGCTATCGACCATCGCCTGGGTAAGTGAATCGTGGTCTGCGGCCTGAGTATGCCCGTCACTCAAACAGATCATGTGCCGAATCTTTGAGTTGGAGTTTTCCAGCATCTCTTTTCCAACGACCATCGCCGGGTACATGTTGGTTCCACCGCCAGCATCAAGCGAATCGATCTCTGCATTGATGGCGTCGGCTTCCAGAGCACTTCGCATTTCACAAACAACGTACGGCGAACCATCAAATCCAACGACGCCAATACTGTCTCTCGGACCGAGTAGTTCGACTGCAGCCTTGGCAGCCTGACGCGCGAGCGCAATCGGAACTCCACTCATCGAACCGGACTTGTCCATCACCAGAACCATTGAGAGCGAGGGCTTCTCTTTTTCTTTTTCAAATCGCGAGACCAGCGGCAAGACTTCCTCAACGGGCGTCCGATGATAGCCTCCCAATCCAAAACTGTTTTCAGACCCGAGCATCGCCAATCCGCCACCGAAATCTTTAACGTATCGGTTCAGTAAACTCATCTGTCGTTGAGACATCGACGTGGCCGGAAAGTCGGAGAGCACGATTGCATCGAATTCGGTAAGTCCCTGAATCGAATCTGGCAATCCAAACTTGCCACGAACTTCAATCACGACATCCTGCTGGGCCATCGCCCTCTCGAAAGATCGCATCTCGCGAATGTTCTCATGCAGAACAAGGATTCGTGGCTTGCCACGGACCGTCACGGTGCAGGTCCGTTGATTGTTGATCGGAAAGTGATCGTCGTCAGCAAGCAGTTCAACGGTCCATTTGCTTTCACCGGGCGTGTTCATGTCGACATCGAAATGGAACCGATTGGGTTGCCCAGGAAAAGCTTCCACTGACTGCTCCTGAACAGCGACGCCTTTGTGAACGATTCGCAATTTTCCTTTCAGGTTCTGATTCGCAGAAAGCTCCACCGTCATGCGGACGACTTCGCCAAAGAACGCGCGGGTTGAAGATGGCTTGAGCGACTTGATCGCGACTTCTGCTTGTGACATCGATGCGATTTTTTGAAAGTGGACCGACACCGACTCTTCTTCCATTTGTCGAATCGTTTCGTCCAGATCGCCCTGCGTGTTTTGTCCATCAGAAAAAAGCACCAGTCGTTTCATCTTGCCACCAGGGAAAGCAAGGCGGGACTTGGTGAGTGCATTGGCGATCAACGATTCGCTGCGAAAGAAATCATCCGGCCCTGCGTCAATCCAGTCCTGCAGCCACTTTTTCAATTCTGCCGCCGTAGCAAACTCGCGACTTTGATTTCCGATCGCAAAAATTGAATACGAGTCCCCTGCCCCGAGATTCGCGATCATCTTTTCTATTTCATCAGTTGCTTCAATGCTGCCTTGCAGATCGACCGACTGGGACACATCGACCAGGAACACGGCATGCATGTCGCTGCTGGAGGTTCCTGCGAAGGGTCGACAAAGCGCGAGAATCAAAAAGGCGATTCCGATCAATCGACTGGCAAACGCCAGGACACGTTTCCAAAGCGGCGCGTCAACCAGGCTGAACCGCCATGTGAGCGCCAACAGCACCACAAAGATCAACCAGAACAATGGACTCAGTGAAAGAAACTCCATCGATCACCCTACCCTTCTGCGTTGGTAGAGGATGGACTCCGCTGCCAGCACGGCGATCGCGAGAAACGTTAGCCAGGCAGCGGGCGAAGAACCACGATTGACCGGCTTGGCCGTGGCCTCAATCTTTGAATTGTCGATCAACGTTTCTTTCTCCGACAGCAAACTGCAACCCGCAAGCCACTGACCGTTGTCGTTGCTGAGTTCGTAGAAACCCGTCTCGCTCAATGGACCGAATGAATCCGACTTTGCTTCGACAACGTCTCCATTGGGAAATGTCACTTTCGTCGTATCGCCAAATCCCACGCCTTCAATGGTTGCCGTTTGCCCTGTTGTCCAGCTTGCCGGCAGCTGTTCAGTTCGTCCCGCAAGATGCGTCGCCGACGAATAGACGATCACCGGAAACCAGGCGCTGAAGTAAAAGTCAGACGCCAGCGGATCAAAGTTCAGCACGATTGCCGATCTTCCACTGGCGGTTGTACGATAGATTAGCGGCGTCTCATCGTCGGCTTTGACCAAAATCTCAGCACCTGCTGGCGCGGAAATTCGACGGGCTCCGACATAAGGCAACAACGCGGCGTCAATGTGCCGAATCGCAGGATGGTCCTGGTCGACTGCAATCGCACCGACGACTTCGATCTCTTCACCAACGTCTTTCCAGAAAGGTGATTCGCCTTGCGGTTGAAAGACAAGCAAATCGCCAGCGTAGTTTTCCGGAATCGCAAAGCCCCCTGCCCCGATCAGCAACTGTGTCTCGTCGCTGGGCGTGTCGGCGAGTGTGAGTAAACCGTCGTTTCGGGAAAATGCCTGAACGCAGTTTTCATAGAAGTACCGATCTTCAGCAACGACTGCGATCGGAATGGGACGTCGCGGCGGCAAAACGATGAACGCTTTGTTGTCTTGCGGCAACGCGTCCTGAGGATAGGTATCCAATTGTGCAAACCACTTGCCCGCCTCCGCGTCTTCAAGCTCAAATACTTCCGGCTTGTTCACGCCTGGCTTGATTTCCAGTGGAATGAATTTGGTCAGTGCATCAGGCTCGCCGAATCCAAACGTCAATTCGGCTTCGACCGTTTTCTCAAATGATGAAGCAACCTGAAAGAAGACTCCTACACGATTGCGTCCGCCCGGAAGACGTCTCATGTCACACGCCACGATTCCAACGTTGCCCTTGGTTTCGGCGCCGACTTTCAACAACTCAATGCCATCGGGAATTGCTTCATCAGTGCAGCCGTCGGATATCAGGATGATGCGGCCGTCTTTCGATGGAGCATCTGACTCTGTCGCGTCCTCATCTGACTGACGATTCTGGAACTGATTCAACAGAGCCAAATCGGAAACCATTTCCGATGCCTGAATCTTCTCCACTGCCAACAGGAGTTCTTTGGGGTTGTCTGTCAGATTGGAAAGGAACTTCACCTGATCGGAAATCGTCGCCACGCTACAGCGCTGAGTCCCGTTGAGTGCTGTGATGATTTCGATGGCCACTTTCTTTGCCTGTTCGAGCCGCGATTCGGCGCCTGAATCGGCGTTCATTGACGCGCTGTTGTCGACCAGGAGGATCAGGTCCTGCTGTCGATCGCCAGAAAAGTTCGGGCGTGTCATGGCAAAGACAATCGCCAGGAAGGCAGCCATCATCATTAACAAACTGAACAGATCACGAAACCGTTGAAACAATGACGTCGCTTTCTTCTCCTGGAAAATATCTTCCCAGAGAAACCATGCCGTGGTTGGCTTGCGAACCGGGCGAACTTTCAACAGATAGATCGCGGCAAGCGGGATCAGGCTGAGCAGTGCCCAAAAGAAAACAGGACTGGCGAAACTCAAGCGACCAATCCTCCACGTCGCAAGATATCCTGAATCACATGATCAAACGAAACTTCCGGCGTCGTGGAAGCCAATCCAATCCGTCGGCGTGCACAGGCAGCGACCAGCTTTTGATTCAGTTCCGCCACGGCTTTTTCATAGAGCGCTGCTTCGCGAGGTGAAATCGTGACGCGGCGGTGCTGTCCCGTTTCAACGCATTCGAGTTCGATGTCTCCTTTAAGATGACAACGGGTGTCGTCTTCGTTAAGCACCTGCAGACAATAGACATCATGCTTGTGCCAACTCAAATAGTTCAAGCCGTCATCAAAGCCGCCCGGGTACAGGAAATCCGAAATCACGATCACGACCGACTTGCGTTGGTGTCGAGCCTGAAACAATCGGCTACAGGAATTGAACTTCGTATCACCCGCAATGGTTTCGGTATCTTCGAGTCCCTGCAACAAAGGCATCACACTTCCGCGACCACGGCACGGTTCAAGGATCGGTGTCAGTTCCTCGCCCATTCCATACACCGCCAGGCGATCAAGACAGTTCAAACCAATGTAGCCAAGGCCCGCCGCGAGTTGGCGTGCGTAAAGAAATTTGGACTGCATCGATCGGCTTTGATCCAGCAAAATATAAATCGTCGCGTCTTCTTCGACTTCGAACAATTTCACAACCAGCGATTCGAAACGCGCGAACACACGCCAGTCAATCGATCGATAGTCCGCCCCAAGGTGATACTCGGCATAGTCCGCGAAGGTGATGCCGGTTCCCTTTTTGGTGCTTTTTCGGTCGGCCTGCAATGATCCATTAAGTACTCTGCGGGCAAGCAGGTACAGCGAATCGAGTCGGCGAATAAAGGTAGCGTCTGTGAGCATGATTTTATGCGGAGTATTTCTTCACGACGCTTTTGACGATCGCATCGGTGCTCATGCCTTCGGCTTCACCTTCGAAGCTGAGCATGACGCGGTGTCGAAGAGCAGGCAACGCCATGCGGTTGACGTCTTCGTTGGCAACATGGTAACGGCCTTCGAGCAAAGCCCGAGCCTTCGACGCGGCCAACAATGCCTGGGCACCTCGCGGCGATGAACCGTATCTGACAAATCGCTTTACCGAATCGGATGCGTTTGCGTCTGTTGGATGCGTAGCACGCACAATGCGCACCAGATGATCCTGAACTTTTGCATCGATGGGTACGTTACGAAGCAGGTTGCCCATCGCCATGATGTCATCACCAGTGGCAACCGGATTGATTTTGGGAGCCGCATTCCCACCAGTGCGATTGAGGATTTCAGAAAACTCATCGTGACTCGGAAGCTCAACAAACAGCTTGAAGAAAAACCGGTCCAACTGAGCCTCGGGCAACGGAAACGTTCCGTCCTGTTCAATCGGGTTTTGAGTTGCCAACGTAAAGAACGGCAACTCCATCGCGTGCGTTTCACCGGCAACGGTAACCGACTTTTCCTGCATCGTTTCCAGGAGTGCCGACTGCGTCTTGGGCGTGGCACGATTAATCTCATCAGCCAGGAGGATGTTGCAGAACACGGGTCCCTGTTGAAACTCGAGCTGCCGACTCCCCTCGCGGTCAATCAGAATTTGTGTTCCGACGATGTCCGCAGGCAACAGGTCAGGCGTAAACTGAATCCTCTTGAATTTGAGATCCAAAGCGTGGCTGATTGTGTTGACCAGAGCGGTCTTGCCCAGACCAGGCACACCTTCGAGCAAAACGTGACCACCGCAAACGATTGCGATCAGGACATCTTCAATGATTTGATCCTGTCCGACAATGAACTTGCCAACTTCATCACGGATGAGGTTGAACCTGTTTACAAATTCGTTTGCCTGTTGTTCAGTATTGTCAGAAGTAGCAATGGACACGAAATTGTTGCTCCGTTGGGGAAAAGGAATGGTTTACGGTTGGTCTGATTTTTTTGATTCGACATCGGAAGGTTCAGCAGAAGGTTCCTCAGCCTGATGAATGTTGGTGAAGTATTCTTTCACTCCGTTCTTCAGATCTTCCGGGATGTCTTCGCGATCCACAAACGATTCGAACTGTCGTTTGAAGTCACGTTGTTTCGCTTCGGAGCGACGATTCGAAGTTCCGTCACCATCGTCTGCCGCCTGAACCTGTGTCAATGAAGGTCCTTTTCCTTTGAGTCCCTTGAGCTTTGTGTTCTGGCCATTGTCGATACGTTCATCTTGCTGATCACGGAACGAATCGTCACTGCCCTCCCCTGCCCTTTTGCCGCCTTTGCGTTCGGATTCCATCGTCCCAGAGCTGCTTTGGCTACGAGCGACTTTCTTGCTCAAATTTTTGAGCTTGTTGCGAGCTCTGCGTCGCCGCGCCATCTTTCTTAATCGATCACCAAGTTCATCAAGTCTGGCTCTGGCATTCCTTTCGGCTTCATCGAGATCATCGTCGCCTTCACCGCGTTCAAGATCCTGATCGCCGGCACCTTCTTCGAGTTCAAGCTCTTCAAGTTCACGGTCGAATTCTTCGACAGCGTCATCGAGTTCCTCAATCATCTCAGCAAGATCGTCACTCTCACTGGCGTCCTCTGACATTTCCGAAGCTTCGCCGTCGGATGGTTTGGAATCGGACGATTCGCCGCCTTTGGATTTTGAACCGCCGCCTCGAGTCTTTTCTGCAGCCGCAGCCATTCGCTTCGCGGCAGCTTTCAGCTTTGCCAAATCCTTTCGCGACTTGCTGAGCTTTCCAGGTTTGAATTTCTGGTCATTCTTGTCACCCGGTTTAAGTTTCTTGAGCTTGTCAGCGGCCTTGTCGTACTTCTTGTGTTTCAGGTCTTTGCTCAATTCAGCAGACTCTGGATCTTTTTGCAGTTCATCGGCTGCCTTGTCCATCAGTTTTTCGTCACGACGCTGACGAAGTGCCTCCGCGGCGCGGTTAAGACGCATTTCCATTTTGGAATACTGACGTTTGGCTTCGCGAATGTCAGTGGTCTCTTTCAGCTCATCCACCCACTGACGCAACTTGTCGGGCTCAAGTAGCTTTCGCTCATCCTCGTCATCAGTCGACTTTTCCAGTTCGTCAACCAGTTCCTTCAACTCTTCGTTCGTTGCTGCCGTCATGGCAAGGGTGTTCTTCTCTTCCTCAAGTCGTGCAATGACTTCCGGACTGGCAGGTTTGAAACCCAGCATCACAGCGATTCCAACGAGTAGCACTCCGGGAACAATCAAACGCCATGGCGGCTGGTAACTGATATCTTCAACCGCCAGCGATTTGACCAGCCCCTGCGCCTGCGAAGCCTGCAATTCATAGAAACCGCCCTGCTTTCCTTCGCGGGCAAACCGCAGACAGGAACCAAGCGAGTTTTTCAAGTCAAAGAAACGATCGGCAAACGTAGCAGCTTCATCATCTGAAGATCGTAAAAACAGAGCAACACAAAATCCACACCAGAGCATCATCAAGGCAACGCACGGGTACAGCAGCCATGGCACGCGGTAGCCTGGCCAAACGTAGCAAATCGCTACGGCCAACATCAGCGCCCCGCCAACAAGGGTCGTCCAGATGGCGACGTTTCTGGTGCGATGACTGTCGATGCGTTTACAAACGGACGACACGAATTGATCGACTTGTGGATTTAGCTGCGACATGGCAACGGGCCTACGAAGTTCGGATAGACGACTTAATTATAGTGACTGTGGAAACCGAAAATTACAATTATTCGATTCCCAAAGTTACTTTTAGTTCCTGAAACTTTGCAACATTGTCTCCCAGCAGCTCACTGGCCTGCATTTCTTTCAGTTGCGTTTTGGCATCATCATTGCGCCCCAGTTTCACCAGTGCGTTCGCGTACTCAACACGACGATTGAATTTCGCCTGCTTCATCTCTTCCTTTGACGCATCAAGTGCTTTGCGGAAAGACTCGCATGCCAGATCATACTTTTCCGCAGCAAACTGACGCTTGGCAACCTGTCGCCAGATTTCACCGTGAACCGAATTCAATTCGGCCAGTGTCGGCCCGAATTCGAGAATCTGTTGATCGTCAAGCAGTTCCAGTTTTGCCAACTGATCGATGCCGAACTTGCCCTTGCGACAACCGGAGCAGCTTTCCTGAACTCCGTCCTGATAGTGACCAGAGCCGACACTGAATTTGCCTTTGGCTCCCAGAGTCCAGACGTCTTTGACCAGCTTCACCCGATCATCGGCGTCTTTCATCTCAGTCTTGTCGACATACTTTTTAATCTGTTTGAGGAAGCTATCCATGTGCGGAGTGTTGTCAAAATCTTCGTCTTCTTCGTCAGCTTTGGGGGCGGCTTCCCAGGCCGCGACCAGTTCATCAGTCCGACCGAGAATCAGATGAGCCATCGCGTTCAATTCAGGACTCAAGCGATATCGCAGCGTGGGCTTGTTCAGCTCAAGCAGCAACGGCAAAATCGGCTCGATCGCTTCAGGAGTTCCCACTTCAATCTTTTCAGAAAGCGACGTCTCAACTGCTGCGGAAACTTCCCGTACAAAATTGTCTATCCGCCAGTTATCCTCAAACGGATTGTCATCGGTTTCACTTTCCCCCGTGCCATTGATTTTGGCAAAGATCGTTTTCACAGGCTCGTAGTTGCCAAACCTGACTTCGACGCCAACGTAAGCTGACAACAACTTCTGCGGAATGTCTGAATTTCCGTGGTTGTGGTTATCCAGAACCTGTTCGACCTTGATGTCCCTGGCCAGATCCTTGAGCGACTCCCTGATAGGAGACGCTGCTGCTGGCGTCCCAGCGAGCATTACCAGCGAGAGCTGTCGAAGTCGTTTTGACTTGAACTCAATGCCAGGAAATCGCTGTGACAATGATGCCAGGCGATCTTTTGGCTTGGTCGCAACTTCGTCTTCAGCCGCTTCAGAATTTTTCATCGAAGCAAAGAACAGCTCTGCGAAAAACCGGGTGCCATCGTCTTTGAACAGTTTGGTGAACTCGGGAAGTTTCTCTTCAAGATTCTTTGAGTAGACGCTGTTTTCACTTCTGAGTGAGTAAAAGAAATTGCCGTCCCGCCACATCTTCTGAAATCGCGGACGGGCGTCGCTGTTGAGCCCCGATTCAATCAGTGAAATCAGCATTGCTGGATGATTGGAGTTTTGATCACTGGCAAGCAGTTTCTTCAACGTTGGCAAGTTATCTGTTTGGGCAAGAATTCTAACTGCCCCGACCATCGGACCTTCATTTGAAGACCAGTAGCTTCCTGAACGGGACTTCCTGATTTTCACCTGGGACCAACTTTTGGCAAAAGCGCCTGCCTTCTCTTTGAACGAATCATCAGAATCACACTCAAGGATGACTTCGAACAGTCGCGAAACTTCTTCATCATTCAATACAGCGTTTTTCTCGATTGCTTTGACAATCAGGGCACAGCTTGCCCAGACACCTTCGGGAGGCAAGGCGAGGTCCTGGGTAGCGAGCGATGTCGCGATCGGCAACCGCGACTGGATCGACGCCGATTCATCGTTGATCAACGCGACCATCTCAGCCTGGTGCGGTTTCAAATCCCCGGCACGTTTCGTTTTGACAACAGGCGTATCGGCTTTGTTGTCAGCCATGGTGATCGCGTCACGTGAAGAAAGCCATGCCAGGCGAATCGCATTTCCAATCTTTGGATGCTTTCCTTTTGCTTCGACTGCAAACAACTTATCCAGAGATTCCCGATCCTGTTTGGTCAGCCCTGTAAAGAGCGACTGGAATTGAGGAATGAAGCTGTTCATTGGCCGATCACCAAGTGAATCGCCAAGGCGACTTTGGAATGCGTCCATCGCCTGAACTGTGATGATCGAAGCGTCTGCTTCTTTGGAGCCTTTGGCGCGTTCTGCTTTGACAGCGGCAAACTCCCGTTTCATAAATTCGTCGATTCGTTCAGCCAGATCGCTTGAGAAAGTGAAGTCCTGGAAATTTTCGTTCTCATAAACGTCCAACAGAATTTTCAACGAGTCGGTGTCGATTTCCGGAAGTGCACTGTCAACAAGCTGGGAATTCATCGAGACCGAGTCGTACGAACCCATCTGTTGAATTTGCCTGTTGTTCTTGGTCAGATCCGCCATCTTTGTGATCACCGAAACAAGCTTTTCAGTTTCTGTCCGATCAATGGAAGAGAGTATTCCTGTGGCCCATTCATCGAAGCTGTATTCCTCGACTTCGAGGTCCCGGAAACGTTTTGCTTTCATCAATTTTTCGACCATCGAACCAATGCTGTCACTCATTAGCGAGTTGCAAAGTTTGCTGATCCGTCGACCGGATTTCGTCAGGGCGACGACTCGCGAACTTTGTCCACCAAGCTTCAGCTGATTCGCAAACCGGGCAATGTCAGACTGTCTGTCTTCTGACAGCGATTCGAAATCGTCCGCATGCTCGCCAATCAAATTATAGATGTTCTGGGATCGATCCTTTGCAAAGGCAACAAACAGGGATTCGCCAAAGGTTCGCTCTGGTTTGGCTTCAAGCAATTTCAAGACATTGGTTTTGAGTTTGTCATTGATGCGATACGAGAGGCTCGGGAGAACATCGCCCCAAACGGTTGCCGAATCGCCCTCTTCTTTTTGATAAAACGGATCAAAGTTTTCGAGCGAACCCAGCAGGTTTCCTGAGTTCAACCAGGCAATGTACTCGTCCGCTTCATCAGGTTTGAATTGCTCCATCAATTCTGAAAATCGGTACTCAAGGTTCCCGCCACCCTGCCCCGGGATTTGAAAGCGGGACATTTCTTTGGCCGACAGGAAAAAAGTCTCACGCGTGTTCGACAATGCTTGAACGGTTTGGACGTAATGCATGACGGGCGTTAGCTTCTTTCGATTGCGAGCCATCTTTTTCGGATCTGAAAGAAGTTCCATCAATTCTTCCTGCTCCTCTTCAGTGCCCATATGGGATTCTCGCAACCGAGCCAGGAAACCTGCAACGGCATCGCTGCTTTCCCGCTTCGCCAGGGTTTTGGCAAAACTGCCGACAACGGTACCAGCTCCGTAATAGTTATTGTCTTTCTGTTTCCGACTCGCGAAATCCAGAATCATGCTGGAAATATCAGCTTTGATTTCGCGATCTTTCCAGATCTCATAAACGTTATCCAGAGTAGCCTGCCATCGAACTTCACTTGTCCGCCGGGAACCCTCTTTCGCATTCTTGATTTGGGATGCCGCCACATCGACATACTGTTCGTCGGTGGCCTTGCAGAGCTGGTAGATTCCTCTCAGTTTGTCGGCGTCATCTTTGACTTTCAACGATTCCAACTTCGTCGCAATCGCTTCGACCTGCTCATCGTGAACCGCCTCATCAAGCCCATAGTGCCTGGCGAGAAACTCGACAGGTGTTCGTTTGGTGACTTGCCGATTGTTACTGCCACCGCCGTAGTAGCTGCTCGAATAGAAAGTCTGCACAGGGTATGGCTGTGAAGTGCTGCCTCGCTTTGTGCTCTTGCGCGGGTAGACAGCCTTCAAAGCAAGCTGCACCAACTCATCTGTAACTGGCTTTTTTGCTGCTTCATTGGAGGCCAGCAAGGCCGTGAATCCCTGAGCTGCGACTTCCGGAGTATCGATCATCTTTCGTGCAATCCGGTCGTGGAGCATTCGCTGCCGCACAGCGAGCTCTTTGAGCATTTCACGTTTCTTCAAGACGGATTTGGATTTCTTTTTTTCAGTTGATTCTTTTTCGTCGACGGGCTTTGCATAGACCGACGATGTGCGGTACTGACTATCATTGCGTTTCAGTGTCAGTGCTCTCGAGGAATGGCCCAGTAACTGTGCCAGCAGCGTCTTGTCTTTGAACTGGTCTGCATTTTCCGCAACGTAGCTAAATACGGACTCGGCAACATTGAGTAGGTCTTCGCCCCTGGAGTCGCGGAACGACGCGGAATTCAAAAGCGCGGGCAAGAAACGCGACTTGTTTCGTTTGCCAACTTTCGCGAAATGTTCAGTAAAAGTATCTTCACCTTCAGCCGCCTGCAGCATCAATAGACGCAAGCGAGCTTCATCTTCTCCAGGGTGAACTTCGAGGAGCTTCTTGTAAAGCTCAACCGATTTTTTCTTGTCAGAGAGCAATTCGACGGCGACGGCCCAGGTAGAGAGCTTTCGGGCATTTGTCGAGTCGCCTGGGTCGAGCTGAGCCAGAAGTTCTTTTTTAAGACCCGTTTCATCCGCTTCAGAATTTAACTGTCTGATCGCGTATTCGTTATTGAGCATCCCATTGAAATCCAGTTCGGTTCTGGCCAGAGTGCGAAACTTCTGAGCCAACAAGCGACTCGCGGCGTCGCTTTTGCCGGAGTCGGCAAGGTTTGCGATTCTGGAACCCGATGATGGTGTTGATCCAAATCCGAACCTTGGGCTGGATAAACCTGAAGAACCTGAGGAGCGTGAACTCGCGATGCGGGACTCCATCTTTTCTGCTTCATCATTGAGTTCCAGCGTCTCAAGAACGTCGACCAGCGCGAGACGCTGTTCCGGGGATAACCTGCCACGACGAAGTCGCAGCGCCGCGGACTTTGCAGACTGAACGACTTTTTCGTTTTCCTTTTTCTTGAGTTCGCTAACGATGCCCTGGGTTGCAATGGCAACAAGGTGCCCATCGACAAGCCGTCGATAAGCGGCATTCATTGGCAAGCTTCGCATTTTTTCGAATTGATCCGTCGCGTCCTCCCATCGTTTCTCGAACGCTGCCAGTGAAGCCGACAGATACCAGGCGTCAATGTTTCTGCGGTTGGTAGCCAACAGTAAATCGCAAGCGGCTTTGGCGTCGGTCACTTTCTCTCCGACCATTGCCTGCTGTTCTGCCGCGCGTTCGGTTGGCTCACTCTCAAAGTATTTGATCTGCAACAACGCCTTGAATGTCGGGTCTTTGGCAACAGGAATCGATTCTGCAATTTGAGCAGCCGTCATTGGGTCGGTTTCATCGCCACCAAAGGGATCGAATCCTGTACTCGAATTTGCTGACATGCCCAACTGCCCATAAACCTGGTCCGGAAACGAGAGCAACGTAGTTGGTGGGAACTGAGGCAACGCGACCTGCATCTGATCACCGCGCCCGCCATACCTCATTGCGTAGGCAAAGCTTGGCGAGATTGACTGCTGTGTTTTTGCATCTTTCGAACGCTCAATTTCCGAATCGAGAAACTCGATAAAACGCTTTTGCGACTCCTCGTTCCGCAATGACTGGACAACTTGCGAAAACATCCAGGATGAAGCCTGGTTTTGATCCATGCGAGAGTACCAACTTGAAATCAGTTGGTTCAACTGATCGCGATATTTGACCAGTCCGTTCTGGTCAGCTTCCAGTTGAGACAGACGCTGGGCAACCGGCATAACCAACATGGAGCTTGGTTTTTCGGTATCCTTCACTTTCAAAATTGACGCTTCGAATCGCTGTTGGTTCTCTTCTTTCTCAAAATCCAGCTGCAGCGCAGCCAGGAAGGCAAGTTGCGGATAGCTGTCCTTGAAAGTGCTATAACTTCGAGCAAGCTCATCCTGATCCAGTGAACCCTGATTGACAGAACCCATCGTGGCGATTGCCAGGGCACTTTCGCTTTCAGGATTCGACTCCAAAATACCTGTTGGTTCCCTGATTGCATCCATGTCGGTTTCACTCAGAAGCAGATCAACATCCACAACGCCGGCACGAATCAGCTCTCCACGCAATGACTTTCGCCTGGTTTCGGATGCGTCGGCCGCAAGTTCCCGAATGTGGACCAGTGAGTACTGTTTGCAGGAATCGATCGAATCAGGCAGGAAGCTTGAAGATGACGAGTTGCGACCGAAAGACGGTAAGCCACGTCTTTGATCCTGGCGGTAGGCGTAGGCAAGCCTTGTTCCCTGATAAGTCAGATTCATAAATTCGATCGCACCAGGAGGAATCAGTCCGCGCATTTCTTTTGACTGTTGCGCAAAGTAATTGTTCGTCGAATTGCCAGGCAAAGAGAGCGAAGGTATTTCCTCATTAACTTTCAACAGTTCCAAAAACTGACGCTCTGCTTCAGCCGTGTATCCAAGCTCTTCGTTGGCAATCGCCAGGAAATATTTGATGCGATAGTCTTTTTCAAAACGAATAACCTGAGGAGCAATGAAGTCACGCAACTGTTGCCAGTCAGCAACCTTGACGATCGAAGCCGCGATCTTCTCCACGTCTCGTGCCGAAGAACTTGCTCCGCCAGCGATCTCCAGCAGACGCGCCAGCCCTTCGCTGGTTTCTCCGTATTCGATGTAGATGCGAGCGATGTTCTGATTGGCACGATTTGTTTTGTCCAGCAAACTGGCGCGCTCCAGCGTTCCAATCGCTTTCTCCCACTCGCCTTCAGACTCTTCCATGCGAGCGATTTCCAGCAGCAACGGCAAGTTGTCTTTTTGCAAACGGGTTGCTTCCAACAGAGCGGCTCGACGCTCTTCGTAGTTGTCGGCAACACGATGCGTCTGGGCGATTGCCAACAACGGACCAATCGACTGTGGATTGTTCTTTCGACGTTCGTCAAATTTCTCAACCAGCTTGGTAATTTCACCACGTTGGTCAGCGATCGACGCAAGTCGTTCTGACCATCTCAATTTGTCAGCGAGCTTTTCGCATTCGTCATACTGTCGCCAGAAAATTCGTTCGGCATCGTCGACCTGTCCATTGTCAATATATTTCTGTGCAAGCTGGGCATACAGGTCTGCCTCTTTGGGAAACTTGCGCGTGGCCGCCCGAAGTACATTGATTGATTCCCTGAAGTTGCCCGCGCGATCCAGCAGGCTCGCCTCGTTGAGCCACGGAATCAGACTGCCAGGCGAGAGTCGTTTCCATTCGTTGACCCATTTCAGGGCAGAGGCTTCATCATTTGAGCGAACGTAAAGGTCAACCAGCTGTCGCACATTGACGCTCTTTCTGCCGCCCGGAAGGTCGATCAACTCACGAGCCGCGACCGCAGCGGCACTCCAGTCCTGCCTGCCAATCAACAGTCGCACTTTCTGCCGTGCAAGTATCTGAATCGCATCCTTGTCTTTGGACGGATCGACTCCCTCCAGACTTTTCGCCAACTGGGCATCTGCTTCATCGCCCAACAGGGATCGTTCCAGAAGCTCAACCAGCAAACAGACTTCAGAAGCATTTCGTGTTTCCTTTTGCTGAAGTTGCTGGATTATCCCGTTTGTTTTCTCGGCGGAGGCAATGATCGAAACCGAAGGATTGATACAGGTTTCAATTTCGCCCGATGTTTTTGAAAGCCGAACCCGCTCCGTCGCCCATGGAACGGCCTGTTCGAATTTTTTCAGTGCGATCGCTTCGGTGCACAGTTGGCCAAGATAAATTGTGTCGAATTTCATTTCGTCGAAACGGGCCAGCAACATATCCATCGCTGCCTGATTCTGCTTTCGTGTGCTGGCGATTCTTGCGATTCGCACCAGACCCTGCCGGTCACTGCCTTTGGCCAGCTCTTTCCAGACTTCGATTGCTTTGTCTTTTTTGTCACTGCGAAACAGAAACGTTGCCCATGATTCTTTGACAGAATCCGAATCCGCAAAGGCAGCGATCGCCTTCTCGTAGGTGGCAGTTGCGTTATCTTTGTCCGAGAACTTTTCAAACAGACGAGCTGCCCGCAGCAGGCTGTACTCGTTGGAGTCCGAAAGTTGAATGAACTGCTCAATCGCTGCTTTGGTTTTTGGGGCATCTGAGACTTTGTGACAAAGTTCCGCCAGGCGAATTTGTAACTCGGCGTCGCCAGCGTTCTGCGACACCAGCGACTCCATTTGCTTGACTGCTTTCTCGGTTTGATCAGCACGAACAAGAAGCGCTACAAAGGCTTCACGATTTGCCCGATCGCCAGGCGTGAGGTCAATTATTTTCTGAAACGACGCGATTGCCTCGTCCTGAAGTCCAAGTTCCATCTGGATTTTGGAAGCCGCCTTGTGAACGGCCAGCCGTTTGCCGTCCTGCTTGATCATTCCGGCCAGATGTTCATTGAGCCCCGTCAGATCGTCCTCGCGTCGGAAAAGCTGATCGATTTGGCCGATGATTTCTCGCTCCAACCAGGAATCGACCCCAACTTTGCCCAAAGCTTCGCCGTAGACTTCCAGCGCCTTCTTTCGTTTTCCCGAACGCTGATAAATGTCTCCTTTTCGAAGTTGTCTTACGACTTTTTGAAATGGATCTTTTGTGATCGCAATCAACTTGTCAGACCATTCGATCGCCTGGTCATATAGCCCTTCGGCGATTTGAACTTCGACCATGTCTTCCAGTAGCCCGGCATCATCCGGATTCGCTTTCAGGAGTTCTTCCCAAACTTTGACTGCCTCATCGGTCTGTCGGTTGCGAACCAGAAGCTTGCCGCGCAGCTGAGCGATCTTGACGGAGTCTTCTGCAGAGGGGTTGGCCTTGCTCGCGCTGAGAAGGTCGCTCAACGCCGATTCAAAGTTAAGCGTCCGGGCCTCAACCACTGCTTTCTCATATAGCGTCGCCGCGTTGCCGGGATCGTTTTTCAGGGCTTCGCCGAACTGCTGCAGCGCTTCAACATCGTCACCGAGTTTAGCGTGAAAAAATGCCAACAATAATCGATCGGAAGTTTCGGAAGACGATTCCGCCTTCTCCGTCAGAAATGCTTTGAGTTCTTCCAGCGACGATGAGTCGAGCCAACTGTTATAAAATCGATCGTACAGATAGCCAGGATTTGGCCTCCGCTGTAGCGCTTTGTGATACTTCAACGCTTTTTGCATTTCGGCATCCTGCGCAGATGCAGAAGACGCGTTGTCTTGAACGATATACGCGGCGTTTGCCGTGTCGAAGTGAAATCCACAAGCCAGCAACAGAGCCACCAAAACTGTGGTTGTCCAGCTTGAAAAGTTACGCGTCCGGTCACTCGATTCTAAATTTCGCATTGGCTCTTTTCTATGGAACACCAGAGAGTCCCGAACCAACGTGAAGTTCGTGATTCGGGTTCAGAATGTTTGAACAATTTCGTTATAACCCAATTTCATTCGAGGTTCACGATTTTCAGGCGTCTGGCTACGGAAAATTTTGCTGAATTCCTCTCCCGGAAATCGTGGGGCTTACGAACTTTTGAAAGCTTCCAATGTCCTTAATTGGCGATTCAATCCGATTTTAAAGAAGTGCTGCAGCGCCAGCACAAGTGAAAGGCTGCCATGAGAAAGCTTGCGACCGTTCGAACCGTTACAGAAATCCGCCCAATCCAAGGCGCCGACATGATTGTGTTGGCAGTCGTCGATGGCTGGAAGTGCGTCGTCAAAAAAGACGAATTTACAGCCGGCGATTCGGCGGTTTACTGCGAGATCGATTCCTTTTTGCCGGTAAGGCCCGAGTTTGAGTTTCTGCGGAAATCATCCTTCAAACGTATGGGCGAGCAGGAAGGATTCCGTTTGCGAACGGTAAAACTTCGTGGGCAAATCTCACAGGGACTGCTACTGCCAGTCACCGTTCTGAATCGATCTGCAGAATCTGGCGAAGATGTTTCTGAAGAGTTGGGCATCATCAAGTACGAACCACCAACACCGGCCTGCCTTTCTGGAAAAGTCATCGGACCGTTCCCGGCGACGGTTCAGAAAACGGATGAAGAGCGAATTCAGAACCTCGCAAGCGACTACCCGTCTTACAAAGGCAAGACGTTTTACGTGACCGAGAAACTGGACGGAACTTCGTTCACCGGGATCTTCGACAACGAGCTATTGGTTTGTGGTCGAAACTGGCAGTTGGCTGCTGACGAATCGAACAGCCTGTGGCAAATTGCGAATCGCCATGAACTTGCTTCCCGAATGAAAAGTCTGGGACGCAGGATTGCGATTCAGGGTGAGTTAATTGGCCCTGGAATTCAAGGCAACCGCTACAAATTGAAGCAGGCAGAACTATTCGTATTCAACGTGTTTGATCTGGAGGATTACGCTTACGTTGAAAAGGAAGAGGTTGCTTCAATTTGTGAACAGCTTGATTTGCAAACCGTTCCGTTCATTGAGCAACGCGCTGTTCCCGATTCGATCGATGAAATTCTTCAGATTGCGGAAGGAAAAAGCGTGCTCAATGCGTCAACTGAACGGGAAGGACTTGTTTGGGTTTCAGGTTCAGGCCGGGATCGAATCTCGTTCAAGACGATCTCCAACAGGTTCCTTGCCCGTGGTGGCTAGTTGTCGACACTGGTTCGCACTCGGGACCCTGCCCGGGTGCGGATTTCATTTGGGCAATCGCAACTCATATGACTGTTGCCACCGTCACAGGCTGACCTGAATTATGCTGGCCCAGGCATCTTCCTCTCCGGAGAAAGGATGAGTGGCCAAATTCAAGCTACCCATTACCGTCAACTCCATGTTGGTTTTAGTCTCAATGACTTGCCAATCCAATTCCATCGATAGTCTGAATTGTCATGATGTTCGAAGATCAATTTGCTGAAGAAGAACTACCGGTACAGAAGCAATCGTCCGCGCATATTTTCGTGGGTTGTTTGCTGATGTTCGGCATTCCTGCCGGCGCCTGTATTTACGCAGGTGATCTGGTGACTGGAATCGCGTTGGCGACTGTAGGCCTCAGTTGCTATTTGGGATATCTGACAGGAGTCATTCGAGCTCTGGTTACCGTTGGTAGCCTTTTTGCCGCGTTCTACTTTGCTCCGCAATGGATTTCTTCGGTTGAGCCCTATTTGAACGAGTGGTTTGCACTTTCAGGATTGTTGAATCGAATTGCTTCCCTGGCCCTTGTTGGGTTCGGGATCATTGTTGCTTGCCTGTTGATCAGCAAATTTGTAGGCAGGCTCTTTTTCTCCAAAAGCGGTTCCGGCAGTGGTCTGAATCGGTGGGGCGGACTGTTGATATTTGGCGGCGAAGCAGTCGTCGGAGTTGCCCTGTTGTTGGGCGGAATTCTGATCGTCTCACCAGAGCAGGAAAAAGAGTTGGCGCTGCCGACAACGGCAACGCTACAACAAACCCTGAATTATCAAATCGACGTCATCGCTGAGAAGACCCGTGCGGGAGCGATTGGGCGTGTCATGGAAGATCACAATCCATTCAACAAGTTTCCTCAGCTGAACAAGTTCAAGGAAATCCAGCAAACGGTTCGTACCATCAGCGACCCGGCTGCCATGAAGCAGGTGATCACCCATCCACAAATCGAAGCACTGCAGGACGTGCCAGCGGTTCAAACGGCCATTACCAATCTTAAAGACGACGAAGCGATTCAGGCGATCTTTGAATCAGGTGAACCACTGGACCGTGAAAAACTGATGGTGCTGTTGAACAACCAGGAAATCATGAACTTGCTGGACGAACCCGCGTTTGTTGAGCAAGCATCGCAAATCATCGGTGAGCTGAATCTTTCTGATGAAGGCGCGCCTGCGATCGAGGTCGGTATTTTCGAAGTGTCGCCAAGTGATTCGAATGGCAGCGAAAACGACAAGGCTGCAAACTGATTACTCGATGACTTCGTGACGCATGAACTCAGGCACTGTTTCAAGCAACGAAATCTCGAAGACCGTTTCTGGAAGTTGTCTTCCAGCCCACCCCCAGGCCTGGCGGTCGTTGTCATCGTAAGGATGACCAAATCCCCAACCGCCAAACTCGAATCGAGTTTCAAAATCCTGCGGTAAGTCCGAGTGGTAGATGCCCAGGTGAATTCCGCCAGAGAATTCCGAGCACGATCCATTCCAACCGCAGCGAGGATCGAATCCTTCATCGAGGGTATGGTTTCCGTCGACTCGTACGATCACCGCTTCGCCTGTTGCATGCCGCATGATGCGAACGAAGTTGACCGGATGCCGCACCGATGAAAGTGGTTCGGCCATGCAGAATTCGCCGTCCTGACTTTTCGTGTTCCAGATCGAGGGATCAGCGCTGCGGAAGACAACCGTTCCCGAGCTGTCTCCAATGCGACCAACGCTGATCTCAAAAGTTGTCGGCTCGATAACGCGTCCCGCCCAGCCCCATTCCTGGCGGTCGTTATGGTCGTAGCGATGTCCAAAGCCCCAGCCACCCTGGCCAAACTTCGTCTCGACTTCCTGCGGCAGATCCTGAGCAAACGCGCCAATGTGACGACCGCCAAAGAAGACTTCCGCGGAGCCATTGAATCCATTTTCATTCTGGTCGCCATTGGAGAATAGCTGCCCCTTGGTCATCGGCAGCACAACTGATTCTTTGGTGTCGGTGCGACGGATACGGACGTAGTCAATGTCGCTGCGGATTGCATCACAGCTGAGACTTGTGGCCACGCCTTCGATTTCATCAATGTCGCTCCTGCCCCAGCCTTCCGGATTGGAGCCACAAAAGATGACTTGTTCCGAGGGGCCAGTCAGTTTTTCGCCGTCAAAAACACCACGGGCAACCTGTGGCAAGGAGACCCCGTGCAACTCTCCGGCTTCGTGGACTTCATCAGCGTCTGCCGATGTGTTGATGCCTCTGCCCCAGGCGTACATGCAACGTCGCCAATCAGCAAAGTCAGCTTCTTCGAGGCCCATTCGTTTGGCCAAAAGAGCTTCCTGCTTTTTATCAAGGTTAGCGAGTTGGTCGAATTTGTAGATTCCTGCCGCGTTCAATCGCGCAGCGGCTTGAGCATCGATTCCAGCCAGACGCGTCAGGTCGTCGGAGTCGGATGGTGGTGAGGTATAACGAACTTTGAAGGTGTCCTGGTAGTCCCGTTTTTCTTCTGCGCTCAACTCGGGAGCGGCGGAAGATTCGCTTTTCCTGGCGGGATTGGTGAATTGTAATGCTCCCACATTCTGATTCCCTGTTGGAGTACCCCCTG
>CAYUNP010000054.1:0-28030 GCA_964446085.1 uncultured Pirellulaceae bacterium
AACTGAACGACGTCAGCGACTTTTGCGCCCGGGTTGGCGACAAAATAGTTTGGATCGGCGTCGAACAGTGATACGCCTCCAACACTGGAACCTTTGAGCCCGGCACTATCAATCAGTTCGCCAGCAGACTCCCCACCCTGATTCCTGAAAATGTAAGCCGCGTTAACATCCGCTGGCGGGCGTTTGGCTTTGCTCACGATCCAGAGTTTTTGCATCTGCTTCGTCAACGCTTCTGACGATTCCTTTTCGAACTCGGTCTCGACCGTCAAAATCACCAGCTCGCCCAGGCTTGACTGATGCGATGAGAATGCGACATCCTCGCCTCGATAGGTGAGTCTTTCACCAGTTCGTTTCATGACATCGATGGACTTCACCCATGTACCCATGTCAACGTTTGGAAAGTTGATGTTGCTATGTAAGGCGCCACCAATGGTGCCAGGCATGCCCACCAAATGCTGCGGGCCATTGAGCCCTTCCCGAACGGCATTGGAAACGACGTGCGAAAGTCGAACACCACCACCGATTTTCATCGTCGTGCCGTCGATTTCAATCTGGCAAAACGCGGGCGCAGAAAGGTGAACCACCAGGCCTGAAACGCCACTTTCAGGAATCAGCACGTTGCTTCCAGCGCCGACAAGTCGAATGGAAACGCCTTCTTCCGAAAAACGATTTACGATCGCTGCCAGTTCTTCAATGGTTGTCGGTTCTGCAAAGTATTGTGCAGGACCGCCAAGACGGAGGCTTGTTAAAGGAGCAAGAGGCTCGTTCTCACGTACAAAATGTTCAAAACCAGAAATCAAAGACACGTCGGGCTCTCAGTAGAAAGTCAAAAATGGTGAGCAAAGCGCTAACTCGTGTCGCTTTGCTCACCACAGAATACCCTTTTTCCGGTCCTTCCGCTAAGGCCCCTTGGCTTGCACTATTTCCGACGCCGCACCACGTAACGTACAGCTCCGTTTTGGAACGGCCTGCTGGAAATCGCACTGTAGCTACGCCTGACGACCCGCGAGCCGTCTGGTCGTCGCGTTACGCGAACTTCTGTCGCTGTTCCAGCGTTGGCGACCCGGTTTGCCCTCGCCTGGCCGGAACCGTGAACGATACTTCCACCTTTGCCAGACTGGAAATACCTGATCGCTGCCGAACGAGCCGACTCGGTAGAATTCCGCGCCGCCCATACATCAGCTTCGTATTCGGCTTGTCGCACCGGCGTCCTGCGTTCCAGGTGGCCCAAGGCGATGTGACCGTACTCGTGGGCCCGAAAAAAAGAACACAAGTCGGCCCCCAATCTTGCACACGTTCGAGGGTTGTACTCCACCGTCAATTCGCCTCGTCGGTAGCCAACCGAAGAAATGCCTGGCAGGCCTGGCACGGCAATTTCCCGAATCGTTTGTGCCGCCGCTTCGGCTGGATGAAAAGAGTTCACCCCCGATACACTCAACAACATTACGCCCATCCCGGAAAACAACCGGGCAATTCGCTTTGACTTCATTTCGATCTCCTGTGAAAAGAAAACTGTCCCAGAAGTGGTCTCAAGAAGTACGCTGATTGTCTCAAGAAGGTTGTTTTTGAACAGGCTATTTTTTTTTGAGTTAAAGTGTCCACGTGAAGCCGCAAGCCGGTGCCGCCGGGTAAAAAACCAGGCGTCAGCTTGTCTGCACTCACTCCCTTGCGCTTCTTGCCTGCATTTCCAATCCGTAGCGAAGCCGTGTTCAACATTGCGAAGCGACGCTAGCGATAATCTCGATCAATTGGCAAAGTTTGGCGATTATGCCAATTCTCCTGAAGACGAAGACCTGACCGTTCCGATGCCAGAAGAAAATGGCCGGACCAGTGCGCAAGAGTTTTCGCGCATCCCCGCGGTCTGCATATCAAATGAAACAAACCTTCCGAATTGACGGAGTCCTACCATGGGCGTACTTGAATCATTCACAGTCCTTTTCTTGCTCGTTGCCGGGTTCATTCTTGGATTTTTGCCACTGTATCTGGGCCGTTCGCAGGAAGACTCTCAGCGATCAAAGCTGAAAAAAGAAAACCACGACTTGCGTCGCAATTTGCAGACTTCGCAGGTTGCACTCAATTCTCTGGAAGAAAAATTCGGGCGGCAAAGAGGCCAACTTAACGTTCTCCAACAGCTCTGTGACGATTGGTCGTCCAGTCGCGAAACTTCTGAGCGTGAAAGAGCCCAGTTGGAAGTAGACCTGTCGGCAAAATCATCGCGAATGTCGGAAATCGAAAACGAGCACCGGGATGAAAAGCGGAAACGTATTGAACTTGAAGATCAGATCCACAAGCTTTCCCAGGAAGCACTCGCTGTCAAAGCCACCGTCGAAGAAGAATGGCGGAACAAGCACGCAGAAGCTGAAATGGCTTTGAACAAGCAGGTCGTTGACCTGGAAACGATCAAAACCGACCGGGACCATTTCACCAAACAGCTGCATGATGCCAACGCATACATCGCTGAACTGAAGTCAGAAATCAGTTCCAGCAAGAACCTGATTGAAACGGCAACTGCTAACGCTTCAGGCCTGAAGCAGGAATACGTGTCTCTCGAATCAGGGCTCAAATCAACCAACGACCAGCTCAAGCGTGCTCGGGCAAACATTGCCAAAGCCAAATCCGAGAAGCAGGCCGCTGACAAAGCGACTGCTGAATCCGAGAAGCGAGTTGCTGTCCTGGAAAAGGAAGCTGAATCACTTCGCGAACAGATTGGAACACTGCAACAGAAGCTTGAGTCAACTCAGTCTTCATTGACGGCAGCTGAGCGACAGATGGCCCGGCTTACAGAGCAGCGTGACCAGTCGATGGAACTGGAGAAAGCAACAGGCGTTGTTGCATCCGGTCTCCAGAAGCGACTCGATAACCAGGAGTCAACGATTCACATACTTCGCCAAAGCCAGGACGACGCTTTGGAGAACCTCAAGCACGAACTGAAAATCCGTACCGAACTGGAATCAAAATTCGATTCACGGACCCAGACGATTCGTGACGAATCCGAGAAAATGCGTGCTGACTATGATGCACAGATTGCGAAGCTGACAGAAGAAACCGAATCGCGCATCGCCGCGCTTGAAACGGATGCGGAAAAGCAGGTCGTTACACTTGAGCAGCAAATCGTCAAACTTGAAGATCAGTCGCAAAAGATGAAAGCGAACTACGAGGCCCAGTTGGCCAAACTTCGCAAAGATGCCGACGGCATCAAAAGCGAGCACGCTTCAAAGTACGAGACGCAGATCAAGGAACTTCGCGAGCAACTTTCGCGTCAAGCCGCACAGTACGCTGAGCACTCACGTGACCTGCGTGCCCAGTTAGCTGAGAAGCGAAAGGAACTCGATGCAGAACGTGCGCGTCTGAATTCAGAGTCACAGGAGATGACAACGCGTTTGACGTCGGCAAAGTCACAGCTGAAGACACGCATTTCAGAACTGGAATCCGAATCATCAACTTACACGGAGTCCATCGTCAAGCTGGACGCCAAACGCGAACAGTTGCAGCACGAACTGGAGATGGCTCGCAAGCAGATGCAGTCCCAGTTGAAGCAGGACAGCGAAACGATTGGCGAACTCCAACGCGAGCGAAATGACTTGCGAGTTGAGCTTGAACAGTTGCACGCGAGTATCGTTCCACTACAGGAACAGTTGGACGCTCACCATTCATTCAGCACCGAGCTTGAACTTTCAAATGCTCGCGTTGTGGATCTTGAACGTAGTCTTGTACAACGGGATCAGGAAGCCAAGCGACTGCATGCACAAGCCAATGAGCTTGAGCGTTTGCGACAGCGTTATCAGGACGCAAAAGATCGTCAGGACAGCCTGCAGGCTCAAATCGATGAGATGGTTTCACGTCAGATCGCTCGCGAGTCGGATCGATCCAAGGACATGGTTCGAATTCAGGAGCTCGAAGCACAGCTAAAAGCCAGCATGGAAACGATCGACGACTTGCGAAAAGAACGAGCGATGGTTCTGGCAACGTTGGCCGAAAAACATCAAACGCAGGAGCCACAGGCAACGATCATCTCGTTCACACAGTCGATGGACGAAGTTGTGGAGGAAGACGACGAATACGACCAGGAGTACGGCGGCCGCATGCGACGGGACGCGAACCGTGGACTTGTTTTCACCGAAGCACCTGAAACCAGTGATGACCTCAAGCGAATTTCCGGCATCGCCGAAGTTCTCGAAAAGCGTCTCAATGATTTCGGAATCTACACGTTCCGCCAGGTGATGGAATGGAAGCCTGGAGAGATCGAAGAGTTCTCTCGACTGCTGGCGTTCCGCGATCGAATTGTTCGCGACGACTGGCAGGGTCAGGCCCGGTTCTTCTACAACCAGAAACGCAAAGGCGTTCGCTCGGTTGCGTAGCGACGTGGATGCCAGCGATGGCATGCGACCTGCTCCGGAGTGACAGAACTTCGGAGCCAACAGGAAAATTCAAAACCCGACGCGTAAAGGAGCATTCCATCTCTCCCTCATGCGTCGGGTTTTGATCGTTTGTTCATTTCCCGGAAAGTGAAAGTCACAGCCACTGCGGGTGCGGATTGTCGTCTGGATTCCTGATAAACTGGTTGCAAAAGCGATTGCTTCACAACCAGATTTTCGGATCGAATCATGACCACTTCTCGACGCAAGTTTCTTAAATCGTCTGCTGCCGCAGCCACGGCAGCCACCATCGTGCCACGTCATGTACTTGGTGGACCAGGATTCACCGCACCCAGCGACCAGGTCAATGTCGCGGTGATTGGTGCTGGAGGCCGCGGCTTTCAGAATGCAAAAGAACTGATGGCGCTCGAGGGAGTCACGATCACGGACGTTGTCGATCCGGCAGAGCATTGGGACCTTGAGAAGTTTTACTACAAAGGAGTCGCTGGTCGGCTGCCTGTCGCGGCTGCAATTGACGAACATTATTCCACTGACAAACGCCAACATAAATGCCGACATCACCTCGACTATCGAAAGTTCTTTGACGACGCGGGGGATGTGGACGCGATCCTGTGTGCGACCCCTGATCACCTTCATGCCCTGATAAGTCTGCGGGCCATGCGAGAAGGCAAACATGTCTATTGCGAAAAACCGCTGACACACAACATTGCCGAAGCACGGTTGGTCGCCAAAGTCGCCAAAGAAACCGGCGTCGCGACTCAACTCGGCAACGGCGGTCACTCCAGCAAAGACGTTCGTCAAATGGTCGAATGGGTCAAAGCCGGCGTGATCGGAGAGGTGCGCGAGTATCACGCGTGGGTTCCGGCATCGCGATGGACGCCGACGATCAATGACAAACCCAAGGAAGCCATGCCGATGCCGAAGGGGCTCGACTGGGATCTGTGGCTCGGACCGCGCGAGAAAGTCAACTTTCATTCAGCGTATGCTCCCGTCGCGTGGCGGGATTTTTGGGACTTCGGACTCGGCGCGATGGGCGATTTCGGATGCCACGATCTCGATGCAGCCGTTTGGGCTCTCGACCTCCCTACTCCCAGCTCGGTCGAGATGTATCCTGCCGGTTTCATGAGCGACGACATTATTCCTCACGGCGAACTGGGCTATTTTGAGTTCCCGGCCCGTGGTGACAAACCACCTGTCAAAATCACCTGGTACAGCGGCGGGCCGAAACCTCCCAAGCCAGAAGTCATGAAAGACGCTGAACTGCCCGGTCGTGGTGTTATGTTCGTTGGCGACAAAGGCCATATCATGGATCGTGCCTACTCTGGCAGTCCGGAGTTGCTTGAACCGGAACTGAAAAAGAACTTTCAGGAACCGGCGGCAACATTGGCTCCGACCAACGGCCATCATCAGGACTGGATCGATGCTGCTCGCGGCGGTCCGGCAGCAAGTTCCAACTTCGAATATGGAGCACACCTCACAGAAATCACGCTGCTTGGTGTCGTCGCTTTGCGACTGGGCAAGAAGATCCAATGGGATCACGAATCAATGAGCGTCACAAACTCGGATGAGGCTGATCGCATCATCAAAGGTACCTATCGTGCTGGTTGGGAATTGAGTTAGCGACGCGAAACAGCATGACCAACAAATCAGATTCCTCAAATGGTTCTTCTTCCGGTTCAACGGGCTCTGAACCAACATTGGCTCAACGTGCTCGTGCGCTGATCGAGACTGGTGGATACAGTAGCTTGTCGACGATGTCGATCAAGCATCCGGGCTATCCGTTTGGCTCCGTCATGCCTTACGCGATCGACTCGCAGGGCAGGCCCATCGTGCTAATTAGTCAAATGGCGACCCACACGAAGAACCTTCGGGCTCAACCAAAAGCAACGCTGCTAGTCGCCGGGCAATCCGGATCGGCATTGGGCGCAGCCAGAGTTTCCATAATGGGCGACTTTGAGCCGGTTGAGGATTCGGAGCGGGAGAACATCGCCGCGCTCTACTTTGAAACTCACCCCGAGTCGCGCCAATGGGCCGGATTTGGCGATTTCGGATTTTACCGAATGAACATCGCAGACATTTATTTTGTCGGCGGGTTCGGTGTGATGGGGTGGATCACTGCCGAAGAGTATTCCGCAGTCTGAACCCTCGGCATGGACTCTATCGCGGATTCGTTGCTGGTGCGTTGAGCCTGAACTTTTTCATCTCGAGTTTCCGGCCAGAGTCCTGATAGTTGACTTCGTCCATAAAGGCCTGGATCAGAACGAGCCCACGTCCAATACCATCGCGGAAGCTATCCGGGTTGGAAGCATCCGGTAGTTGGGATATGTCGAATCCTTCACCTTCGTCACGAAGCTCGAATTCAATTTTGTCGTTCGTAATTTGTGCGCGAAAATGAACTCGTCGATCGCAATAGGGTTCGCTGCGGGCACGGGAAGAGATTGCAGCTCGAGAAAGGACAGGGAAATCTTCGCGATTCATATCGAGGTTGCCGCGAAACATTGCGTTCGTCAAAGCATTCTCAAGTGCGACACCCAGTTGCACCTGGCATTTATGACTCAGGATTTCCTGGGAGCCAACGATCTCCTGAATCATGTCGACAAGCGGTTCGATGAGCTCAATGTCGTTGTCCAGCACAAACTCAAAATCACACTGTCTGGCACAGCTCATCAGTTTGCGGTTTCGCGAATTGGAACGGCTTAGTGACAGAACATACATAACCGTCTCATAAAGACTGGCCGCCAATTCTGACTTCGGGACGAAGCTGGCTGCACCGCTAGCAAGTGCCTGCGCTGCGATGTTCTCGCTGCCATGAGCGGTGATCAGAACCACCGGAAGCTCGGGATACTTTTCATTGATCTCGTTGACCAAATGCAAGCCATCGAACTCAGGCATTTGCAGATCAGTAACGACGAGGTCCGGAAGGTGATTTGAAATCTGCAGTAGTGCTTCCTGGACATCCTTTGCATACGAAACGTCCAGAGTTGGATCGCTCTCCAGCAGGCCACCGGCCAAGCGGCGATCAACAGCTGTATCATCAACTACCAAAATACCTGGCATTTTTCTCTCCCAAAGGTGGCGCATAGGCCAAGTGACGTGTTGGGCCGTACTCGTTTTTAACTCATTTATTTGACCAATGCCAGCAACCTCATTTGAACTACTTGTCATAAGTGACAGGCAATTATGGGGTCTCGCAGGCAGAATCGGTGATAGAGTGATATCTGGATTATCGCTACATGCCCTAGTCTTTCGCTAGCCAAACCAAACAATATGATGCTTGTCGAAAAACCCGATCAGGGGAAATTGATGGTCAAAAGGATAACAAAAGAAGGTATAAAAGGGGTCGACTTACCGCAGACCTTGTTCAAGTCGATGTGTCTGCCACAAACCGATATTTGTTGCGGCACAATAATTCAGTAGAAAGCGACTTTGCCATGATTTGTTCATGGTTCATTATCCAGGGCTAGTACATGAGTTCCATAAGCAAAAACCTGTTGAAACCAATCGAAGCAGTTTCAGATGACGGAAACAATCGCGTACGCGTCAATTTCCTTCGTTTCGCGCTGCCGTCGAAATGGTTTTTGGCGCTGTTGGCGATCCCCATGCTGACGGCACTTGGAATTTCTGCTTATCTGACTTACGTCACTGTAACCGCATCTGAGATCGCTGGCTGCTCGGGCGGACAGCTCTTTGACTGTGCCCATGTCATCTACAGCAAATGGTCGAAGATGTTGGGCATTCCTGTCAGCTCGATGGCGCTGGGAACTTACGTTGCGATGGTCGCTGCGACGATTGTTACAGCAACGGACCGGTTTTCAGATTCAGTTCGTCAAATGGCGTGGATTGCGGTTACCGGCTTGGCAATCGCCGCTTCATTGGCGGCACTTTACTTTATCTTTCTGCAGGTCTTCGTGTTGAAGCATCTTTGCCCATGGTGCCTCGGCGCACACGGGTGCGGGTTGGTGATTGCGATTGCGATTCTGTCTGTGAGTCGAATTCCCATGCCTCAAACTTTTAGCGTTTCCGGTTTGGCGGCCGCTGGACTGGCCGTGATGATCGGCGTTCAGGTAAACTCGGAAGAGCCTCCAAAGTTCGTTATCAAAGAATACGTACCGGTGGTCATCCCCAAAGAGAATCCTGCAAGCCAGGGTGAAACCTATGTCGTTGCTCCGGCTGGTATTGAGATGCCGCCGACAGATGACGACGACATGATGCTGCCACCTGCTGATGACGGCTTTTTCGCTCCGCCTGTGGAGGATGACTTTGAAGCCGACATGGAGCCGCCTTCAGAAGACATTGATGAAGTCACGGAAGTCGAAACAGCTGCGATCTCGCTTGGCAGTACTGCAGCCTATGGCCAGAAATTTCTCAGCCAGTTGGCCGTGATTCAAAATCCACGTTTGGCCCTCATGCTTTTGCAAGAGCCTGTGACGCAGGAATCCGGACAGATGCAGAAGCAACAGGCTGATGACAAGAAAAAGGCCGAGATGGCCGCCAAAGCCAAGCAGGAAAAGCCTACGCCACGCATCGTTCAGTTTATGGGCCGGAAGATCAACGCCTACCAGTGGCCAATCGATGGCAAGCCCGACGCGAAGTACGTATTTGTTGAGATGTTTGACTACACATGCCCACATTGCCGCACCACCAGCCGAGCCCTTTTTGATGCCAAGGCTCGTTTGGGCGATGATCTTGCGATCGTTGCCTTGCCAGTGCCAATGAATACGCGATGCAACTCTGCCGTTACCCAGGACCACGAAGTGCACCTTCAAGCTTGTGAACTGTCGACGCTGGCAGTTGCCGTTTGGAGATCCGACAGTTCGCAGTTCTCCACCTTTCATCGTTGGATGTTCGAAGGCAAAGACGCCCCGAATTATCAGACTGCTTTGGCGAAAGCTGGCGAACTGGTTGGGAAAGAGCGAATCGAAAAAGAGCTTAAAGGCAAGACGGCTGCCGCTTACGTGCAGAGTCACGTGCAAATGTACAAGCTTGTCAACGCCGGTGCAGTACCAAAGCTCCTGTTTCCATCGCGTGCGATCGAAGGCGAGTTTACGGCTCTCGAATCGTTGCTGGAACAGATCAAGCTCTACGCGGCTCAATAATCCGCCAAACCGACAGACTCTGCCCCTTTTCGTTAGCTTCAGTTCGCCGATAATGGACACCTGAAATTACAGGTAACCCCCATTGTGAGCTAACATGAACAGCATTCTTCGCGTTTCCCTGTCCGTCGCCGTCGCGCTCTCGAGCGTTGCCGCGACCATGGCACAGGAGGAACAACCGGCTGACTTGGACACGTCATCATTCAACCGAGACATACGTCCCCAGGATGATTTATTTGAGTACGTCAACGGAACGTGGCTCAAGAACACACCGATTCCGGCAGACAAAACCAATTACGGTTCCTTCACAAAGCTGGCCGATCTTTCCGAAAGTCGCTTGAAGGCGATCGTCGAGGAGTTGGCCAAAGGAACGTTTGAAAAAGGTAGCGACGAGCAAAAAGTTGGTGACTTTTTCAAAGCTTACATGAACGTCGAACGCGCTAACGAACTTGGCGCCGATCCGATTCAGGATGAGCTTGCAAAGATCAATGCAATCGAATCAAAAGAAGATCTGTACCGCCATTTTGGTACGCTCGATCAAATGGGAGTTGGATCTCCGTTTGGAGCCTATGTTTCCCAGGATGCGAAAGTCTCTACACAATACATCGTTCACATTGTGCAAAGCGGTACGACGTTGCCCAATCGCGACTACTACCTCGTTCGCGACGATGAAAAGAATCGTTCGGCACGAAAGGCATTTGTTAACTACATCGATAAAGTCATGGAGTTGGCCGGAACCGATGGAAACTCCGAAGACATTCTGGCACTGGAAACGCGACTTGCGGATGCTTCATGGAGCAACGTCGTGCTTCGAGATGCCGAAAAGCGATACAACAAGTACAAGACGGATGACCTGGCTACATTGACGCCTGGTGTTGACTGGAATGTCATGTTCGAAGCAGCAGGCGTCGTGCCTGGCGATGAAGTTATCGTCAACACGCCAACCTATTTTGAAAAGCTCGATGAGATCCTCAAGCAAACTTCACTTGATACGCTCAAATCCTATGCAAAATTCAAACTGATCGATCGATTCGCTCCGTTTCTTTCAGACAAATTCGTGCTTGCTCACTTCAATTTGCATCGTAAAGAACTTGGTGGCGTGACGGAGCAACGTCCTCGTTGGAAACGTGCCATTGGAGCAATTTCTGGTGGACGGGGCTTCGGGGCACTTGGCGAAGTCGTCGGCAAAATCTACGTCGAACGACACTTCAAAGCCGAAGCCAAAGAGAAGATGGATCGCCTGGTCAAAAACCTGCTCAAGGCCTTTGGCACCAGCATCGACGGGCTTGCCTGGATGTCAGATGAAACGAAAGCCAAAGCACAAATCAAGCTCAGCAAGATTCGTACGAAGATTGGCTATCCCAACAAATGGCGTGACTATTCGGCACTGGTTATTGAGCCGGATGATCTTCTGGGCAACATCCTTCGATCTTCAAAGGTTGAGCACGATCGTTCCGTGAACAAGATGGGCAAACCAATTGATCGCGAAGAATGGGGCATGACACCACAAACGGTTAACGCCTATTACAGCCCGACCAAAAATGAAATCGTGTTCCCTGCTGCAATTCTGCAGTCACCATTCTTTTCCGCCAAAGCGGACGCGCCGTTGAACTACGGTGGTATTGGCGCTGTGATCGGTCATGAGATCAGTCACGCGTTTGATGACCAGGGAAGCCGTTACGATGGCGATGGAAACCTGAACAACTGGTGGACCGATGCTGATCGCGAGGCGTTCGAAAAGTTGACCAAACAACTGGTCATGCAATACGACGCTTACGAGCCGTTGCCTGGCAAATTCGTTAAAGGAAAATTCACTCTCGGTGAAAACATTGCGGACCTTTCCGGTTTGGAGATTTCGCATCGTGCCATGTCTCTGGAACTTGAAGGCCAGAGTCCGATCGAAATTGCCGGTTGGAATCAGGACCAGTTGTTCTTTGTGGGCTGGTCACGTGTGTGGGCTCGCAAGTATCGCGACGCTGACATGCTCAATCGCCTGTTGACCGATCCTCACTCGCCATCGGCATTCCGAGCCAATGGACCGGTAACCAATATCGACGCTTTTTATCAGGCGTTTAAATTGAAAGAAGGTGACAAGTTGTTCAAACCTGAAGGAAAACGAATCAAGATCTGGTAGTCGTTTTCAAATCTGCTGGACGATCTTTTCGTCAAGCTGCAACACTCCGACCGGCTGGCCGTCATTTGAACGGTCAGCCGTTTTTTTTGGCCAGCGTTATTTCTGTTCGACTGGATCATTCACGGGCGAAACTTTGTCCAGTCGAAATTCTTTGCGACTCAGTGCAACGTAGTGGTGACCGATTGAAATCTGCTCGCCTTCCCAGACTCGATCGCCATTTTCATCCAGCCGTGCGTTCATGGTTGCTTTCTTTCCGCTGTGACAAATCGTTTTGATTTCGCCAAGTTCGTCTGACCAGGCAAGAAGGTATTTGCTTCCTTCAAATGGCTCACCACGAAAATCGGTACGAAGTCCGTAGCAGAGCACAGGCACGCCCAGTTGGTCGGCGATCATTGATACCTGCAACACCTGCCTGGCTGACATGAACTGCGCTTCGTCGATAAAAACACAGTCGACGTTTTTCCCGTTTTTTCGGGTTTCAACATCGGCGAACAGGTCGAAGCTGCTTTCAAAGGGAATCGCATCGCGCGTCAGTCCAAGTCGCGAAGAGATTTTTCCTGATCCATCCCGATCATCAATGATGGGCGTGTAAAGGAGCACGTTCATGCCGCGTTCTTCATAGTTGTACGCAGCTTGTAGCAAGGTCGTGCTTTTGCCAGCGTTCATCGCGGAGTAGTAGAAATAGAGTTTCGCCATCGTCTCGAAATCAGCAGGAGGATTGTTTCGCCTATTAGAGCATGAGCCTGGCGATGGCAGAAGTCTTGAGTCCGTGGCCCCGTGGTCGCCATCGTGAACATGCGGAGACGTTGAGACCTACTCACTGTTCCCAAAAGAAAAAGGGATGTGCTAATTTGCAATAAAGCAGCACATCCCTTTGGGAATCATCGTACCCCGTCACCAGGGCATATTCTTCAGAAGTTACCTGGATCCAGATCCCTTCTTGGCAGACCCTTTCGAATCAGATCCTTGCTTGACCTTGGATTCAGAACCTTGCTTGGTGTTGGAACCTTTTTCCTTGGTATCAGAACCTTCTTTGGTACCAGAGCCACCAGAAGCTTCTTTGATTGCAGCAAGTACTTCCTGTGACTTGGCTCGATTTCTCAAGTCACCCTGGAAGAACTTGGTGATCTTGCCTTTTGAGTCGATCACGTAGCCCGAGAACTCGCCCCGGTTTGGACTGTATCGTCCTGTCTTCTCTTTGTTCAAATCAAGAGCAATCGTGAACGGAGTATTCGTTTCGGCTTTGATTTTCTTCAAACCCGCTTCGCCCTGTTTTTCTTCTCGAAAGACCGCAATTACTTTTGCGTTTGCTGCTTCAAATTTCTCTTTGTTTTTGCCCAGCTCGACCAGCTGCTTTTTGCAAAACGGTCACCAACTGGCACGGGAGAATACTACGAGAACGGGATTTCCATCGTCACCGAAATTGTCTGACAACTTGATCTTCTCGCCGATGCTTTGCAATTCGAAATCGCTAGCCATGTCGCCAACTTTATGAGCGGCGGCCTTTTCTTTTTTCGCACCATCCTGAGGTTGTGCCATGCCTTGCAGTACTTCTCTTCGGGCATCAAACTCTGCCTGACTGATCTCCCCGTTTCCGTCTGCGTCAACTTTCTTTGCAAACGCATCAAGTTGATCAAAGTCTCCAAGTCGTTCGCCTGCATATTCGGAAAATTCTTTAACGGAAACTTTGCCGTCCGAATCCGCATCCACTGATTTAAGGGTTGTTTCCTGGCCAATTGCGACGTTCGTCGCCAGCAACATTCCCACGGTAATCGCGAGTCGAAGCTTCATAAGTTCTCCTGAGAAAAATTGTGTTTGCTGTGAACCAATCGTTATAGAACGATCCCCGGGTTTATCAACCAAAAAAACAATTGAGTTCGTTAATCGATCTCAACCCGTGTGCATTATCACCACTAACATCGGGAAAGTCGGGCAGCACGAGTGCTCGTTACGAGGTTGTGCGCCCAGATTTTCCCCTTGTGCGGCGGCTTAAAATAGTGGCTCATGTCCGGCGGCTCGCCGCCAGGCTGATAGCTGAGCGACGTGAAATGCAAAGTGCGTGGTCAAAAGATGCGATAGCAAATCACCGCGCGATACCAGCGGCGAACCGTCAAGCAACGCAACTTCATGGGGAGCAGCCAGTGCCTCGGCGTCTCCGTTGGCAGCTGCCCGACACAATCCCGCATAACCATCTTTGACCTGGGTGATCAAGTCTGCAGCATCATAGGAATCGGGGTTTTCGATTTCGTCTGACGAGCCAGGGCCAAAAACTGGCATCCACTCAGTTGTCCGGATTGGAGTTCCCAGCATCAAATGTCCCAGTTCCGCACAGATCGCCAGATGCCCAAGTACCCACAGAGGTGGATGTCCACTGCCCGCTGCACGCTCGTTGATTCGGTCTTTGGGGATGTCGGCCATCACCTGGTCGAAGGAGATCATCACAAACTGGTTCAACTTTATCTCTTGCTCGTACATGTCGTTTCCTGGAGGGAATTTGGCTATGTGCAATCTGCACAATGAGGGAATGATATTGTACTCGTGAAATGCAAACTGGCACGCCCCTTTGATTCCCTTGGTATCGACAATAACCAAACGCCATTTACAGGCCTGAGAACCAGGCTTGAACAAAATCAGCAATCATTTTCACGTCGCCTGGATTGTCCACAAACAAATGGTCTGACTCGCCCGGTGTGACCATCAGCTTCGGGCCTCCAGTCCATTCAAGGAGGTTGTGTGCGTGCTGTAACGCGACCGTCTGATCTGTTTTCGAATGGAAAATCAAGTGAGGCAAGGCCAGTCGCTTGATGTGCGCTGGCAGGTCGAAATCCTCCAGGACGTCGAGCATCTGTTGCTTTACGTGATGGGTCATTCCGCCGATGACAACGTCGCCCTGCCCAGTCGTTCCGATGTTCGGATTCAGGCGCAGTAAAGTCTGAACCAGGTGAGTCGTGTCCGATGGTGCCGCCAGCGTAACCAGGCCGCGAGCCGATTCAAATTCTGGAGCGGTTGCCATCATCGCCGCACCACCAAGCGAGTGTCCGATGAGAATCTGCGGCGCAGCAATTTCCGATGTTATAAACCCAACCGCTGCTCGAATGTCGTCCAGATTCGTAAGGAAATTCGAGTCAGCGAAAGTGCCTTTGCTTGCCCCGAGCCCACGGAAATCAAAACGCAGCACGGCGATATCGTGTCTCGATAGCAAACGGCTAATCCGGGCAATGGCCTTGATGTCTTTAGTGCACGTAAAACAGTGGGCGAACACCGCGGTCGCGACTGGATCTGCATCTGGCAGGTCAAATATACCGGCAAGCCTGACAGGAGATTCACCGGGAGTCGTGGATTCAAATTGGACGCGTTTAACAGGCATGATCAGTCAATCTGCAAAGTATCAAACAGATTGCGAGAAGCGATGGGAGTGGGAGAGGTCAAAACTTCGCCGGCCGTTAAACCTGCCGACTGGCCACATGACCTGGCGAGATGGTCGACTTTCTCGAAAACAGCTTGCTTGTCCGGTGGGAATTGCGTTTTGTAGCAACGTACGGCTGCCATTTTTAGTTCAAGGGTATCCGAGATATCGTGCACGACCTGTTTGGCTTCAACACCAGCAAAGTCACCCGAATACAACAACGAATAGTAGAGCTGCTTTTTGATTCGATGCACCGGCAACGAGTCGAAGTATTCATCCCATTTCGTCAGCCGACTGTAAAAGATAGCTGCGTCAGTGATCTGCATGGCTTGCCAGTGATCCGGCGATGCGAGCGGCGTTTTGCATCCAATGCCCAGCACAAGTTTTGGGCGATAGATGCGAAACTGTTTCGCCAGTTCAACACGTGCCTCGAACGAATCGAAGAGCCGGCGATTTGGCAAGTCGAGAATGATACGTTTGGCGAGCCCAAGTTTCTCTGCAGCCTCTTCTGCTTCAGCGACGCGAATCGCCGGATCATCACACAGCGGCGTAGGTTCGCCATCGGTTAAATCTATGATCCCAACACGCAGGCCTTGTTGGGCAAGTTTTGCCAGCGTGCCTCCACATCCGATTTCGCAATCGTCGGGATGTGCGCCGACGGCGATAACGTCAAGTTGTTCTGAGTTCATTCGTTACTTCGGTTTTCGATTGACATGAAGCAGGCATGATAACAAAGAATGTTGTTGACAATAGCGAACAGAATGATGCGTTTTGGCATCACGTGTTCACTTTGGTAAATACGTTGAGGCATTTTTGATCGAAGTTTCCCAATTTTGGGCACTGGTATGGCTTGTGCATTGCATCCATGCAACAGGAACCCCGTAACGAACTGCGATCGGGGAAACCAACCACAACAAGCCAAAGATCTCCGACGATCTGTCGAGAAAGCCCTGGAGGATGACCAGGGTTTTTTTGTGCGCGAAATTCAGCTTGGTGGCTCATTTTCCTGAGGACGCTCAGCCTCCATTTGATTCTGATGCCTGTCCTGTCACTTCCACTTGAATTGGACTCCGCGAGCAGCGGAACGTCCAGTTTTGATTCTGCTGCAGGTCACCTGTCGACCGTGCCCAGACCATAGACCCAACCCGAATCACCAACACCTTGCCGACGAAGGTGCTGAAGCGCTGGATCGCTTTGCGAGAGCCTCGATTGACTTCACTGACGGCAATCAACGGCGCACTTTTTTGTTGACGTTTCCTCGATTGAGCCGATTCGGACATCAGATGCGAATAAATTCCCTGACGACGAAAAGGAGGTTCGACCCTTGCCGAATAGATCCAGGTGCGTTCGGCTCCCAGAGAAAATAACAAACCCACGTCTTTGTCGCAGAATTCACTCGTGGCAATCCACAACCCACCTGCAACCTGACCATCGACCCTGGCGAGGACGCCGATCAAGTGCGGCTCCACGCTGCTGTGAGAGGTGAGTTCTCTCAGTTCTTCCAGTTCCTGTTCGCTGTCGCAAAAGCTGACCGAGGCATTCGAGAGCGGAGCGCCCGAGAGTTTATCGAAATCCAGTTGGTAGACGGCAATGGAGGCAATTCGAAATACCCACGCTGGAACAAAACGCTCGAAAAGCGTTTCCAGGACAAACCCGATTCCCAACTCTCTGACTTTGTTGATGATTCCCATATTTGTTTCTTGAGGTTTCTGCTTTTTCAATTCTCTGATTCAATACGATGCGACCAGTAAAACCAGACGCGACACGCGAGGATCGCTCCAGTCGCAATTGAGAAACAAAGTGCACACGTTACCAGATCCGGTTTGCGCATCACGGCGCCCAGGCTGACGACCACAAGCAACCCGACCAGTGAGCTGAAGCAATTGTATTTTATCTGCCCACAGGCCAACAAGCTGCAGGCAATGATGTACGCGGCTGCGTTCAATGGCATCGAAAGCCCGATCAAAAACGGAATTCGATTCTCGCCCGAATAGTGTTCTGCGAAAAACTGATCGTAACTGGTTCCATAAAACAGTTTGATCAGAGGACCACCAGCAAACCACAACAAGACGACGAACAACGACATCAGCATGGCCAGGCCCGTGGCGTACTTCCAGGTAATCCGATTCAAACCTGCTTTCCCCGATTCCTGGTATTCGATCGCTGCCATCGGCGCAAAGACTGACACGACTCCATTGAGAAGCGGATTGGCCAACAGGACGATCGTCATGCAAGCGCCATAAATCCCCGAAGCGGCTGCGTCGATTTTCAATAACAGAAACCAGTTGAAAAAGTAGACCGTCGTCAAGGCAAACAAACTATCGAGCGCCAGCCAACTCCCGAAGTAAAATTGTTCCTTGAGGTTCGTTGTGAAATCAGACCACGAGGCAGATTTCGAATTCGAACCCTCCAGGTCGTCGGCAGCAGCGGAGAACTTCAGCAAGCCAACATGTCGAAGCGTTGATCTGATCGGAGCAAATGATTCGCTGTGTCGCCACCAGATGATTCCAATGATCAACAGGTTTGAAATTCCGATGATTGAAAAAACTGTGGTCAGAAAAATCTGTTGACCGTAAATCGCAATCGCGATGAACGTAAGATAAAACAGCAGATAAGCCACCTCGCAGACCGCGTAGTGACCGGTTTTCAAATGGGCCAGCAACCAACGAGTCAGAAATTCGCGAATGGATTGGGTTGCCATCAGGAATGCAAACGCGGCGACCGTGACCAACGAAAGATTGGAGTAACGCATTTGGGCAACGGCACCCCCCAGCAACACCAGGCCCACGAACAACACTGAAATCGCAAGACACATCAACAGCAGGAATGTAGAGAACCGAGGTTTCTCCGTTTCTTTGCGGTTGTGCATCAGATAGGTCATCGGAATGGTAACAAACGCATCCAAAACCGCCATGCCCAGCAACAGCATGCTGAAATAGGCCAGGTAGTGTCCCAAGTCAGCATTGGATCCGGCGCCCATCGGCGCACCGCTCAGATTGAATCTGCCACCGATGATCATCGTGGTGAGCAAACGGCTCAGACTGAACAACCCCTGGCCGATGACGGCAAACAGAAATCGGAATTTTGTATTGGGAGTGTTCAATGGAATCCAGTGAAGTCATTGGGAGCATTGCCATGGTCAGCAAGTTTGCCGCTGAATGCAGTTCACACCAATTGTTGAAATTTGGCAGAAAGCTTCTGTAAATTCCGACCTGCGAAGATCGTCAAGTGAGTGCCAGAGATGCGGTGCACCGACAGGGCATGCGAGTAGGGAGTCCAACCGTAATCGCTTTGCACCCGATACTTGGCTTCCATGATATCCCCACGAATCAGATGCAATTCCAGATCGCAGGATTCCGGCCTGTAGGCGTCTTCGATTTTTCCGTGCATGTCTTCCAGTGCAAGGGATCGAAGAACGTCCTGATTATCGCTGAATCGGGTTTGTTCACCGGCCCGCGTTCTTTCTCTCTCTTTCGCGTAGCTCAGCGCTTCCCAGGCCAGTTTGGGAGCTTTCAAACGATGAGCCCAGTTCACCAGGCGAGTGACGAGGTCGGCGTTTTCAATTGCCGCGGGAACCGGTTGGTCAATGTTAATGACTCTGGTGACTTCAAAACCATGCTCGCTTAGAAAGCGGCCTGTTTCAAAAGCCAAAATGCCTCCGAACGAGTAGCCCGCCGTCACGATCTGGCTGCTTGGGGGAATTCGTTTTGCAAGGGCATCTGCATAGACGTTGGCAATCGAAACGGCCGAATGTTCGGGCTCGCCAGTGGGCAGTTCCCCCGTCAACCATGGGGAATCGAGTATCAGGATCGAGTAGTTACTTTTGACCGTATCATTGAGCAGGTCGTTGTACAGATAGCCGCTTCCACCACCAGGGTGCAGGAAAATCAGGACCGGACTTCCTGATTCCAATGGCTGACCAAGCGAACTGATGATCGGATAGAGATCACCGCTTTCTTTGGCCGTGATGCGGTCAGGCGCTTGCCGAATGTATTGAGCCAATTGGTTGACCGTCGAATAGGAAACCAACGTCGCCACGCCGAATGATTTGCCAGGGAAAGATTTCCCAAGCCCAATTGCCATGGCCATCCCCGCGAGTGAGTCGCCTCCGCTCTGTTCGAACGTCGTGTCCGAAGTGACAGGTGCAGAACCAAGAACGGATTGCCAGATTCTTGTGACCTCAGCTTCAACCGATTCCAGTCCACTGACAACTGCCGGCCGATCTTTCTGGTCTACTTCGACCAAAGACAACAGCTTTCGCGTGTCGACTTTGCCTCCTACCGTCATCGGAAACTTGTCCAGAAACATGAATCGCCCGGGCACCATATATTGCGGCAGGCTTTCCTCAACAAAGCCTGAAATCTGTTGCTGTAATTCATCGTTCTGCCCGGTTACGAATGCGTCTTTTCGTGGGATCGCAAAACAAACCAACTGCTCGTGCCCTGCATCCGATTTCAGGACGGTCGCATTGGTCACCTCAGGATGAAGGCAAATCGCGTTCTCGATTTCGTGTAACTCGATGCGAAAACCACGGAACTTCACCTGACGATCAATGCGTCCGCAAAACAGCAGTTGGCCATGTTCATCCCACATGACGCGGTCCCCCGTTCGGTAACACCAGCGACCACCAATCAGGTCAGAGTGCATGAACGCGGCGGCCGTTTGCTCCGGGCGGTTCCAGTATCCTTTGGCGACCGATGTTCCTGAAATGTAAAGCTCACCGGCTTCGCCGCTGGTCTCGATCAGCCGGTTATTGTCTCCGAAGATATGGCATTCCATGTTTTTGATGGGGCGACCGATTGCTTCCCGATTGTCCGGAGTGAGGTCGCAGACTGTGGAAGTGATCGTGGTTTCAGTCGGACCGTAGCCATGGACCAGTCGCACCTTGTCTGGAGAAACATGCTTGAACCAAAGGTCCACCAACTCTGTTTTTATCTGTTCGCCGCCGATCGTCACCAGACGAACACAATCAGGAAGCGGTTCGTCCTCGAGCGCCGGCACGATACGATGCCACAAAGCCGTCGGCATGTTCAGCAACGTCAGTTTTTGCTCACGCACCCAACGTAAAAACCTGACAGGAGAATCCAGTGCCGCTGGGTCAACAGTCACCAGAGAAGCTCCGCTGCGAATCGTCGTAAAGATGACTTCGATAGACAGGTCGAAACCGATCGAAATCATTTGCATGATCCGATCGCTGGACGTGATTTCGTACACGTCAATCATGCCTTCGTTGTGATTGCAGATTGCTTCCCAGTGAATGCAAACGCCCTTGGGCTGCCCCGTCGAACCCGACGTGTAGATCATGTAGGCCGGATCGTTGGCGGCATGTGGGAATACGACTGGTGTGGCATCAGGAGAATCGGCAGCGTCATCAAAAACGGATTCAGGGGCAAGTTCGACGACATCCAGGTCCAGGCCAAGGCTCCTGATTTTCTCGGCAGAAGCGGCATCGACGAGCGCGCACTTTGCCTGCGAGTCGTTCAGCAGGAATTTGATTCGTTGCAGTGGGTTCGCAGGATCAATCGGCAGAAAAAATCCACCCGTCGAAAGCACCCCGAACTGACTGGCGTACAGTTCGGGGCCACGACCCATAATCAATGCGACGGCGACACCACGATCCAGTTCAAGCGATCGAAGCTGGGCAGCGACTCGTTTGATGCCGCAGCAAAATTGCGAGTAGCTGACATTGCGGTCGGCTATCGAAGTCGCAATCGCACTGGAAGGATTGATGTTGTTCACGACACCAGAGCAGACGCTTTTTGCTTGGGGAACGCCTTCTTGATCATTGGCAAAGCTTCTTCCGGATTCGAAGTCAGCTCATGCATCAGCAGGATTTCTGCCGAGATTCCAAAGTCGAATCCATGCTCGTCAAAGAACGCTCTAATCTGGGTCTCAGCAACCTGCCGAGTCGCATCCTGACTCGAGATCTTGGGAGCTCGCCAGCCATGCTCGTAGTAGGCGGCGATCAGGTGATCGAGATAAACCTTGATCGCTTCTTCTTTGTTGGTCGTTGGGATCAGGCTTCGTTCTGGCTGATAATCGTGCTGCCACGTCGGATCCTCTCCGAGAATTTCTTCGGCAATCATCTGAGCCAGAACTGGGCTTTTGTGGAAGCCGTCCCGGTATGTTCCCGTCAGGATGTACAAGCCATCCCACGACGTTTCTCCAATCAGTGGGAAGCCGTCGGTCGTTACAGGGCGATTACCGGTGCGCGTAGTCAGCAACTGGGATCGATAAAGTGCAGGATTGATTTGCTCAATTCCGCATTCCAGCAGAAAGTGAACGATGCCCGTCATTGGCAGTGTCTGCGGCTTCAGGTACACATCATTGGAAGCACCCAAATACAAAGAGCCATCGGCTTGAGGCACGACATGCAGACCGCACGCACCAGCCCGGTTGGGAGTGCGAATCACTTTGTTGATTGGATTCCCAGGAACCTGCTGAATATTGGTTGAGAAACCAACGCCCGGCAAAACACGCGGCATTTGATCCGCCAGATCCGGGTGTGCGTCCAGCAGTTGCTGTGTGAATGCACCGGCGGCCAACAAACATTTTGTCGATTGAACCGTTTCAGAGTTTTCAAGTTCAACGCCGAATCCAGCGCCGTCTTCGTGGAAACCAAGTGCCTTTTGATCAATGAACTCGACCTCACGCTGTTCCAGCAGTGACCGCAGCACTGACATGAATCGTCTCGAGTCCAGGCAGCCTTCGTTTGGAATTACAATCGAGCGAAGTGGTCGTAGATTCTCGTTTGGATTGAAGCCTTCGATGATCCGTGGATCGATCTCTTCGTAGGGTTCCTTGAAGCGTTCCAGCGCCGACAGAAGTTCCCGGAAACTGTCACTTTCAATTTGACCGGAGCAGGGATTCAGGACGACAAACGTTCCCTGGTTGACTTCCTGTTGAAGTATCTCGGGAACCTGCGAGTTGAGCTGTTCAATGACGCTGGGCCAGCGTTTATGGGCATCGTAAGCCATCATAAACCGCTTTTCAGCCTGATCATTGAAGAAGGTCAGGTCAGTGATTTCTCCAAAACATCCCAGCATCGCTCCCGACGCCTGGCTCGCGCCTCCTTCACGGTCGGCTGGGCCGATGACCGCAACCTTCAGTTTGGGATCCCGGTTGGTTAGCTCATATGCGGTCATCAGACCAAGGATGCCGTTTCCTACAATTGTCAAATCTACTGTGGTCAAGGTGGTCTCCGAATAGAAGTTCAGAAAAAGGAAGGGTTAGAAATCAACTGTTTGCGCCTGCAACAGTAAGCTTGGGCCAGTCAGTGATCAGGGATGGCCGCGATCTCCAAATGCCGCGTAGCCAAAGCAGGCTGCCAGACCTGTTCACGTGATCTTATGGCGGCCAGATATGCGCTATCCATCCTGTGGAAAACGACGTCCTGCTCTCAGCACAGATGTCGTCAACATCGGAGGCAGTAACGTTCAAAATCAACAGCATGCAACAGCACCAGAGAGGAGTCTCACAGAAGGACTTCTATGGTAACTAAAAGTTGGTGCTTATGAAGTGAATAACCGTCCGTTGATGCAGAAATCGATCTGCACTCGTCAACACAAAACAGTGTCTTGGTTCACGGATCCAAAAACGTAACCCGCACAACCTGCCTAACCGATACAAATTGCACTCGTTCAGCGCGAGGATGAAGCACTCTTTTCACGTAGATGTCGCAGATGAGAGGCGGTGCTTTGAGCGGCAACGCCTCTCTTGGTCACGACAGGAAACTGCAACGTTATGCTTTCTTGATCGCACGTGCCATTGCAGCACCCATGTCGGCAGGGCTTTGAGCCACTTCGATACCGGCGTCTTCAAGTGCCGCCATTTTCTCGGTTGCTGTTCCTTTGCCACCACTGATGATCGCGCCTGCATGTCCCATACGTTTTCCGGGAGGGGCCGTCTTGCCAGCGATGAAGGCAGCGACTGGCTTGGTGATATGTTCCTTGACGTAGGCTGCAGCTTCTTCTTCTGCCGTTCCGCCGATTTCACCCATCATCAGGATGGCTTCCGTTTCGTCGTCTTCCTGGAACAGCTTCAGGACGTCGATGAACGAAGTTCCAACAATTGGATCGCCGCCAAGACCAACGCAAGTTGTCTGGCCCAACTTGAGGTTCGAAGTTTGCCAAACGGCTTCGTAAGTCAACGTTCCGCTGCGGCTCATGATGCCGACTTTGCCTTTTTCGTGAATGTAACCGGGCATGATGCCGATTTTGCATTCTTCAGGTGTGATCACACCGGGGCAGTTCGGGCCGACCAGCACAATGCCCGCTTCCTGAGCGGCTTTGTAGACGGGCACCATGTCGAGGACGGGAATGCCTTCGGTGATCGCACAGATGACTGGAATTTTGGCTTCGATGGCTTCCATGATCGCAGCTGCTGCGAATCGTGGCGGCACGAAGATCATCGTTGCGTTGGCACCGGTTTGTTCGACGGCTTCAGCGACGGTGTCGAAAACCGGCAGGCCGGCAACTTCCTGGCCGCCCTTCTTTGGGGTAACACCACCGACCATTTGTGTGCCGTACTCAAGGCAGCCACGCGTATGAAATTCGCCGACTTTACCCGTGATGCCCTGACAGATGACGCGAGTGTCTTTGTTGATCAGGATACTCATGATTGTTTATTTCCGTTTTTGATTTGTAGTTGGATTGGAGAAGCGAACGACGTGACTAGGAGATTGCAGCGACAACTTTTTCAGCCGCATCGGTCAAGTCAGTCGCTGTGATCAAGTCAACATCTGACTCTTCGAGAATCTGGCGTCCCTTGTCGACTTCGGTACCTTCAAGACGCACGACCAGCGGCACTTCAAAGCCAACCGTCTTCGCGGCCGAGACAAGTGCTTCGGCGATCGTGGAACACTTCATGATGCCGCCGAAAATGTTGACCAACACAGCCTTCACATTTTTGTCCGAAAGAATGATTCGGAAAGCTTCCGTAACCGCTTCTGTTTTTGCTCCGCCACCAACGTCCAGGAAGTTGGCTGGCTGTCCACCGTGATGCTTGATGATGTCCATGGTGCTCATGGCCAGGCCGGCACCATTGACCAGACATCCGATGTTGCCTTCGAGTTTGACGTAACTGAGTCCCGCGTCGGATGCACGGACTTCGGATTCTTCTTCTTCCGAAAGGTCACGCATCTCGGCGACTTCGGTTTGACGAAAGAGTGCGTTTGAATCGAAATTCAATTTCGCATCCAGGGCAACCAGTTCACCTGAACCGGTCACGACCAGAGGATTGATTTCCATCAGCGAACAGTCGAGATCGACGTACAGTTTGCAGAGCGCTTTCATGAACGTGTCAGCCGATGCAACGGAGTCGCCCGAAAGTTCCAACTGATCGCAAAGCGTTTTGATTTGGTCCGACTGAATTCCGACAGCCGGATCGAAATGCTGTTTGAAGATCTTCTCAGGCGTTTCGTGGGCAACTTTTTCGATCTCCACGCCGCCTTCCTGGGAGCACATCAAAACCGGAAGCTTCTCTTCTCGATCGAGCACGATGCCGAGGTAAAGTTCACGGGCGATGTCGCAGCCAGCTTCGACGATAACCTGATTGACCTGTTTACCTTCGGGACCGGTCTGGATCGTGACAAGGTGGTTGCCCAGCATGGCTTCGGCAGCGGCTTTGGCTTCGTCAGCCGACTTGCACAACTGAACGCCCTTCTGCTGTTCGTTTTCGATGAAAGTACCTTTGCCGCGGCCGCCAGCGTGAATCTGAGCTTTAACAACCGCGATCGCGCCACCGAGGGCGTCGTAAGCAGCTGCGGCTTCGTCACCGGAGCGGGCAACCCGATTCTCGAGCACTTTGACGCCGAACTTTTTGAAGAGTTCTTTTCCCTGATATTCGTGGATTTTCATGAGACTTTCGTTTCCGATGTGATTTGCAAGCCGGGGATTATAGTTGTCGCAAAAAATGATGGTCAACGGGACAACAGGCGATTGAGCCGCATTGAGTCGGGAATTGACCCTCAAAACCGATACTTTCGACCGGATATTCGACATGATTGACGATGGATGTACTTCCTCGGTGTGGATGACGACAAAACTGGAAGTCTCCTTCACAAACAGTGGTTCCTTCCTGCTTCTGACTTCAATGACGACTCAACATAATTCGATCGGCATGAATTCGGGCTTTTCCGCCCTGCCAAATACGTTTGATGCAGCGACACCTTTGGCGGAACTTGCGAATCAGCTTTCGCCACATGAAGCCTGCGATATCGACACCCAGGGTGCAACCAAGCCGTGCAAACCCCAGGTCGTGTTCGTTGACCATCAGTCAAATACCCAGATCATCGAGATCACCATCGATGATAATGCTCACATAATGATCGAGCAGGCTGAATCAGTTCAGATGTCGGACGACATTCCAGATCACAGTCCTTCCGATTTTGAGCCGCACGAAACGATCGATGTGGTTGAGCCAGAACAACGGTTTGCGGTTGACCCGTTTGTCTACGAGCTTGATGGGCCGGTTCCGGTGATGCCCACGTTACCCATTGTCGAGGCGCAAGAGTTAACGGATCGTGTCGTTGCGCGTAAAGCTTCAGGCGAGCACCATGGCTGGCGGTTGCTGCCGATTCCTTATCCGGCTGAAGGAAACCGCGATTCCGCGTCGGTAAAAAACAAGGCGAATTCGACAGCTTCGGAGCAACCACAAGAGTCAAATAAAGTCTGGACGGAAACCGAAGTTGTTACTGAAAGCAACAATTCATCCGAAGACTGTTTCTACGCCAAACCTGGTCAGGTCATCTCGATCGATGGCAATCAGGGATTCGATCACATTGATCTGAGAAGTTACAGCATCGACGCTGCGACTTTTCAACCGGGAGCGATACTGCTTCATTCAGATATTGACCCCACAGAATTGAGTGAAGGCGAAAAGACTCCGCCTCCCATTTCGATTCGTCACCGCGGACTTGAGTTTGCGATCTTCAAGGGTGAAATTCGCGTTGAACTTTAGTCGCCACCACGGCAACGATTCTAGCGGACCTTTGTCTGCCCGTTGCCGCCGCCGCGAGCTTTACGAATGAAAGCTTCGCCTGGCTGTGATGTGCCGGTCAGATAGTTGTCGATCTGAGCCTCTTTAAACATCTGTTGCCGTGCAATTTCCATTTCAACGAATGCCTTTCTCGCCGTCACGTCCTTGAGGATGTATTCGCGAACTTCTTCGATGTCTGTAACTTTTGGTGTGGTTCTTCCACGACAGTACAGGAACGTCCAGTAGTCACCGAGCTGAATGACTTTTGAGATTTCACCTGGCTGAAGTCCGAATGCTTCCGCTTCCAGACTTGGGCGACCGGAGTACTTTTGAATGGGGGGGATGTGGCCGAAGTTATTCTTCGACATTGGTTCAATCGAGTATTGATTTGCCAGCTGACCAAAGAATTCTTCCGTTGGATTGGCGGTCGCCATTTTCCATCTTTCAGATGCTGAGCGGTGGTCGCTGAACATCATCGCACGGACTTCGACCCGAGGACCGTAGTTTGCCTCGAAACTCTTCTGCATGTCTTCTTCTGTGACCTGAACACGATCCTTGACCAGTTCTTTCAGCGCGATTGTTGGCCAGACTTCATCTTCGATGTAAAACTCGACCTTCGACGGGTTGTTGTCGGTGACGGTTTTCAGAAACATGTCGACGAGCGGTTTTCCTTGTGACACAAAGCCTCTGGCTTCGGCGACGCGCGCAATTTCTTTATCGATCAGCTGTCGGGTCTGATCTTCAGAAAGCGTTCTTCCTGCGGCCTGAAGTGACTGTTCCAATAGTCGATTTCGAATCAAAACAGCCAGCATCGTTTTTCCGAATCGTACAATGCACTCTTCAGAGACAACTTTTTGCTGAACAGGTTTTCCGTTGATCATCGCGGCAACGCCCGGATTCTGACGACGCAGTTCCTGATTGTTCATCACATTGACGATCTGAGCGTTCGCTTGCATTTTCTCAAACAGCTTCAATGCTGCACCGCGAAGTTTGTCGCGAGAAATTTCTGTCTTGATGCGCTCCGAAACAGCAGCAACATCAGGCTCGCCGAGCTCAGTAGCAGGAATTTTCCGAATGCACTTCATGACCACGAAATGATCTTCAACCTGAAATGGTTGAGAAAGCTGTCCTGGCTCAAGTGAAAACGCCATGTTTTCGAATTCAGGAAATCCGCTGTTAAGCCGGACTGGCGGCAACGAACCGCCAAGTGCGGCGCTGTTGCGGTCGATCGAATGTTTCTTGCAAATCTTTTCAAATGATGAAGGGTCGGCTTCGGCAGCGGCTCGTAGTTCGAGTGCCGTTTCCTTGTTGGCAACGACCAACTGGCGAATCTGAACTTTCGGGCCAAACTCAAATTCGAGCCGATCGCTTATCTCCTGTGGGCTGACCTGAGTCTGCGAGGCGGCAAGGCGACGAAGTGCCAGTTCGCTCCACAGGATGTCTCGCTTGAGACGATCGAGACTGACACCCTTTTCATCAGAAAGGAGTTTGACGTAACGATCGACCGTCCAGCCAAGCTGATTCGCCTTGTTGGCGAGGTCGTCATTAATGTCCTGTTCGGTAATTTGAATGCCAAGTCGCTGGCACTCTTCGAAGACCAGCATCTTGTTGATCAGGCTTTCGAGAACTTCGTTCCCAAAGCGTCGCATGCATTCGTTGGCGACTTCCTGCCTGGAAATCGACGCACCGTTAACAACCGCGAGCGTCTGAATTCGCGGAGCATCGGTGGCTTCGTTCTTTTGCTGAGCCTGAGCCAACGGCGGCACGCAGAGCGTGATCAGCGTCGCAATTGCAAGCGATACTGAAGAGAATTGAATACTGTTTGCGGATACGGGCTTCGCCATTGGGTTACTCCATTAACCTGACATTCCGCACAGCCACCTCGGTAGCTCTGCGGGGATTCTTTAGGTGGAGTATGAAAATTGTTCCAAGCGGGGTCAATTCCAGTCGTGTATGAATACTGAAGTGGCCGCTAGCAGCAAGGGTTGATTGACCAATGGCAGGCCGTCGCATGCAATTCCGTTCAATGAAGGTGGGATAGGCT
>CAYUNP010000055.1:0-4482 GCA_964446085.1 uncultured Pirellulaceae bacterium
CTTACGGTCAAAACGGTTGCTTCAGCTTTCCAAACGCCCAAAATCCTGCGCCTCAAAGAGATTTCACCCAACCTGATCCGTTGATCGTTGTCGATGGCGACCAGACAAACGGTAACCAAAGTCCTTCACTAACCAATCCTGTTGCATTGTCGTACCAAACAAAATTTGCGTGAGAGTGGTCGGATTGGAAACGAGCCGAAAAGATCTTCTCCGAACTTGGCGTTGCGACCGGACCACAGGAGTCTGATGAAAACGTGGATGTGTTCCCGCAATAAGTGTTTCGCGTGAAAATTTGCCTGCGCAGGTGACACGGACTTCCAGCCCGTGAACAGAATGCAAAACGCAGGATGGAAGCGATGGAAGTCTATACCACCGTTATTCCAGCGTCTTGCGCTCAAGTGAATAAATTGTGGGGGCGTCTTCGATTCCGAATTCAGCCAAGCCCTCCAATTGCAATTCAACGGTAACAACATCCTCCGTGGCTCCGAGAATGGTTACCTGCCCGAAATACTCAGGCTTCAGAGGTTCCGTTAAAGGAATCGAACTGCCTGTGAATTGCGTCACTGCGACTTCTAACAGATTCATGGCAGATTGCGTTGAGCCAACTGGCGAGAGCGTTTGATGATACTCCCGCTCCAGGATTGGAGGCGTTAACCTGAACTGTTGCCAGCGGCGAACGTTTGCAGGAAGCTGGATTTGGATTTCAGTGTATAAACCTCCACCGAGGGACGTGCCATACTCGATCTTCAGCAGTGAAATCACAGAACCAGGCCCTTCGATTGGCGTCGCTGGAGACCATTTGAATGGGCTCCACATGCGCTCGTCTACCATGCCTTTCGCATCGTCGTACCAGACAAATTCTGCTCGATTATGGACGGCCTGGTACGAGCGAAATCCATCAGGGATTGGCCAATAAACAATCGAAACACAGATTACGCTGGTGACCAGAAGCAATGTGGTGATTGAAAACCGCAAATGTCGCATTTACCGCAAAGCCAAACAACAGACGTAATCGTCCTTTACCGTGTCTTCTCACTCACAATTTTCAGTTGCAGTCGCTAGCGAGTTCTAAACCAACTCTTTAATGATCTTTCCGCCGTTGGCGATCTTCATTGGACGACCGTTTCCGCTCATGAAGTTCTTGCTCAAATCCATATCCAACGCCTGGCAAACCGTCGCCATCAAGTCCTGGGAAGTGTAAGACTGCCCTTCGACTTTGGTGCCGTCATCGTTGGTCTTGCCGACCGCGATCCCGGGCTTCAGACCTGCACCACCCACAGCAACCGACCAGCTTCGAGCCCAGTGGTCCCGTCCAGTGTTGCCATTGATTCGCGGTGTGCGACCAAACTCGCCCATCCAGATAATGGCGGTCGAATCCAGCATTCCGCGAGCCGAAAGGTCGTCGACCAAAGCACTCATGCCCTGATCGAGCTGCGGCAGACGCTGATTCTCGAGAGTCTGAAAGATGTTCTGGTGATTGTCCCAACCGCCCAGGTTCACTTCAACAAAAGGCACGCCGGCTTCGACCAATCGGCGAGCCAACAGGCAACCCCGACCAAAGTTGTTTTCTCCATAACGCTCGCGCACCTTTGCATTTTCTGACTCGACCCGGAAGGCCTGCATCTGCTTGCTGGTCATCAAAGAGAGCGTCTTGTCGACTACTTTGGCGTGTTCCATGGCAGCCGCTCCACGGTTTTGCTTGATGAATTTTTCTTCCATCATTTTCAGTGCGAGCACTCGTTGGCTCATTCGCCCCGCCGGAATTCCCATGTCCAGATTTCGCACACGTCCGTTGGCATCCACGCTAAAAGGAGCATAGGCCATGCCGAGGAAACCGGGACCTTCGCTGGCACCGCCAACGGAAACGAATGCGGGAATGTCAAGGTTCGGTCGCTGCTCACCAAGTTCATGGGCGACAACTGATCCGTAGCTTGGATGCGTGATGTTCGGATTTGGCGTGAAACCCGTTTGCATGTAGTAGCGGCCTCGCATGTGATCCGCTTCGCGAGTACTCATTGATCGGACCAGAGACATCTTGTCCATCTGCTGAGCCATCAGCGGCATGTGTTCACAAATTTCCATATCGCCGTTGGTGGCGATCGGTTTGAACGGCCCACCATTGGTAGAACCGGGCTTCAAGTCCCAGATGTCGATGGAAGAAGGACCGCCGCCCATCCACAGCAGGATTGCTGACTTTTGCTTCTTGACCATCTCCTTGGCGTTGGCTTCAACAGCATGAGTCAACGAATAGGCACTCGCAGCAAGCGCCGAAGCACCAGCGAGGTGGCTCATAAAGTGTCGACGGTTCATGCCTTTGGGAGTTTGAAATTTCATCTTGTTCTCCAGTGGAGGTTGCTCGGTTGGATTGTGTTAAGTTGAAGCTGAATTGAAAGTTGACGGGTCTAATGATTAAAAATGAATTCGTTTGAGTTCAGGATCACCCACCAGACATCGCGAAGTCCTTCCGCCAGATTGGCCTGACTACCAATCAGGCTCATCGCCATCTTCGCTTCCTGGGAAGTCGGTGCTCGGGACAGTCCCGCAAAAAACAGACGATTGACTTTTTCACGTGGCGAACCCGATCCGGCAACCAGTTGCTGGATCACACTTCCGCCATCCGCCTTGGTCGCTGCCTGAATCATTTCACCATTGAACATCATCAGCACTTGTGGAATCGTTCCATTAAAGTCCGTCGATTCGCCACCCTCATCCGTACCGAAGGCCCGATTGAATTGCTGCAACCAACGACTTTTGACCCGTTCCTGTTGTTCGTAAGTGCCACGAGACGCAGCTTCGGTGTTTACCAACAGCGATTCGTAAAGCTGCTCCGGCTGCATCTGCCGAATGTAAAAATGCGAAAATCTGGGAGCCACGCCCTGCAGTGGATCGTCCGACTTGTTGGCTTTTGTTTGACGGCTCGAAAGCGCATAAGGTTTGCTGAGCACAATCCACTTCATTAACTTACGCAAGTCAAAATCAGCAGACCGAAGTTCACTGCCGATGTAGTCCAACAGTTCCGGGTTCGATGGAACATTGTGTGGACCAAGGTCATCAACCGGCGAGGTGAAACCGTAACCCAAAAAATGAGCCCACATTCGATTGGCGATGGTGCGACCCAAAAACGGCGACGATGTTACCAGTTTGGAAAGCTCTTCCCGGCGATTGACGACGTTCACCAAACCGCTGCGACCAACTTCGGTGCCGTCGACAAACACTGGCCAGGCAACTTGCATCAAACCATTGCGACTCTCAAAGTAAATTTCTGCTTCATCAAAATCATTGCGACGGCGACCGGAAAAGTCCTGGTCAGCCAGTTCCGCATTGGCGCCGGTGTCAGTCTGCACCTGTCGCCGGAAAGCTCTCACCTGGCGGAAGAATGCATTCATTTGCCAGTAAGTTTCCTGCTCCCATTCATTGAAGGGATGCTTGTGACACTGAGCACACTGAACCTGCAAACCAAGGAACAGACGAGTGGTTGATGATGTTGCCAACGTCGCCTCTTCCTGATTGACTTTATCGATCAGAAAGTTCGTGGCTCCGTTGAAATCGGGATCGCCAGGAGCCGTCGTGCCAGTCGCCGTTATCAGATCGTGAACCATCCGGTCGTAGGGCTTCTCACGTGCGAACGAATCACGCAAATACTTTTGCATGCCCTCGCGATTGATCATCGAGTTGTTTTCTGAACCGCCCGTTCTTCCGATCAGCAAGTTGGTCCAGGTTGTGGTCCAGTTCCTTGCGAACTCTTCGGTGTACTGATCCGAATAGAGAAGTTTCTTGACCAGCGCCTGACGCTTGTCGTCACCTTTGGCGGACATGAAGTCACGGGTTTCACTGACCGTGGGAGTTCGGCCAATCAAGTCCAGGAAAAGCCGTCGACACCATTCGCCGTCGGTCGCATCTTTGGATGGCTTCAATTCGTATTCGGCCCAGTCACGCTCAATCAATTCGTTGATTCGCGAAACCTGCGGAGGAAGCGAACTCACGACCTTGTCGGATTTTTTCCGCGTCGAAACCTTCTCGGCCTCTTGAGCCCCCGACTCAGAATGAACGGACAGGCAAATACACAGAGCCAGAAGCCATTTAAGGCACATCTTCGAGTATTTCACGAGAGAAAGGTCCAACTCAATTTGATTGCATTGTGCTGCCATCGACGCCAACCCCTTAAACTTACTTGCCCTTTATCAGTATAGCCTATCCAGCATGCAGCAAATTTCGCTCCAAGCGTGAAATCCCGATTCGTATGCCGTTTACCTTCTGGCGCCAGATTTGAAGCGCTCCGCAGTCTGCGCCGCTGAATGACCTGGTCACATTTTTTTCTTAAAAGCAGGTCAGCGGGCACAAAGGACGAATTGAACAACGGCGAAATTGTGTTCGATTTTTGAACAAATGTGCAATTGTGATACAGCAAAATAAAACAGGGCCATCGAGGACTTAACCTCAATGGCCCTGTTATATATCAATCTTAGTATAATTGCGACTTGG
>CAYUNP010000055.1:4582-15729 GCA_964446085.1 uncultured Pirellulaceae bacterium
GCTACTCGGTATAAACCGGGTAGCCCAAGCACTGCCTCGTCTCTATTCCGCCTTTGGTTGCTTTCACAACCTCAGGCGAACCACTTCCGAAGAAACAATAATGCAATCACTGTGCCAAACTGTGAATCGCGGGCTGTTTGCGTCCAAATCAGCCAATTAAGCCAAAAAAAACAGGGTCACCGAGCTGGAAAGCTCAATGACCCTGTTAATTCAAGTCTCGTATAATAATTGCGACTTGGGCTACTCGGTATAAACCGGGTAGCCCAAGCACTGCCTCGTCTCTATTCCGCCTTTAGTTGCTTTCACAACCTCAGGCGAACCACTTCCGAAAAAACAGTAATGCAACCACCGTGCCAAACTGTGCTCAGTGAACCCAAAAAGCAAACAGAGTCACCTCACAGAAACGTTGCCAATTTTTGGCCATTCGTGGTCGCCACCAGCTTTCTCTTCGTGTGGGCCATCGGATGTTCTGAAAAACCGTCTGCTTCGCGCAAAATCCATGTTCTTGTGGCCTCCAGTGCAGCATCGGCTACCAAAAAGGTTGCTCAAGCGTACATCAGCCAGTTACCAGATGATTCTTCATCCCCCGAGATCATCATTTCCTCGGGACCATCGAGCGGATTGGCTCAGCAGATCAGGGCTGGTGCACCGGCGGACATCTATCTCTCGGCCGACATTCGCTGGATTGAAGAGCTCGAAGATCGCTGCCACGCCACGAAAAACGTGCTGGGCAATCGACTGGTGTTGGCGACCGGAAACCTGAACCAAATGGAAATCACTGGTGTTGCCGATCTCGCGGAAGATACGACAGGCAAGATCGCAGTCGCGGGAAAGTCCGTTCCTGTCGGCCATTACGCTAACCAGTTCATTGCAAGCCTCCCGGATCCGATTCACGAATCCATTCGCCAGAAACTGGTTTTCGCCAAGGACTCTGCCGCCCTGGTCGCCTGGCTGGAGAGCAACCAGGTTGATGCGGGTTTGATCTACGCCAGTGATGCCAATCGTTCGGCGAATTTGCAGTTGATCGAAATGATCGGAGAAGATTCACACGCCCCGATTGTCTACGCGGTGACCAAAATCAAAAACGAAAACCTTTCCGAGGTCGCAAACAGTGACGATTTCTTTTCCTGGCTCGAATCAGAGGAAGCACAAGCCATCTACCGGGAATTCGGATTCTCTGCACCGTAGTCCATTCGTCGAGTTGTGACTAAAGTTGGGCCATGAATCACGAGCAATGGCAAGCAATATTCCTGAGTCTTCAGGTGGCGACGGCGAGCACCGTTTTGAGCTTGCCGTTTGCGATTGGCGTTGCGCTGCTGTTATCGAGGTGCGGCGGTCTGTTGCGAGTTGGAATTGAAACGGTTGTAAATTTGCCATTGGTGTTGCCACCAGTAATCACTGGCTATTTGCTGCTGGTGACTTTTGGTCGTAATGGACTGATCGGGAAAACGCTGTACCAGCTGATGGGACTGGAGTTTGTCTTTGACTTCAAAGGCGCCGTACTGGCGGCAGCAATCGTTGCGTTCCCGCTGATGGTCCGGGCAGTTCGATTGGCGTTTGAGTCCGTTGACCTGCGATTGGTTCAGGCAGCAAACACGCTGGGGGCGAGTCCCTGGAAATGCTTTTGGAGCATCGTGCTTCCGCTGTCACGTCGGGGCCTGGTGGCCGGATGCTTACTGGCCTTCGCACGAAGCCTCGGCGAGTTTGGAGCAACAATCATGGTCGCGGGCAATATCGCGGGCCAGACGAAAACGATTCCGCTGTTCGTTTACGATCAACTGCAGACGCCGGGCGGGATTGGCAACTGCCTGCCGGTCATCATCTTCTCGATTCTGATCGCCGTGATTGCTCTATTGATAAGCGGGCGGCTTGAATACGACTCTGCGGAGCATGCCAAATGAACCTGCAAGTCGAAACACAATTCGGGTACGCCAGCGGATTCAATGTGGATTTTTCTTTTGTTGCTACCGGCGGCGAAGTCACGTCGTTGGTCGGCCCTTCGGGAAGTGGCAAGTCCACTTTGCTGGCGTTGGTTGCCGGGCTGCTTGATCCTTCCAGTGGAAACATCAGCACCAGCGAAGAGACTTTCTTTTGCGCGGCCTCTGGCATCAACCTGAAACCGTGGCGTCGAAACACAGGAATGCTGTTTCAGCAGGATACGCTTTTTCCGCATCTGTCTGTTCGGAAAAATTTACTGTTCGGATCGCCAAACTCGTCAGCGATGCATTGGCAATTCGACAACGTCGTGGAAGCCTTTGCGATCGGTGATCTGCTCAACCGCAAGCCACCCAATCTCAGCGGCGGACAACGAGACCGTGTGGCACTTGGCAGAGCATTGCTGTCGCAGCCACAGGTGCTGTTGCTCGACGAGCCGCTTGCTTCGGTCGAGGAGTCGTTGCGGGATTCGATTTTCGACTTCGTGAGTGCAGGCATCGAGCAGCAGGACATTCCCATGCTGTTGGTCAGCCACGATCAGGGGCTGCTGTCGCGTTCAAGCGGCCAAACGCTGGAGATTCGTGACGGATCTGTGCGAAGGTAAGGATTGACAAGCTGTTAACTTATTCCGGTTAGCCAACGGTTGTCTTTCATGAGCAATTTTCCCATCGAGACCGTTTTACGGGTCGATATATAGATCGAAGCCTTCTTCTTTCGGGTAAAAGCCATGTTCTCCAGGTCAATCGTTCGGTTGCAAAGCCTTGTCGTGTTGTGCTTGTTTTGCCAAGTTTTCACTGCCTCGGAATGCTACGCTCAGCAATCCGAAAAGTCCCTGTTCGTGATCAAGGCTCCTTCGGTTGCGAAGTCTGGCTACGGCAAACAACCTTCGGCCATCAAGTTTGCTCCCATTGCACGTCAAACCCAGGAATCGACTCCGCGTGAAGATACAGGAGCCGAAGAACTGCCGGATCCACCCGATCCTGGTGCCAATGATGATCCTGACCTGGATGACCTTGCGCCGGAAGAGGACATCGACCTCGGTGATGATGACCTGTTGCGTGACGAAGAAGACGAAGATGATGCGCCTCCGACTCGACCTTTGACCGAGTGGAATTTGAAACCCATGTCTTCCATCAGCCCCGCGCTTCGTCGATCAAACGAACAGTCACCAGCGGATCAGTCGTGGCAGCTTACGAATCGAAACAGCTTGCCAATCGCGAATTCTGAAAAGGTGTTTGCCTGGGCGGCTCCTGACATTACCTACAAGCCGCTGTACTTCGAAGACGTTGCCCTTGAACGATACGGGCAAACGAAAGGCCTCTACCGACAGACCATCGCGTCAAGCATTCACTATCTGAAGTCAGCCACATTGCTGCCGTATCATTCGCTTTACGATCCAGTCAACTCCTGTGATGGTCCGCTCGGCTACTGTCGTCCTGGCGAGAGAGTAAACTGCGTGTCGCAAAAGCACTACTTCGGCAATCCGTGGTGCTGCCGCAAATAGTCGTTGAGCAGTTGCCGAAGGAGGCTCGTTCGTGAGAGTTCTGGATCGCCAGGCGAGCCCTGCGCGATGAAAATTAACGCGTTAAACGCCTTCCTGCCTTTGCGTTCCCCTGCAATCTTCCTATCTTTCGCTAGCGATCTCTTTTTCTATAGAGATTGGTCTTGGCGGCCTCTTTTTGAGTCTCTATATGTTGGCTCGAACTCGGACGGAATACTTCCCAACGAGTCCAACCGAACAATACTTTGAAGTTCAGCCGCCGTGTATTGGGATTGCGGGATCCTCACACACCCTCCCTCCTGGGGAAGAGCTTACTGCTTGTTGAAACTTATGGTTTCTGGGTCAACCGTTTCAACAGGTGCTCACGGCTGAGCTTACTGTGCACTGGGGCAGCACTTGCTGCCTCAGTGCCAGGGAACAAAAACGCTACTTTCACATGAAAGTAGCGTTTTTTTGTGCGCTCAGGGCACCCCCTTTGGACGGGTGGTTCACTAATTGGGACTCTGCCCCTGATTCTACGACACTCTGATCTGTCAATTGTGTTAAAACCGTGACTTGGCACACTGCCACTGCATTTCCCGCTCCCTATTGAAAGGTCCCACAATGCACAAGTTCGTTTTGATGTTCGCTGTTCTTGCCACTCTATCAATGTCTTCTCTGGCAGAAGCACAGCGCCCGGGAGGTCAGCGTGGTGACGGTGAACGAGGTCAACGCGGCGGCCAAAGAGGTCAGCGAGGTCAGCGCCCTGTGTCGCCAATGATGGCTGCACTTGATGCGGACAAAGACGGAAAGCTTTCCGCCGAAGAAATCAAAAACGCAGCGACGGCTTTGAAGACACTGGACAAAAACGAAGACGGCGTTCTTGACGCAACCGAACTTGCGCCACAGCGTGGCGCAGGTGGTGGACGCGGCGCAGGTGGTGGACGCGGCGGACGTGGTGGCCAGGGTGGTAGAGGTGACGTAAATGCTTTCGTTGAACGTTTCATGGAACGCGATACAGACGAAGATGGCAAAATTTCCAAAGAAGAAGGTGGCGAGCAGATGGCCAGATTCTTTGAGCGAATGGACGGTGACAGTGATGGCTTTGTGACACGAAAAGAGATTGAGACGATGGCTCAGAATTTTCAGCGCGGTGGACGCGGCGGCCGTGGTGGGCGCGGCGGCGGCGGTGGCAATCAGCCAAAATCCAAAGACAATCGTCCAGCTTTCGATGACAAATAAACAATGCCTCGTCGCATTCTCATACACCAAAGGACTCACAAATGAAAAAACCTTTTCAAATTTTTCTCTCTCTCATTGCACTTGTTGCCATGACTGCTCTCTGCGTTTCGTCTGAAGCGCAGGATGACTGGCCTCGCTTTCGCGGCGCCACCGGCAGCGGCGTTAGCGAATCGAGTGTTCCGACCGAATGGTCCCCTGACAAGAACATTCTTTGGAAAACGGAACTGCCCGGTGCAGGTTGCTCTTCTCCGATCGTTGTTGGTGGCAAAGTCTTCCTGACTTGCTATTCCGGTTACGGCGAAAGTCGAAACAACATTGGTAGCAAAGAAGATCTCCAACGGCATGTCGTCTGCATCGATCAGAAAAGCGGCAAACAGCTTTGGTCAAAGTCGATGCCAGGCACTGAAAATGAAGATGACTTCGCAGGGATTGGCGTTACAGCTCACGGCTATGCGTCACACACTCCCGTTTCTGACGGCGAACACCTGTTTGTCTTTCTTGGCAAAAGCGGCGTGATCGCTTACGACCTTGAAGGCAACGAAATCTGGAAAAAAACACTTGGTGACGGTTCCGATTCCCGAAAATGGGGTTCGGCGGCCAGTCCAATCGTTCACGACGACCTGCTGATTGTTCCCGCGCTTGCAGAAAGCCGCGCTGTTTATGGCCTGGACAAAAAAACCGGTGAGCAGCGTTGGGTTTGCGAATCCAAAGCGATGGACAACACCTGGTCGACTCCGATGGTCGTCAACGTTGATGACGCTCGCAGCGATATCGTAATCGGTGTCCCTGACGAGCTGTGGGCCATCAATCCGAAAAGTGGAAAGCTGACCTGGCTTGTGTCTGGTGTTGGCGGCGAAGGCGTTGGTTTCTACACCAGCCCAATGCTCAGCGATGGCGTTATTTACGCTGCTGTTGGCGGTCGCAGCGGCGGTGGATGCATTGCCGTTCGTTCGGGCGGAAAGAAAGACGCCACCGAGTCCCATGTTAACTGGACCGGCCAGACCAGTTCCAGTTTCGCAACCCCGGTCGTTTACAAAGGCTTTATGTTCGCTGTCGGTCGCAATGGTGTCATGCAAGTCGTTGACATCAAAACGGGCGAGGAAGTCAATAAAGTCAGACTGGAATCGTCTGGCGGTGGCGGTGGTGGACGACGCTCTCCGGATTACGGCTCGCCCGTGATTGCCGGTGGAAAGATCTACTACACCAAAGGCAATGGCGAGACATTTGTTTTCAATGCCGATGAGGATTGCGAACAGATCGCAGCCAACAAGCTGACTGAGGATTCAGAGATCTTTTCTGGAACACCAGCTGTCAGCAAAGGTCAACTGCTGATTCGCTCCAGCAAGTACCTGTACTGCATCGGTGAGTAGTTTTACCTGAACGACTGAAGAAGATTTCTGGCCAGCCGTTGCGAGACGGTTGGCCTTTTTTGTACAAGAGCGGCATGGGGAATCCCAATGCGATTTTGGTTGCAATTCAATTTGGTCCTGTTGCTGATTTACCTCGGCTTCTTTCATGCGTGTAATGTCGTCCAGTGGCCGATGATCCTGTTGCTGGGCGTCGGATTTGGATCGGTTGCGGCATGGCTGGTCTGGAGATCGACGACCTTTTTAAGCTCATTCGAAAGGCTCGCCTACATGGCGATCCCCCTGGATATCCTGCTGGAGGGCATGATTCCGTTTCATTCAGGGTACAGCTTCTACTACTGTGCATTGGCCTTTTGGGGACTGTTTGTGAGCTATCGAATCTGGCTCGAATTTAAAACGGTACGCGAGGCTGTCTCAGACGCGCAACCAACGCCTTCTCAGTCGGGGACAGACTGAGCTACTCCTGAACCACTAAACGAACACCGACACGAACTCAAACCTGTCGACATCGAAGAGCCCCTGATCACTGAGCTTGAGTGACGGGATGACTAACAGAGCCATAAACGACAGCGTCATGTAGGGAGCACGCAACGTCGTCCCCAACTCTTCCTTGACTCGTTTGTCGAGAACTCCGTAAGCGGTTCCGACGGTCTCACAGGAATCCATCGACATCAAACCGGCGACCGGAAGCGGCAGCACATCGATTGCTTCATCGCACGCAACCGACAAACCGCCTTGCGCTTCAATCACTGCGTTGATCGCTCTGGCTATCTCTTCATCGCTGGTGCCAACAGCAACAATGTTGTGCGAATCATGCGCAACCGAAGACGCCAGCGCACCTGACCTCAACCCAAAGCCTTTCACAAAAGCGACTGCCGGATCGGCGTTATGATAGCGATTCACAACCACGATTTTGAGAACGTCGTTTGCAATGTCCGGGATTGCCAAACCATCTTTAACATGGCAGGACAACTCGTGGCTGTTGGTGATCAGCTGACCATCGATCGCCTCCATAACACGGATCGTCGAAGAAACTGCTTCAATTCGAAGCTGTTCTGGCTTGATCGGGTCGACGGAAAAGTTGTTCAATGATTCAGCCAATGGAACTTCGAGATGGCTCTGACCATTTTCGGCGACGAGGTTTCCATCAAGCCACGTTTCCAGAACCCGAAATGATTTCAGGTCTTCCACGACAATGAAGTCAGCCGGATCACCAACGCGCAGCAGCCCAACATCGAGTTTGTAGTGTTCGACCGGATTCACACAGGCGACACGCAACACATTCATCAAATCGGAACCCGCTGCAACAGCGTGGGCAACCAAACGATCAATATGACCAAGCAAAAATTCGTCTGGATGTTTGTCGTCGCTGCACAGCATGCACGCATTGGGATAGTCATCGATCAGTGAACACAAAGCGTCAAAATTTCGTGCCGCTGAGCCTTCCCGAATAGCGATCTTGCAACCAGCAGCCAATTTGTCTTCCGCTTCGGCTCGCGTGAAGCATTCGTGATCGGTTGTGATTCCTGCCGCCACATAGCTGGCTGCGTCCTCGCCTCGCAAGCCGGGTGCATGACCATCGACAGGCTTCCCCTGTTCCAGCGCAGCCTTGATCTTCCGCATAACAGCCGCGTCACGCTTGAGTACGCCTGGGAAATCCATCATTTCACTGAGATAACCAATTCGTGAATCGGCAAGCAACTTCGCCACTGCTTCCACGTCCAGAGCTGCGCCTGAAGTTTCAAACTGGGTCGCTGGAACGCAGGAAGGTGCACCAAAACAGAATTTGAAACGGGAAGCCGCTGCGTTGCGCAACATCAGCTCAATACCTTCGCTGCCGCATACGTTGGCGATTTCATGCGGGTCAGAAACAGTAGCCACGGTTCCGTGAATCACTGCGATTCTGGCAAATTCACCCGGAAGCAACATCGAACTTTCGACATGAATATGTGAATCGACGAAGCCTGGCATGATGAATCGTTGCGACGCCGTTTCGAGTCGCTCAATCGAACTGATTCGTCCGTCTACGACAAGAACTTTTGCTGGATAGATTTCGCCGAGATGAACGTCAACGAGATTTCCTGTCGATTCGAATCGCATCTGATCTTTCAAGAAATTGTCTCCGGTTATCAGCAGGATAACACTTTTGCCGTCAGTTCTTCAAGGATGCGAAGATTTGGTGGGGCAGCGTATACTGTTGGGATGAGTTCCAATGATGACAACGAGACGACGTCCGACACTCCTTCCGAATCATTGATTGCGACGGCTTACCATGAAGCTGGGCATGCCGTGATGGCCGTATCGTTGGGGCGGACGATTCACAAGGCGACCATCGCGTCGGCGAAACTGCAAACCGGCGGCGTGCGTTTGGGCGCGGTCAAAATTGAGCAAGGCCGTTCGGGGGCCACGCGAGACTGGCTCGAAGACGAGGTGTTGATCCTGTTTGCCGGAATGGTTGCCGAATCCCAATTCACGGGATCCTATTGTCCTCGCGGTGCAGCGTCGGATTTAAGAGCGATCGAACGTCTACTTTCAACCCGTGCCAACACCGAACGTCAGTTTGAGAAGCTCCATCGCCGCCTGCTGGACAAAACAGAATACCTGCTTGGCGATGAAGTTCACGAGAAAGCCATCACTTCCGTTGCCGAACAGTTACTTGAACACGAGACGATCAAAGGTCGCCTCGTGAAACATTTCCTGAACCAGGCAATTTCGCAATCGAACAAATGAGACTTTTGGATTCGCCAAAATTTTGACGGCTGAAGTCCAATCGTTTGATCACTCAGCGATCCTTTTACTGGCTTCGCATTGTTCCGATCTCAGACCTTCGGGCCTGCCGCAAGTACTTCGGCGCTCACACCGTTGGCGTATCCCTTAAAGTTTTCGCTAAAGAGCCCCGCCAGTTTCCTGGCCGCCTGATCGTAAGCACTCTGATCCGCCCAGGTTTTACGCGGTTGCAGCATGTCGTCAGGAACACCTTCGCACCTGGTCACGATGTCGAAACCAAACACGGGGTCGGCAACCGTCGGCGCATTTTCCAGCTCGCCCGAATGGATCGCATCCATCACCGCTCGGGTGTACGAAAGTTTCATGCGTGCGCCAGTTCCATAACCTCCTCCGCTCCAGCCAGTATTCACCAACCAGACCCGAGCGTTGTACTTTTCAATTCGCTCCGCCAACATCTCGGCATACTTGCCAGGATGCCACATCAAAAACGGACCTCCAAAGCATGGCGAGAAAGTGGCTTCAGGCTCATCGACACCCATCTCCGTTCCGGCGACCTTGGCCGTGTAGCCACTGATGAAGTGATACATCGCATGAGCCGGCGACAGGCGACTTACCGGCGGCATCACGCCGAAGGCATCGCACGTCAAAAAGATAACGTCTGCCGGATGACCAGCAACGCACGGAATCTTTGCGTTCTGAATAAACTCAATCGGATACGCGCCGCGTGTGTTCTGCGTGATCGAATCATCACTGAAATCGACACTGTGATCATCCTTGTCGTAAACCACGTTTTCCAGCACGGAACCGAAACGCAACGCCTGGAAAATCTCCGGCTCTGAATCTGGCGTCAGGTCAATCGCTTTCGCGTAGCAACCACCTTCGATATTGAAAATTCCATTATCCGTCCAACAGTGCTCGTCATCGCCGACAAGCAATCGCTTTGGATCCGCCGACAGAGTTGTCTTGCCCGTTCCCGACAGTCCAAACAACACCGAAGAAGTCCCCGTCTCGCGATCCGCAGTTGCCGAGCAGTGCATCGACAGAACACCCTTGCGCGGCATGAAGTAGTTCATCATCGTGAACACTCCTTTTTTCATCTCTCCCGCATACTCGGTTCCCAGAATCACCATCTCTTCAGGATCGAGACTCACGTCGACACTGGTCTTGGATGTCATTCCGGAAGTGTGGCGGTTAGCCGGAAACTTTCCCGCATTGAAGATCACAAAGTCTGGCTCTCCAAATGTTTTCAGCTCTTCTCGCGTTGGTCGAATCAGCATCGTGTGCATGAACAACGCGTGATAGGGCCGAGTACAAATGACGCGGACTTTGGCTCGGTATTCAGGGTCCCAACCTGCGTAGGCATCGACGATGTACAAGTAGTCGCGCGTGTTGAGGTAGTCGATCGCTCGTTCGCGGTTCACCTTGTAGGTGTTGTCGTCGATATCGATATTAACCGGTCCCCACCAGATATCATTCTCAGAATCCTTGTGGCGGACAACGCGTTTGTCGGTCGGTGACCGTCCAGTCTTGGAACCTGAATACGCAATCAGGGCTCCGGAGTTTGCAATCACGGTCCCTTTCTCAAGACGGAGTGCTTCCTGATAGAGGGTCGCAGGAGAAAGGTTACGTCGGATGTCTTCGACTTGGATCCCATATTCACTCAGGTCCAGCATGCTGTCGCTTTCACTATTTGGTGTCATTTTCGTAGCTTGGGATTTTCTCTGCCACAACGGATGAGCAAACCCCGGTATTTTCGCATAAGGGTTTTGTACAATGGATCATCCGAAAGTTCACCAGGGGTTGTATCGGCATTATCGGAAAAAAACTTATCTATTCCACGATCCTTGTAACGCGGCATCATCCCGTAGTTTTGGCTCGAACCAAGGGGGTTAGTTTGATTTCCGGACCCTACAACTGCGATATCCATTCTGAGCGATGCTCTCCTTTTGGACGAAATGTATCGTTAACGTCAGCAAATCAAGGACAGGAGTTGTCATGGCGCGGCAGTTTGGATGGATATGTTTGGCCTTTGGGCTATTTATGATGATGGCTCAGACGAGCCAGGCTCAGTTACGAATTGGCCAATATCTACCTCAGAGACCATTGCGTTTTCTTGGGCACGGTAATGGTCCCGGCAATCATTACTATAATCCGGGTCCGGATGTGAGTTACTATAACTCGTGGACACAAAAGAACTCGTTTTTGATTTCCCGATCTCCGCAGTACCTGAATCGCTTTGGAAATGAGGCACCTCGAACTCCGATGTACTTGCTGTACTCGGGCCATTCTCCCTACGGACCAGCTGCGCAGCCGACCCCTCAATTCGGAGGCTCAGTTCCTCTGAATGCGGACTTCGTTCCAACAACTCCAACAACTCCAACAACTCCAACAACTCC
>CAYUNP010000055.1:15829-27691 GCA_964446085.1 uncultured Pirellulaceae bacterium
TCCAACAACTCCAACAACTCCAACAACTCCAACAACTCCGGCGAAAGACGATCTCGACAAAGACGACGACTTTGGCGATGACGATTCTGACATTGAGGATCGATTCGAAGAAGATGCTGACGCGATCGATGATGAGCCTGGCGACTTCGGCGGTTTCGAATTGCTGGACGAAAAAGGAAGCGGCACCAAAACGAAGGTGCCCAAAACAACTGAAAACAAGGGTGCGGCTCTTTCGTATCCAAGCGTTTTCCTGCCTGCAAGTCGACCTGTCCACGGTGTCCGCAAGTAACCCCCCTGCAGGGTAAGCTACACAGTATTCACGCCTCCTCTGCCTCATAGTAGAGCGAGGCGTTTTTCGTACATTTCCCGTATATTGCCATTGGTTGCAGAGCCAATACCATGTTGAAAACTGACTGGATGAATTTCTCATCCTTGATACAATTTTGACATGGACAAATTGACCAATATCAATCGTGGCCCGCAGGGCTGGACCGTTCGCCTTGTCCGATCAGGTGTCGAGCATTCAAAGTATTTTCGCTTTTCCGATGGCGGTGTTCGCAAGTCATTGGCGGCGGCCACTCGCTGGCGAGACAAAAAAGTGCGTGCTTTGGGTAAGCGCACCTGGCATAGTGGGCCGCGAAAAAAATCCGTCAATAACAAATCAGGCGTGACAGGAGTCAGCAAGAACGTCTATGGCCGCTGGGTTGCTACCTGGCAAGAAGATGGTCGGCAACGATTCAGGACTTTCAAGTTCAAACAGGAAGCAATTGCTTTCAGAAAAGAACAGCTGGAGCGAACGGGTGCCTAGCTCGCAAAGCGGCAGCCTCCCTACTGAACTACCTCCCTACTGAACTACAAATGCAGAAAAACCAGGTCCCTTCTGCGAGACTCCGCTGGTAAGTGAAGTTGGCGCGCACCATAATTGGGCGTGAGCGAAACAGAAGAAATTGACGACACGACCGCGCAAACGTCGCACGAGGCGAGTTTGCGCAATGAGTTTCTCAAGCGGGTTTGCGGCTACCTGATTCTCGCTCAATTTCTCGCACCGATTCTGCTCTGCTTTCGATCGGTTTTGCCGCCGGTGATTGGCATTGGTTCCTTTTCTGTGGCAGTTGACTTTCGATACCTTGGCGCGGCTCTGATTGGTGCGTCGCTTTCATTGCTCGTTCTGTTGCCATTTCTTTTCGCCTGGGTTTTTGACTCAACAAGCCGAAGGCTTTTCTGTCTGCTTTTCGCCGTCCTGGTTATGCTGATCAACTGGGCGCAATTCCTGGTGAGCCAGATAGGCTTGGCTGGCTTGGCAGCAGTCCTTTATACCGGGCTTGAACAAAACGCCCTGCCTGCAAGCATTGCGATGTTGACCTATCTCGGTTTTGTAGTGATACCACTCGCGATTCGAGCATACTACGGATTTCAGATTGTCGATTCAACCAGGCAGGATTCGCTGATCCCAAAGCAGCAACGAATCGTTGACACAGCTATCCTGGCGTTGATCCTCGGGATCATTTTTCTCTCGGGCATTTTTTTTGGCGGGAGTTCAGTAGCTGGTCTTCCTTTTCATGTAGTAGGTGCTCTTTATGGTACCGCCGGCATTGTGATCGGTGGAGTTCTGGCATTGCCCGTATGGCTGCTTTTTCGTGAATCGAAGTTGCCATTGTTTCCGATCGTGATACTGATCGCATTCGTGTTACTGGTTGCTGTGCCCTGCTTTTTCGCTTGGCTTGCGGACTACTCTGGCAGAAAAGTCTTTACGCCCGGAAGCGGGATCTATTTTGTAGGCCTTGCCGCCGGCGCAACGCTTTGCCTCGTTCATGTCACTCTTTTTCGAGCAATGGGTTACCGGAGCAAAACTCTGTGCTTTGAGACAGCCAAAGTTGCTCCGGTTCAAAAAGTGGTTGTTGATCCGTTTTCGGACTGAAGCTCTGATTTTTTGAAAACGTTGTACGTAGCACCGCGTTCAGGCGAAATCGAATCGGATAAATTCCGACCAAAGCAGCACTACGAACATTCCAAAAGCTATTTTTCCATTTTCAACTCGATTGCAATGACAGATGCAATCGCGTCGGGAGCCTTTTCTGGAACTTCGATAACCAACCCTTCTTCAGTCGAACTGAAACCGAGTTTGCTCTCTTTGTCCGCCAGCAAGTAAGCCTTCGAAACCTGCTTGTCCTCAATAGAAATCTCTAACTTTCCGTCGGACGGCCATTCGAACACGTGGACATAGAGCATGCCATCCTTGCTCGTGAATCTTCCCCACGAAGGCTTTTCAAAAGGGCTCGCCTGGGTGCCGTAAATGCTCTCGCTGTTCACGTCCATCCATCGACCGATAGCTTCCATCGATTTAACACTGTTCACGGGAATGCTGCCGTCGCCCTTGGGTCCGATGTTCAGCAAATAGTTACCACCCTTGGAAACAATATCGACAAGGTTCCGAATGAGTTTTTCATCAGATTTCCAGTTCTCGTCGTGCTGACTGAATCCCCAGGTTGTATTCATGGTCATGCAGACTTCCCAGTCCACGCCTGCCAATCCAGTCGACGGAATATGTTGCTCTGGAGTAGTGAAGTCCCCTTGCTCAGGTTTCCATGCAGCCAGCTTTTTGTCAGATTCTTTGAGCTTGGGGGATTTGAACAGGCGGTTGTTGCTGGCGATGTTCGGTTGGTGCTTGCGAACCATCTTCATCAAGTCGTCGGCGCGCCAGAAAGGCCCCTGTGCTTTTGGTTTGGAATAGTCCCACCAGACAATATCCACCGTGCCATAATTGGTCATCAACTCTTCGACCTGCTGATGCAGATAGTCCACATAAACGCTGTGGTCCCTGTCGCCGCTGGGCGAGTCTTTTCCTGCGAGTGGGTGCGGGAGACCTTTGGCGTTTTTGTAGTCGTAATGAGGATGATGCCAGTCGATTACTGAATGATAAAAACCGACTTTCAGACCTTCTGCTTTGCAAGCCTCCACAATCTCTTTGCAAAGGTCACGGTCAACCATGTCTTTGGCGTCGAAGGTCGTCGTGCTGGAATCGTGTAAGCTGAAACCATCGTGATGTTTCGAGGTGAATACCAGGTATTTACACCCAGCCTGCTTTGCCAGCTTGGCCCACTGTGTGGCAAAGTCTTTTGTTGGTTGGAAGTGCGCTTTTGCCTCTTTGGCGTACTCTTCGGATTCTGCTCTGACTCGAAACTGGAGCCATTCCATTCCACCACGATCACCAACCTTCTTCCCCTTCCAACTACCCGCCAAGCCAGAATACAAGCCCCAATGGACGAACATTCCAAACCGCGCCTCGCGCCACCAGGCCATGCGCGCATCACGCTGTTCTGGTGCCTCCTGGATCGCCTGTCCCATAGCTGGTGGAGCGAATGTCATCAGGCACGCAAATACAATCAGGGTCTTTCGAAAAGCGTCGTTCATCTTTGGATCTTTGGTTGTGGTTCAGAAACAGTTCCCAATAAGGTAACAACTTGAAGCGGAGAGGACCAATTTTTTTGGTTCGAGCCCTTGCGAGACCGGGATCATTCACCCGACGCACGGAGCGAGGTTGCACGATCCGCAAGAGACTGCGAAATTCATGGTTGTGCGACGAGACGCACAAGACGCCACAACGTTGGTCAAAAGAACTGCAGCGAGACGCCACGGCCACGATTTCAAATCGCTCAAACCTGAAAATTCGCAGCAGATTCGATTCGCTGGCTCGTCGTGCCGTACGTATTTACTACACCAGTTGATTCTGAACCGCCCAGACGGCTGCCTGGGTTCGATCGTTGACGTTGAGCTTGCGCAAGATGTTTTGCACGTGTTCCTTGACCGTCTCGACGCTGATACCAAGCGATTTGCCGATTTCGCGATTACTAAGTCCCATCGAAACGTGCCGCAGCACCTGCATTTCCCGGTTCGTCAGATCGACTAAAGGCGAATTGGCGTTGTCACGCATACGGGTGCGAACCGTCTTCAAGAGACTGTCTCCCGGCGTCGGTTCGTCGCGTGACGCGCGACTGATCGCATCGAACAGTTTCTCAATTGGCTCCGACTTCAGAATGTAGTCGTGGCAGCCCAGTGCCGCGGCACGAGCAACATGCGTCGAGGCGTTAAAAGTTGAGAATACGACAACGGGTGGACGCACAGAGAGCGGTTCAAACTTCTCCAACGACTGAAGCGCATCCTTCCTTCCCAGTCTGGATTCCATGACCAGAACATCGGGGTTGAGGCGTTCAACGAGATTTACGATTTCATGATGCGTTGTCGGGTTACCAACAATTCTTGCATCCCAAGAATTCAGTTGCGCACGAACACCCTCGATAACGATGGGGTGATCGTCGGCAATTACAATTTCCAACGACATACTTATTTAACAGCACCAGAGCTGTGAGAGGGGAAGTGGATTGGTGCGGTGGTTGACAGGTCAATTGACCGACGAAAAGGAGATAACGAAACACCAAATACCCGCATTCCTCAATTTTTAAGGCATTTTCACGATCAAAACTGGAATTTTGCCTGGTTACCCGATTACGTGACCTAAATACCTTCCGAACGTTGCATTTTTTCATCACTGAAATTTCACCGTTCTCCTACCACAATCCGCCAAATTTACAGATTCTTAACATGGCCAACTCAACAACCAAGCCAATTCGATTGCTCCTCGTTGATGACGATCAGCATTTACTCCAGTCAATGGGACAATGGCTCGACACTCAGGGATTTGAGATCCAGATGGCGACGAACATCACTGAGGCAAAAAATTGCCTTTCCAGTGCCTCTTTCGATGTTGCCTTGATCGATATCAGACTTGGAAGCGAAGATGGATTTGACCTGCTTGAGTACTGTTCCAACAGCATTCCGCAGTTAGTCGTGATGTTGATGACTGGCTACGCGACTGTCGACACTGGCGTCGAAGCAGTTCGTCGCGGTGCAGCAGATTTGCTCACCAAGCCACTGATCGATGACGAAATGTTGATGGCCATTGACCGGGCGATGTCGCAGCGGCGTGTCATTGAAGAAAACAGGAACCTCAAAGCGCAGCTGGACAACAAGTTTGAAAAATCAAACATCATCGGCAACGATGTGAGAATGAACAAGATTTTCGACATGGTCGACAACATTGCCAACACCAAGGCGACTGTTTTGATCACGGGCGAAAGCGGAACAGGCAAGTCCCTGATCGCACGGGCGATTCACCAGCGTTCCAATCGCAAAGACCGACCGTTTGTGGAAGTCGCCTGCGGTGCGTTGCCAGAAAATTTGCTCGAAAGCGAGCTGTTCGGGCACGTTGCTGGATCGTTTACTGGCGCTACAGCGAACAAAGAGGGAAAGTTCCAACAGGCTCATGGCGGCACGATCTTCCTTGACGAAATCGGAACAGCGTCACCGGGTCTGCAGGTAAAACTGCTGCGTGTTCTGCAGGAATTCGAATTCGAGCAGGTTGGTGGCACGAAGACATTTCGCACCGACACACGTGTGATCCTGGCGACCAACGAAGACCTGGAACAGGCGGTTGCAGAAAATCGCTTCCGCCAGGATTTGTTCTATCGAATCAATGTGATCAATCTGTTGTTGCCTTCACTTCGAGAGCGACCGACTGACGTGCCGTCGCTGGCGTTGCACTTTCTGCGGAAAGTCTGCGATGAGGAATCGCGGCAGTTGAAAGGTTTCGACCGTGAGGCCATCCGCGCGTTGCAAAACTACGGCTGGCCCGGAAACGTACGTGAGCTTCAAAACATCGTTGAACGAGCAGCGCTGTTGGGCAAAGGTCCGGAACTTGGCCTTGAAGACCTTCCAATTCACATTGCCAACGTTCAGCCACAAGCGACAATTTCCATGGCACCGACGGGCACCCGACAAACGCTTAAAGAAGCTCTCGAAGGCCCGGAGCGAATGATCATTCTGCAGTGCCTTCAGGAAAACAACTGGAGCCGCAACGAAACCGCAGATCAGCTGGGCATCAACCGCACCACGCTGTACAAGAAAATGAAGAAACTTGGACTCGATACGCCCGAGTACGCTCAGGTGAGCCAATAGTGGACAAAACAGTGGAGATCTCATTGGCCAAGCGATTAATGTTTGGCGCGGCGACTGCAATCCTCGGCTTCATTGTCGTTGGCTTTATCGGCAGCTTGTGCGCAGCGAAGATTGCCCCTGACTTATCCCTGAAGGATATTTGGCCCAGTCTCTTGCTCAGCCTCACCGGCATGTTCCTTTTCGGAATGGCAGCCCCGAATCTGGTCAAGCAGTTGCTGATCAGTGCGTCTCTTTCTGCATCAACGACGGCCTACGATGAAGACGATTACTTTTTCGACTAGAGTGAGCTTTATCGAGGAATGCGTTTCGCGATCATTCGATCCGATCTCGCTTCGGTCACCACAGCATCCACCAAGTCGTTGTCATTGACGCCATCGGCATCAATTTCGACCTGCCCATAGCGGCAACTGGTGCCAAGGGCCGCGTTGCGATCGAATCCTTCGGAAACTTTCTCAACCAGCACTTGCAAACGCTGACCGACGAGGCTGCTGTAGTATTTTTCTCGCAGCTCGGCTTCCAATTGTTTCACGACTTTACCTCGTTCCGACTTGATGTTTCCCGGAATCTGGTTTTCCATTTCTGCAGCCGGCGTCGTTCTGCGCGGGCTGAATGGAAACATGTGGATCTTTGAAAATCCAATCTGTCGACAGATGTCGAGGGAATCTTCAAAGTCTGCTTCTGTTTCGCCTGGAAAGCCTACGATCAAGTCGGTCGAAAACGCGGGCAGATCCAAAGCTTCTTTGACAACTTCACAGCGATCGATAATGTGTTTTCGCGTCCAACGTCGCTTCATCGCGCGGAGGATTCGGTCTGAACCGCTCTGCACGCATACATGAAGATGCGGGCAAACTTTTTCAGGGTACTGCTGCATCACCTGGATCAGCTCCCGCGTCACTTCGGTCGCTTCGATACTCGAAAGCCGTACGCGGAAGTCGCCGGGCAGCTCGCAAATCGAATGCACCAAATGAGACAACCGAGTCCATTCGGATTTTGGTTTGCCTTTATTGAAGTCAACACCGTAGTGCCCCAAGTGAATGCCGGTAAGGATCACTTCGCGAAACCCGTTGTCGATCAGCCGCTTCACTTCATCGATGATCTCATCAAACGGACGGCTTTCCATCCGCGGCCGAACCGTTGGAATGATGCAGTAGCTGCACTTTAACAAGCAGCCATCCTGGACTTTGACGTAGGCACGATGACGACCATCAAGCCCGGAGATTCCGTTAGGAATATCAACGACACCAAACCGGCCCAACAAATCAGGCATTTCTCTTTTGTCAGTGATGACTTCAGACACACCCGGCAGCGCCGCGACGGCTTCGGGTTCACGAGTGGCATAGCAGCCCATCACGACGATTCGTGCGTCCGGATTTTCGCGATTCATTCGCCGAATGATCTGGCGGCTCTTGGAATCGCCCTCATTGGTGATCGTGCACGTGTTAACAACACACAGATCAGCAGGTTGCTTTTCCTCAGCGTCCGTATAGCCAGCGCTCAACAGGCTTTCTCTGAGGAACTGAGTTTCATACTGATTGACTTTGCAGCCAAGCGTTACTGTTTTGATCGTTGCCACGGAATTCGCGGTCCTGTCTGAAGAATCTTTGAGCGGTCAAAGAATACTCCAGCGCGGAATTTTCGGCAAACGGATTTCTTGCTTCGAGAAACAGGACCAGATACTGTTTGGCAAATGCGAGCGGCATGCGTTAGCCACCAGTTCGTTGCGTAATCTACGGGCGGCTACGGCCTTGCCGCCCACAATTCGTGCAGCAACATCGCAAAAATCGCATTGCCATCGAGTGCCCAGTCGGAAAACCGCTGATTCCTACCCAAAACTCAGAGCCGCCGCCTGATGCTCAACGTGACGGGTGTGCACATCAACATAGGTATCTTTGATCATGTCCCGGGTCTCAGACTCAGAAGGGAAGTGGGAGGAGAAGTCGGACTCCGAATCCAGCGTTCCTTTGGCGGCGTGAACCAGGTGGCTGATCAGATCCGATGGGCTTTCGTCACCGACGGCAAAGCGAATCGTGGTTGGCGACATACCGGCGCGAGCGAGTGCCTCGTCATCCAGTTCCGAGTGCGTCGTTAGCGACGGGCAACTGACGATGGTGTTGGTCTGGCCAAGCGAAATCATATGAGCGAAGGTTGGCGACAGGGCATCGAAAAATCGCTGAAACGCTTTCTTCGAAACACCGTTGACGCTAATCGTGAACAAAGGAGCCGGCAGTCCAAGATACATGTACCGCTCGCGAAACTCGGAATTCTTGTCATCACCGACCGCACTACACGTGACGTCAATGCCCGGATGAGTATCGAGGAACTTCGCCAGAATGATCGTGTTGATGCACTTGCGGAGCATACGAACGGTCAGCGTTTTCATTCCTTGCAGGACTTCGAAAGCCGCATCGGCATTGAGGAATGCTCCTTTGACGTAGTACACATTCCAGAACATGGTTTGATCCCACGAATGCTCTCCGGCGACCATTCCTTTGGGCATGAACATGTTTTCATTACGTCCAATGACACAGCCAGCAATTGCTCCGCCAGATCCGCTGAGGTCTTTGGTGTAGGAATGGATCACGTAGTCCGGACGCTCCGTGGCTTCTTCGCGAGCGAGTGATCGATAAAGCATCGGAGTTCCAACGGTCGCATCAAGCATCACAACCAGCCCTTCGGCATGTGCTCGGCGGCAGATCGTGGCGACGTTAACGATGTAACCATGCGGATTGCACGGCGACTCAAGGTAAACGTAAATTTTGCGTCCCTGAGCCAGTCGGTCGGCGTGCTTCTCTCTGGTTTTCGCCAGGCACTCACTGAATTCGTCCGCGGTGTAACCGTCGAACATCTCAACTGCGATGTCCAGGTTGCCAGGCTTGGCGTACCAGTCGTTAATCAACTGGTAGGCTCCTCCGTAGATGTTTCGACTGGTGATAACGATATCGTCACGACCAAGCACATGGGACAACGTCGCGTCGATCGCCGCCATGCCGCTATTGAAGTTCCATGCGAGATACTGATCGGCGTAAGGGCCAGCTTCCAGGTCAACAACATGGTTCGCCAGGCAAATGCTGGTCGGGTTAAGCAATCTGGAATAAATCTCCAGCATCAGCTCTTTGCCTTTGAACGCATCCGCAATCCATTCGGCACAGGCGTAGATGTAAGTCGCCGTTCGTGAGATGACGGGCGTCGCACTGAAGATCGCTGTCACGTTATCGAATACGGCATACGGTCCTTTTGCCGCCGATGTTTCACCGGAGTAGCCCAGCGACTGATACGACTTGCGAAACGGATGCTGAACCGTGTCAAGCATCTTGGCCAGCTGAAACGAAAGGAACTTCATCGAGTTGAAGCGATTGATTTTGTCCGACTGCGGCAGATTCGCGACCTCGGACATGGTTGTCTTCCAAAGGCTCTCGATGTCCGACTGAGCCTCGTACATCCGCCTTACGATTTCGCTCAACGATACGCCGTATTCACTTGCAGGATCAATTCCAAAGTGCTGTAACTGCTCGGTAGTCAGGTCGGTCGCATTTTCACCGGTCGTCGAAGTTCGTAGTGGCGAGAGCAAACGCATCGATTCAACTTTTTGATTCATCTGTAGCTTTCCGTGGTTCAAAAAATGCAAGGCTGCTCACATCGTACCAACTGTTGCTCGTTCTGGGGACGTGGCACGGATCCCCAATCGCGAACGTTGGTGATTTGTGCGACAATACGAGCCGAGTTTCTCTTCTCATCGACCACTTTCTGATCCATGAATTCTCCCGAACAACCGACCAGTACCGAGAAAGACCGCTACTGGAAGCGATGTCTTAACCTCGTCTACATCATCCTCAGCGTCTGGGCATTTATCTCGCTCGGGTGCGGAATTCTGTTTCGAGATTTCCTCGATACCGCGTTGCCCAACGTAGGGCATGCACCGTTTGGATTCTGGATGGCCCAGCAAGGAGCCATCATCGGGTTCTTGATTCTGCTGTTCGCCTACATGGTCATCATGAACGGGCTCGATCGTCGTCATGGCTTTGACAAGGACGAATCGCAATGAGCCAGGATCTTTGGAACTATCTTTTTATTGGCGCTTCGTTTGGGCTCTACATTTTGATCGCGTTTCGAACCCGCGCCGCAACAACCAAAGAATACTACGTCGCCAGCGGAGGCGTTTCACCGTTTGCGAACGGCATGGCAACCGCCGCCGACTGGATGTCTGCCGCGACGTTTATCTCCATGGCCGGAATCGTTGCGGCCAGCGGATACGATGCCTCACGATTCCTGATGGGATGGACGGGCGGATTCGTGCTGCTGACGATTTTGATCGTGCCATACCTACGAAAGTTCAACAAGTTCACCGTGACCGACTTTCTGGGGGATCGCTTCTATTCGAACATTGCTCGCTTCGTCGGCGTCGTTTGCGCCGTCTTCATTTGCATGACTTACATCATGGGTCAGATGCGTGGCGTCGGCTTGGTCTTTTCAAATCTGTTTGGCGTCGAAATTTGGCTAGGGGTTCTCGTGGGAGCCGCGATCGTGTTCTTCTATGCGGGACTCGGTGGCATGAAAGGCATCACTTACACGCAAGTTGCCCAATACTGCGTAATGGTTTTTGCTTACACAATCCCTGCGGTCTTCATTTCGATCCTGCTAACAGAAAATGCGATCCCTCAGTTGGGGCTCATCGGCAACTACACCAAAGATGGACCGGAAGCCTCAATTCCACTGTTGCAAAAATTGAATCAGCTCAACACGGACCTTGGCTTCGCCAGCTACACCAATGGAAGCAAAGAAAAGATAGACATGTTCTGCATCACCGCCGCTCTGATGTGTGGCACGGCGGGATTGCCGCACGTGATCGTTCGGTTTTTTACTGTGAAATCAGTGAAGGCCGTTCGCAAGTCGGCTTGCTGGACGTTGCTGTTCATTGCGATTGTCTACCTGACAGCACCAGCGATTGGTGCGTTCTCCCGAACCAACCTGATGTCCGAAATTCACAACTGCGAATATTCGAAGGCGCCAACATGGTTCACCAATTGGGAAGACCGCGGCTTAATCGCCTGGGTTGATAAAAACGGCGACGGCATCATGCAGCATCATGCCGGTGACGCCTTTGACAAGAAACCCACCTTTGCCGCGGAACGGCCCGAAGGTCAACCTCGTAAAGTCACGAACTCGCTGACCGAAAATCCAAACGAAGTCTACTACGACCGCGACATTCTGGTGATGGCCAATCCGGAGATGGCGGACCTTCCAAAGTGGGTCGTCGCGTTGGTGATGGCCGGTTGCGTTGCGGCGGCGCTTTCAACAGCGGCTGGCTTGCTGTTGGTGCTTTCGACTTCCATCTCGCACGACTTGCTCAAGAAGATCGTCAGCCCAAACATGAGCGACAAACAGGAAGTTTTCTCGGCACGAATTGCTTCGTTCTCTTTCCTGGCGATCGCAGCGTACTTCGGCATCAATCCGCCGTCAGAATTCGTAGCAAAAACCGTCGCCTTTGCGTTTGGTTTGGCAGCCTCATCGTTTTTTCCAACCATCCTGATGGGCATATTCTCAAAGCGAATCAATCGCGAAGGTGCCATCGCGGGCATGGTCGCCGGAATCGGATTGACTCTTGGATACATCGTTTATTTTCAGTTTGTTGTTGATCACAAGAATTACTGGTTCGGAATCTCACCCGAAGGAATCGGATTCCTTGGCATGTTGCTGAACTTCGCCGTCGCTACGGCTGTCTCCATGGTGACACCTCCGCCACCGCAGGAAATTGTTGACATGGTGGAGAGCATTCGCACTCCTCAAGACGCTGGAAGTGCAACGCACTGATAACGTGGCACGGCCCCATGAAAGGGTCTCCATCGAGTCGTT
>CAYUNP010000056.1:0-27526 GCA_964446085.1 uncultured Pirellulaceae bacterium
GAGCTTTTTGTTAAAGCAGACGGCAAATAATCGTGGCTGCGGCGTCTCGCCGCAGTATTGGATCGAAAGGAACTGCGGCGAGACGCCGCAGCCACAGTTGCTTAACCCTGGCGTTTGAGCGCTTTCTTGCGCGCCTTGTTTCGCTTTTTGTTTTTCTTGTCACGAGCTTTCTTCTTCTTGGCTCGGACTCTGCCAAGCTCCGCTTTTTTCATTGCCTCTTTTTCATCTTCAGCGGATCGAAACGCCTTCTTTCGGGGACGAGGGACGCAAACGACAAGAAACCCCAGAAACACGACTGCGAAAATCAGTGCGTAGGCGAGAGTGTATTGGGATTGTTGAGCGAAAATTAATACCGACATGAACGGTGTGACCTGAGCAACGCGTTAAAGATGTTCTACCTCACCATTGTAGCTCAAACTTTTCAGCTTCGAAGCCTGTTGTCACGTTACTTCGGCCGCCGACTGTGTTTTCTCAACAGGAGTCCCGCCCATAACGCTAAAAACAGGGTCATCGGAAGCAACACCAGCATCGGTTTGCGCCAGTCCTGGGTGGTTCCGAAAATCACGGTGCCCACTGCAATCGAAATGGCCCACACGACAAGCAAGACAAAGAGTCCCAAAGTCATCCCTGATGACGGTTGCTTTTGCGGAGTATCGTGGTCAGAATTGTCGGGCTGTTGCGGTTCGCTCATTCGTCCAACTGTTCAGGTTGATGGCAAAATCAAAAAAATCCAACCGCCTCGACGGCTGCACGTTCACGCTGGTTGCGGGCATGATTATGGTCGCATTGTTCGTCGCCAACGGAATCTTTGTGCGAGCATTCCTGCCCAGAACTTCGGCGCTCGATGACCGAATCTACCAGCCATTGCAGTTCGCTCTGCCCATCATAATGATGTTTTTCGAGTATTGGATCTGGGATCGCTTTATGCGACGTTTTTTCCAATCGAAATCTTCACGATAAATGGCGAAGGATCAGCCATGAGTCGTTTTCGTATGCCCGCTGAATGGGAGTCGCAATCAGCAATCTGGCTCAGTTGGCCTCACAACCGCGAAACATGGCCGCAGAACCTGGCAGAAGCGCAGTCGGAATTCGCCGCGCTGGTCCATGCGATCGCCGAAAGTCAGCAGGTGCGGGTGTTGGTTCCCGGCGACCAGATCGATGTGGTTGCCGCGAAGTTATCCAAGGCGGCGAATGTTGGAATTGTTTCGATCGCCACCAACGACGCCTGGGCTCGTGATTACGCTCCAACGTTTGTGCATGATCTTGAGTCGGGTGATTTGGTCTCAGTCGATTGGTACTACAACGCCTGGGGCGACAAGTATCCTCCGTTTGATTTGGATCAGCAGGTCGCAAAGAAAGTTGCTGACTTTCTTGGGATTCGAAACGTGGCGGGCGGTTTGTGTTTCGAAGGTGGCGCGATCGAAGTCAACCAGAGTGGCACTTTGCTGACAACCGAATCCTGTGCTTTGAATCCAAACCGAAACGCAGGGAAATCGAAGGCCGAAGTTGAGTCGGTGTTGATTGAGCGGCTGGGCTGTCGCAAAGTTGTCTGGTTGCCCGGCGACGATCGTGAATGCAAAACACTGCCTGGCGATGATACGGATGGACACATCGATCAGTTGGCTCGCTTCGTTGACGACGATACGATTGTGCATGCCTGGGTCGATCAATCCGATGCACGGTTGGAGGCGTTGTCAGCAAATGTGACCGCGCTTGAACACGAGTTGCCGGAAGCGAATCTCGTCCCATTGATGTTGCCGCAACCGTTTGAGTATTGTGGCCGTCAGATTCCCGCGAGCTATTGTAATTTTCTGATTACGAATGAGTCAGTGTTCGTGCCGCAGTTTGAAGTGCCTGAGGACAAGGCGGCGATTGATGTACTGGACTCACTGTTCACCAATCGGAACATCCATCCATTGGGTTCGCGCAATCTCGCTGTTGGCCTGGGATCGTTTCATTGCCTCTCGCAGCAGCAGCCAGCTTTCAGTGCAGTGCATTGCTAACGCAAGCTTAGAGCAGTTCTGCCACGAACTTCGGCACAATTTCGGTTGCCGGACCGAACTCACCTCGCTGAAACGAAACTTGATTGTCGCTTGGATCGAGGTTGAGCATTACTGTTTCGGCTCCGCAAGCATTGGCAACGCTGACGAATCCAGCTGCCGGATAGACGGCACCAGAAGTTCCAATTGAGATAAACAGGTCGCACTGTTGCAGTGCTGATTCGATTTGCTCCATCGCAAAAGGCATCTCGCCGAACCAGACGATGTTGGGGCGTAGGGTGCCCTTCAAACTACAGCAGTCGCAAATGTCTTCGACGCTCAGGTCAGTTCGGACTTCCGAGACCACTCCGCTACGGGAGCAACGTTTCTGCAACAGTTCGCCGTGGATGTGGATCAGGTTCCTGCTTCCTGCCCGTTCGTGCAGATCATCAACGTTCTGCGTCACCAGCAAAACTTTACCAGGATGTTCCTGTTCCAGTTTCGCGAGCGCCATGTGGGCTGCGTTTTCGCTCACTTCGTCGGAAAGCAACTGTTGTCTTCGCTGGTTATAGAAATTCAGAACCAGTTTCGGATCTCGGGCATAACCTTCTGGCGATGCGACATCTTCCACGCGATGGTCTTCCCAGAGACCATTCCCATCACGAAATGTGCGGATGCCAGATTCGGCGGAAATTCCGGCTCCGGTGAGGATCACAATTTTGTTGTGCTTAGTCATGCTTTGGAGTCAGTTCAACAATGCCCAGTCGAAGCATTGCAAGAGATTGAAACAGGGTGCCCAACCCCAGGACGATGATTGCCAACCCTGGAATGACTGCACCGATTGCGAAAACGTCTCGATCAGGAGCAAAAGGCAATATTACCACCATGGCGATGAACCCGACAACCATTGTGGATACGAGCAGCCCAAACCATACCAGTGCTGATTTTGATCTTCGTTCAAGAGGGGCACTGGAGATGTTGGAGCCGATCCTTTTCAACAGAAGGCAAAACGTCACCATGAACACAATTTGAGCGATGTTCGAGACGATCGGAAGAGCCACGATCGCCGATAATCCTGCTCCGGCAGCCTCGAGTATGCCTGAGAGTATCGAAACGCCAAAGCTAATAAAGAAAGCCACGATCGAAACGATCGCCAGAGTTTTCTCATTGGGGTTGGGGCAAGTGGCGCACATGCAAAAACCGATTATTGAAGTAATTCCTGCGATAAGGATGCCAGTGCCACCAGCAAACAACACCCCTGCAAAGCCAAGTTCAGCTGCCCCTACACCTGCATTGACTGATTGAGCCATGAACCCAGCGCTGGCCAATCCGATGAACGTAATCACAATTGCGATGATTGCCACGGCGGCAATGGAATAGTAAATCAGCTTCAGTCCGGTGCGGACCGTGGCGTACTGCCCAAGTTGCATTTCCGAAAATGGAATGTTTTGCGAAGTATCGACTGCGGGTGTCGAATACGGATTGAATTCCGGTTGGGCAGGAAGTTGGTTACTCATGGCGCGAATGCTGAATGTGGAAGTGAGCCGTGATACTATATCAAATGTAATTTTCGTTTGTGAGTTAGGTCAATGCCCAAAACAATTGCGATGTGGTCCGGGCCACGCAATATTTCCACTGCCATGATGCGTTCCTGGGAGAGTCGCGACGACTGTCATGTTTCTGATGAACCAATGTACGCACATTACCTGCGTGAAACCGGTCTGGACCATCCTGGTCGAAGGGAAACTTTGGCATCGCAGTCGGCAGATCTGCAGGAACGAATTGAAACATTGACAGGCCCGATTCCAAATGGGAAATCGTATTGGTATCAAAAGCACATGGCACACCACCTGCTGCCAGGGATGCCGATCGACTGGGTCGATTCGTTGACGAACTGTCTTTTGATCCGCGAACCCAAAGAAATGTTGACCTCCCTGATAGAGTTCATCCCTTCGCCGAAGGTTCGCGACACCGGGTTGCCTCAGCAGCTGGATTTGTTTCGCCGATCGAGTCAGACGCTGCCTGTAATCGACGGTCGTGATGTTCTGGAAGATCCGCCACGAATGGTCAGGTTGTTATGCGAAACACTGGACGTTCCGTTCAGCGAAAGTATGCTCGCGTGGTCAGAGGGTACCCGCGAAACTGATGGAGCGTGGGCCAGTCACTGGTATGCGAAAGTCTACAAGACCACTGGCTTTGGTGAGTATCGCCGCAAGGAGATCGATGTTCCATCGCATTTGGAATCCGTGCTGGCGGAGTGCCAGGAGATCTACGTCCAACTGCATCCACATCGGCTCAGCTAATGAAGGATTCAATTCTTCGATCTGCTTGTTTTCGCCGTTTCGATCAATGTTTGCACCTCCTCCTGAATTTGTACAATGCGAAACAGCTCTCGTTTCAGCAACGCGTTCCTGTGTCGCTGCTCGTTGTGAGCGAGCCAAATTGCGATTGCCAAAATGAGCAACAGGAAGCTTGAGATCCCTGTTTGCCATTTGAATTTCCTTTTTGGCGTTTCATCGCCCATCTACGGCATCTCCGAACTGTGCTTCGGTTTCCAGTTCCCTGATCTTGTCGGCATGGAGTACGTCGACTTGTCCGCAGCTAAGCTCAATCAGTACCCATTGTTTTCGCTGCAGTTTCCTGGCCAAATCGGGAACTTCCGACTCAAACTTCGTTTGCAAATCTTTTGGGACGATGATTTGAAGAAGTTTGATCGAATCCGAAGGGGCGATCGTCTGCGTTTTTTCGCCCACCAGAGAAACGACTTCGAATTGATCCCAATGTGCCTTGAGAAAATTTTGCTGATCGATGTCGTCAATCAGGGATGCGTGCCGCAACGAGTCCACGTCGCTTCGGTTTGATAACGTTTCCCCACCCGAACGTTTGCCGATCAGGTATTGATGAGTGAAGATGGTTCCGTAGTCAACTGGTTCGTTCACCCTGTCCGCAAGCCTGCTTGAAACAGGATCAACCGCACTGGCTACTGGAGTCCGTGTTCTTATCCACAGCGCCATGTTTTCAGGTTCCAGTGCTCGCCATGCCTGAATGCCGGGAACGCCAGTTTCAATGCTACGTATTTTTATGGACTCGGAATCACGGACTCCATCGATTCCGATCGCCCTTTCGACTGGAGCTATTTGCTTCAAAAATTCTCTGAACTCAAGCTTCGCCAGCAACAGCTTGTACACTCCGACAGCAATCACCAGGATTAAAATCGAGTTGATGATTCTGGCGGCGGTGATCATGGATTGCCTGTGGAAGAATTCACTGTTCGGTAATGATCTCTTTTTCGATCAGTTGATCCATGAACGATTGTAGTCGAGGGTAGGCAGCAGCAAACTTGTCCAGCGGTAGTTCGACTTCCTGCATTTTTTCGATGCCGCCGTCTGAGTTCCGTTTCATCAGGTTGATGCGAACCAGGCTCTTGTCCAGCTTGATTTCTCCAATCTCGTCGGCGACGACGATGGTTTCCATTTCAGGAGCTTTCTGGATCTTGTTGTGTAGGCCGAACAGCATTACCAAACCAACGATCACGCCCAGCAGGGTCAGGCACGAGAGGGCCATAACGGGGAAAAGGTTGACTGATTGAGAGGCGGGTTCGTTTCTTTTCATCGTCGATGAACCTGGTTTGGGGTGTTAAGGAATTGCCGTATTCTTGCGTGACAGCGGCAGGCTGTGAATTGGCTTGTTGCGTAAATCATGCGATCAGGGGAAAAATCCTCAGAAACAACCGTAACGATTTATCCTGCTTACCTCATTGACCCTGTTTCGGATTCGACCGGGACTACTTTTCGTGACCTGTTGCGGCTAAACTGCAGGCGGAATTAATCTGCATATTGCGAGCCTTCATGAAAATTCTGATCTGGCTGTTAGTTGCTGCCCTGTTAATCGCTCACCAGGACTATTGGAACTGGACTGACAGATCGCTGGTGTTCGGCTTCATGCCCATTGGCCTGTTCTATCACGCCTGCCTTTCTCTGGTGGCAGGTGTCTTCTGGTTTCTGGTTTGCACCTTTGCGTGGCCAAAGGGTCTCGATGAAGATTTTGAAGTCGATTCCAAAGTCGAGGAGGTCCACTGATGGAACTGTTACTCGCACTTAACGAAGGCCAGATTCGCCTGTCAGTGATTCTCGTTTACCTTGCCCTGCTGTTGTTTCTGGGGTTCTTTGCCAGTCGCTTGTTTCGCGGCACGAAGCGCGACTATTTGTTGGCTAGCCATTCGATCGGTCCGTTTCTGTTGTTGATGAGTATCTTCGGGACAACGATGACGGCGTTCGCGCTCGTGGGTTCTTCCGGAGAAGCGTTCAAAAAAGGGATCGGTGTGTACGGCATGCTGGCCTCCAGTAGTGGCATCATTCACTCGCTTTGCTTCTTCGTGATCGGTGTCAAAATTTATAGCTTTGGGCGAAAGTATGGTTACTCCACGCAGTGCCAGTTCTTTCGTGATCGACTCGACAGCGACCTGGTGGGACTGTTGCTGTTTCCGATTTTGGTGATGCTGGTGATTCCCTATCTGTTGATTGGCGTGATGGCTGGTGGTGGTGTGATCCAGGCGATGACTGCGGGTGCCTTCCCGGATATTTTTCCCGGGGACGGGCCTCTCGCTGGGGGGCTGCCGAAATGGCTGGGAAGCCTGTTGATTTGTGTTGTCGTGTTGAGCTACGTTTTCTTTGGCGGAATGCGTGGAACGGCCTGGGCCAATGCATTTCAGACGATCGTGTTTATGGTGCTGGGCGTGGTGACGTTTTTCGTCCTTGCTGACAAAATTGGTCAGGGGGAAACGCTCATGGAGAGCCTTGCCCTGGCAACCGAAAAGGTTAGTCCTGAATTGAAGTCACGAATCGGCATGAGTCCGACGATATTCTTCACTTACATGTTGATTCCGTTGTCAGTGGGAATGTTTCCTCATCTGTTTCAGCATTGGCTAACGGCCAGGAGTGCCAAAAGTTTCAAGCTGTCCGTTGTGATGCATCCAATTTTCATCATGATCGTCTGGGTGCCCTGTGTTTTGATCGGAATCTGGGCATCGACGCAGCCAATCCCGCCTGAGATCGCTGGCAATGCAAACAAGGTGCTGCCATTTCTTGTGAAAGAACAGACGCCGGCTCTGTTGGGAGGCTTGCTAACGGCAGGAATTCTGGCCGCGATTATGTCTTCGCTCGATAGTCAGTTTCTGTGTATCGGCAGCATGTTCACAAACGATATCGTGACGCACTATGGCGGCAAGGATACTTTCTCTGACCGGGCTCAGGTCTGGATTGCACGTGTGTTCATTGTTGTGATCGTTGCGGTGACCTACGTGTTGGCGCAGTATGACTTGAGTGTGTTCGTTTTGGGTGTTTGGTGCTTCTCCGGATTCGCAGCTCTGTTTCCGATCGTCTTTGCAGCTCTGTATTGGAAGCGTCTTACCGCGGCGGGTGCCGTTTCGGGAATCCTGGCAGCAGCCGGAAGTTGGTTCATGCTGTTTCGGGATGCGGAGTATGGATTTAGTCATGGCTACGTGCTGAAGATACCGGGGACGGGTTTCGCAGTCATGCCCGTGGTTGCGATTTTCCTGTGTGCCATGCTGGCGATGGTTGTGACTTCGTTTATCACCAAGCCGCCTGGCAAGGAAACGATTGCCAAATTTTTCCCGGAAGAAGTTTAGAAAGTGACAGGCTTTCAGCCGGTGTTTCACGTTCTGATCATGCCACCTACGCAAGCGTCATTCATTTTTCCACAAAGTCCAGTCAATGTCTCGTCGCCGAGCCCGACTACCATCGGTCGAAATTGAAAGTCACTTCGTTAACCTGGTGGAGTGCATTGCGCTGGAGTCGCAAGCTGAAATCGAACGCATGGCCGAGCGTCGCAAACGGCTTGGCGCTGCTCACGCCGAGAAAAGTGGCGAGACGATCACGGATCTGGCCATCGAAGATCATCGCAGTGGGCTGGGCGGACGCCATCTCGTCAAGTTCCATCGACGCAATCGCGAACGACCCATGCCATGGCACAAACTGAAAGTTGGCTCTCCGGTTGTGGTGTCCAATTTTGGCGAAGATTCCGGCGAATCGCTCACCGGAGTGGTCAGCGGTCGCAGGAATGACTCCATCGAAGTCGCACTCGATCGGTGGCCAGAAGGAAAAGTCTTTCGCGTCGATTTAACAGCCGATGAAGTGACTCGGCAGCGATACCTTGCCGCAGTCGATACGGTTCGGATTTCCAAAGGCAGGCTTGGCCAGATGCGTGAAATCCTGATGGGCGAACGAAAGCCAACGTATCGCGAGCTGCCAGCCGAGCCGCAGGCGCTGCGTTCCCGAATCGAGTTGAACGCGACGCAAAAGGAGTGCGTCCAGTTCGTCTGCTCTTCCAATGACTTTGCGCTGATTCATGGTCCGCCGGGCACAGGCAAAACGACTACGGTGGTGGCGTGCATCTGTGAGTGCGTTGCCGATGGAGAAAAAGTACTGGCTTGTGCGCCTTCAAACACGGCCGTCGACAATTTGCTGGAACGTTTGGTGGCTGAAGGTGTCCGTGCGGTTCGTCTTGGTCATCCGGCTCGGGTCACGGAATCGTTGCGTGAACATTCACTCGATGGATTGGCCGAGCATCATGAAAATGCGCCAATCGTTCGGGACATGCGACGTGAAGCGCAGGATCTTTTTCGCAAAGCCGATCGTTGGACGCGCGGGAAACCGGTCCGTGGCGAGAAGCAGGAACTTCGACGTGACGCCAGGAGGTTGCTCTCGGATGCGAAGTTACTTGAACGTCAGGCAGTTGAGTCAATTCTTGATCGAGCCGATGTGATCTGTGCGACGACAACTTTCAACGAAGAGATGCTGGGCGATCGTTGGTTCCAAACCGCGGTCGTTGACGAAGCCTGTCAAACAACCGAGCCCGGCTGTTGGGTTCCGGTGATGCGGAGCGATCGTTTGATTCTTGCGGGCGATCCGTTTCAGTTGCCGCCAACGGTCCTTTCGAAAGAGGCAACTGCAAAAGGGTACTCGATCAGTATGTTGGAACGGCTGATGGAACTCTATGGCGATTCGACGACGCGTCTGTTGACACGGCAGTACCGGATGCACGAAGACATCATGCGATTTTCGTCCGATCGGTTTTACGATGGGAAACTAGTTGCTGATGAACACGTGGTCGGGCATTTGCTTTGCGACCTTCCAGGAATTGATCCCTCTGCCGAGACCGAAAAGCCAGTCGAGTTTTTTGACAGCGCTGGTGCCAGCTGGGATGAAATGATCGAGCCTGAAGGCTTGAGCAAAATGAACGAACGTGAAGCTGAGTTTGTCGTTTTCAAAGTCCGCCAGTTGATTGCACAGGGTATTAACGTCGATGACATTGCCGTGATCGCTCCGTATGCGGCTCAAGTTCGCAAGCTACGGGCACTCTTCCGAAAAGTCAGGACAGAGTCCGGGGAACTTGCGGAGATCTCGGGTATCGAAGTCGATACGGTTGATGGGTTTCAGGGACGCGAGAAAGAAGTCGTGGTGATCTCTCTTGTGCGTTCCAACGGGCAATGCGAAATCGGATTTCTGAAGGACTATCGCCGTACCAACGTGGCCCTTACCCGGGCTCGCAGAAAGCTGATCGTTATCGGTGACAGTGCAACACTCGGCAGCGACGAGTTTTACGGCGCGTTGTTTCAGTACTTCGAATCCGTCAATGGATATCGTTCGGTCTTCGAAGAGATGGGGCAGATGGATCAGCAGGATTGATCTTTCGTTCGTTTTAGGCAACCAATGCAGCTATAATGCGGCGTCGAAATTCCCTTCGAAAACGGAGCATGAAATGCCGATGAAACGCCGAAGTTTTCTAAAGTCATCGTTTGCAGTTGGAGCAGCGATCAGCTTGCCTGCAGTTTCCTACGGGCGAGTGATGGGGGCCAATGAAAAGATTCGTTGCGGTGTCATCGGTTTGAATAATCGAGGCAAAGATCATATCCGTGGGCTTGGGGAACACGTCGTTGCTTACTGTGACTGTGACGAGAAGTTGCTTGGCAAACGGGCTGATGGAAAAGCGGTGGCGAAATACGTCGACTATCGCAAGTTGCTTGAGCAAAAAGATATCGATGCCGTTTCGATTGCCACGCCCAATCATCAGCATTCGATTATGGGAATCCGAGCCGCGATGGCGGGGAAGCACGTCTATTGCGAGAAGCCAGTTTCACACAACGTGTGGGAAGGCCGTCAGCTTTCAAACGCTCAGAAGAAATATGATCGTGTCATTCAATGCGGCACTCAATCACGATCGAGCCCGAGTTTGCAGGAGGCCGTGGCGTGGGTGCAAGGTGGAGCGTTGGGGAAAATTCAATACGCCATTGGGACTTGTTACAAGCCGCGCAAAAGTATCGGCAAACTCGATGCTCCACTGCAGGTTCCTGCGCATGTCGACTACGACCTCTGGTGTGGGCCTGCCGAAAAGCGAGACCTGTTGCGGCCGAAGTTGCACTACGATTGGCACTGGGATTTCAATACGGGTAATGGGGACATGGGAAACCAGGGCATTCATCAGATGGATATTGCTCGTTGGTTTCTGGGCTATGACACGATTTCGCCACGGGTGCTCAGTATCGGTGGACGACTGGGTTATGACGACGCAGGCGATACTCCCAATACTCAAACGGTGATCCATGATTATCCTGAAGCGCCTTTGATTTTCGAAACACGCGGACTGCCAAAAGCCAAACAGTTTCAAACGCCTGTTGTTTCGACGAGTGAGAAATTCTGGGATCGGAATATGGACCGTTACCGTGGTTCGCAAATTGGTGTCATCATTCAGTGTGAGAATGGTTATGTCGTTGTGCCTTCTTACGGATCGGCCAAAGCATTCGATAGCGACAGTCAACTGCTCAGGCAGTGGGACGGCAGTGGCGACCACTATGCGAACTTTCTCGATGCCGTTTCAGCGAACGATCAAAGCAAGCTCAACGGACCCATTGAGGAAGGTCATTTATCAAGTGCGCTCTGCCACACGGGAGGCGTGTCGCATCAAATGGGTGAGAATGTCGCTTTGTCGGACATCCAGTCAACGCTCGAAGGCGAAAGCGACATCTTCAGAGACTCCTTCCGTCGGCTCAAAGATCATCTGCTGGCTAACGGTATCGATGTTGAATCCGGAGCGGCATTGACGCTCGGCGCTGATTTGAAATTCGATACAAAATCTGAGCAGGTGCTCAACAACGAAACAGCCAGTCAGTTGACGTCTCGCGAATACCGCGCAGGTTATGAGTTGGCCGAAATTTCGACAAGTTCGATGACTCAATAGGCGGTGTTGTGGCGGGGCAAGCGACGATGGTATAACCGATGAAGATGTCACCGCTGTTGGATAACCTGAACCGACCAGGGAACAATTGATGCAAGTTTTCATATTTCTTCTTGTCGTGATGAATTTGATCGTTCAGACCGATGAATGGACGCCTCCTGAAGATCCTGATCCCGGAGCCATACTTAGTGAAGCTCGTGCGGATGCCCAGATGCGCCAATATTCAAGGGCTCTTTCAAAGCATGTATGGTTTCATGAGCACGCATTGGAGATTCAACCTGCGCAATACGGAGTGCGGCTGTCTTTTGCGCTTTCCTATTGGATTGAACTTGGTGAGAAGTACCCGCCTGCGATCGCAAAACTGAAAGAGATTCGTGACGATGCGGCGAAGAAAGTGATTGCAGGGAAAGAGGTTCGCGAGTGGTTTCATGATATGGAGGCGATCAATACCAATCTGGGCGAGGATCAAAATACAGTGACGATTTTTAAATCGTTGGACAAAAAGCAGCCAAAGAAAGCGGAGAGTGTTTTTGGTTTGGCGCGACCAGCGCTGGTGCGAGCTAAAGAATACGAAATTTGTGGTAGGTATATCGCGTTCGAAGAAGCACTGTCATCAGTAATCGAACAGTATCAGGCGGGTAAAAAAAGGGTCAATGATGGCGTTTTGAGTGCTTCGCATATGGAACATGTTACCAAGCGCTTTTCCAGGGAAGCAGCGATGCTGGTAGCACTTCTGGCGGTTAACGACAGAAAAGGAGAGGCTGGGGAATTCGCAAAACTGGTTCGCCGTGAACTCGACGACAAGTCATTCCACGCAGCGCTTGAAAAGTCACTCGAAGGCGTGGTGCCGGCTCCATGGCCATGATTTGAACCCAGTGAATGAGTGAGTCAGCGGTACGAAAAAAGCCTCGTCACATGACGAGGCTTCTTCGAATCAACAGATAGTTAGTCTGGCTTCTTTTGATCGGCTACTCTGCGTTGGCTGGTCGTCCGCTGAGTTGGGACAGGAGCTGCAAAACGCCATTGAGGTGGGCCAGTCGTGGGCCGTAACGATCGACGAACTCGTTCATCACGAACTCACCGTCGAGCATGTTTTCGTAGTTGTCCTGGACTTCGAAAGTCAGATTGTGCAGGAATTCCGTTTGCACTTGAGAAAGTGCTTCCGCAGCTGCGCGACATCGCCGCGACAAAACAGGATTGGCTTCCTTCCAGTTGTGCAGTTCATTTGAGCGTTGACGTTGAGCGGCGCCCATCTGTTCGACCATCTCTTCCAAAAGCTCATTTTGGCGGTCCTGGCCAACAACGAGTTGCTCCAACAACATGGTGACGGTCGCCTGGTGCTGATCGGGAGTTGATTCGATTTGCGGTTCGCTAGCACTCTGAGTGACGTCGATTCGGAAGATGGGGGAAATATCTTGAGAATCGTTTTGCATGTTTGCGTCTCCGACACGGAAGGAATAATCGTAACAATGATTTACACCCCAGTATAAACGCCAGTAGTGCCAGTGTCGAGGAATTGTCTTTTTCAAAGTTGTATTCCGACATTTGAAAAAACATTTGAGCGACTAATGATTGTGATCATCAAACCTTCACAATGGCGTTTGACACTGGTTGGCTTGTAACGCCAATGCCGGTTCGGCAGGGAAATGTCGTCGTCTATACGCATTTCAAGCGGTTCGGTTCGCGCACCGATGGAATGAGGGTTGGCACTGAGGAAAAGGGAATTTCTGCAAAAGTTGATACAGCGTATTGACAGGCCAGCTACTCCACGTCGTCGCGAGACGAGTTGAAAAATCGTGGATTACAACAGGTTTTGGAATCGCCCAAAATGGCGATCGGTTACACGGCATGGATGCTTCGATCAATTATGGTTTTCTTGAAGTCGTTTCTAACGAAGGGCTTGGTTTTACTGGCGGCTTGTTGCTGGTCAATCAGGACGGGAGACCGACCGAGTTCCACTGCACTGCTCCGGTAACCGAAAACCGAACGCAGAAGATTCTTTACGGGCAGACCTATCAAAGCCATATCTACTGCGACCTGATTGGCGCGGCCCTGGTTAACAAATGCTCGATCACGCCTGAACTTCTGTTTGTTGAGCAACCCGAGCTCAGGCAGCTTGCGGGCGAAATCGCGACGCCCGTGCTGATGGTCACCGAAGCTGAGGAAGATCCCTCAGTGATCGAGATCAAGACAGTTCAGTATCCTGAATTTGGCGTCGATCATCTAACGGTCAGCGTTCTTACGACCGACCTTGAGCAGTTTGAATTCGTCAAGGAAGCTTGCGATCGTTTTACGACCACGCTGACGTTGGACGAGCCTTTCGAAAGAATTCGTCAGGCGATTGTCGAAGCCCAGCAAGTTGCCCGGCAATCCGATGCAGCCTGATTTCGACAACACAAACCCTCGTAGCGGTATGCCAATGTCGAATCCCATTGAGTTCGTTTCGAATTTCGGACTTGCGTTTGTAGCAGTCGAGTTCGCAAGGAACGAAGTTCTTGACGATTGTTCGTTTGACAAGTTACCCGTCGTCTCAGCCCGGTCAGCGCAAAAGCCACCCAGAATCTCGAGCTACTTCTTTGAGCCTCAGGATTCGGAGCCGGTGACTGCGCCGCAATCGACAGACCGGGCAAGCGGTCCAAACGCGATCGATTCCGGAAAGCCAAGCGAGAGCAGGACTCGAATCAAGCCACCGAAAGACGTGATCAAACTTGAGGATCGACTGCTCTTTACGTTGCAGCCACCGTTGGAATCGATTCTCACCAATCGAACGATGCGATTTCCGTTCAAGCCTTTCGACTTTCAGTACGAAGGGATTGCGTTCCTGTTTCCCCGCTACAGCGCGATCCTTGCTGACGAAATGGGGCTCGGCAAAACGATGCAGGCGATCACGGCGATACGATTGCTGTTGCGAACCGGTGCCGCGAAAAGAATTCTCCTGATTTGTCCCAAGCCACTGTTGGCGAATTGGCTTCGGGAGTTCAAAACCTGGGCGCCCGAGATAACGGTTGGGGCCGTTTCCGGCTCGCAGGCCAATCGCGACTGGCAGTGGAGGCAGGATCGTCCGATGGTCAAGATCGCGAACTACGAATTGATGATTCGTGATGAAGGCACCGTGACGCAACTTGATCCACCATTTGATCTGGTCGTGCTTGATGAAGCTCAGCGAGTCAAAAACAGGTCAAACTCAACCTCCAAAGTCATCCAGCAGATTGAGCGAAAAAGAAGCTGGGCGATCACGGGGACTCCGATCGAAAACAGCATCGAAGACCTGGTTGGAATTTGTGAGTTCGTTTCTCCAGGCACCGTGCACTCTGGTCTTGAGGCCCGACAGATTCGCTCCCGCGTACAGGATCTGATCATTCGCAGGACGAAGGATCTGGTCATGAAAGACATGCCGCCGCGTTTGATGCGCGACGCGGAACTTGCGCTCACTCCGGAGCAACAGTCAACTTACGATTCGGCCGAAAAGGATGGCGTGATCAGGCTCAATGAGATGGGGCAGGAAATCACGATCAAGCACGTATTCGAATTGGTGCTTCGCCTGAAACAGATTTGTAACTTCGATCCGGCAACCAAAACCAGCAGCAAGATTGAGCGACTCAAGGCGGACATGGAAGAGATCGCAGCCAGCGGTCAGAAAGCCATCGTTTTTAGTCAGTGGGTCGATTCGATCAAGGAGATCAGCGGTCAGGTCGCGGAATTCAATCCTCTGGAATATCACGGGCGAATTCCGTCGAAACAGCGTGAGCCGATCCTCAAGGAGTTCAAGGAAGATCCTGATCGGCATGTTTTGCTGATGAGCTATGGAGCAGGAAGTGTCGGGTTGAATCTGCAATTTTGCCGTTACGTATTCCTGTATGACCGCTGGTGGAACCCAGCTGTCGAGGACCAGGCAATTAATCGTGCTCATCGAATTGGTGCTGCGGGCAGTGTCACGGTGACCCGAATGATCATGGCAGGCACGATTGAGCAACGAATTCATGAGATTTTGGAAGCCAAACGCGAGCTATTCCGGGAGATTCTTGCCGATGAGGAGCAGCCTGCCAAACGTGGACTTTCACGGGAAGAGATCTTTGGCCTGTTTAAGCTAACGACACCAGACGGTAAGATTTTCGGCGACGCAGCCTGATCAACTCCATTGTTACAAAAGCGAATTCCGGGGCGGGATGCCCCAAATCACGATTCGATGGCTCAAGCACCCGAGCAAAAACCGAAAGCCAACTGGTATCCACCCTGGGCTCCAAGATTCTGGAGCGGCATGAAGTGTGGCGACTATCTCTCGTTGCTGCGCGAGAATCGATTTCAGATTCATCCGCTGAAGTATCCAATGACGGTACTCGTTGGCGGTTGTAGTTTGCTCAATTCAGCCGCTGCTGCAACGCAGCATTTACTGTTGCATAAAAGGATCACTGACACACCAATCGAACATCCTCCGATTTTTGTTGTCGGGCACTGGAGATCCGGAACGACGTTGATGCACGAACTGCTGTCTCTGGACAGTCGGTTTGCGTATCCCAATACGCTTGATACTTTCACGCCAAATCACTTTTTGGTGACCCGCTACTTGCTGGGTCCGATGTTGTGGGCGATCCTTCCAAAACGGCGACCGATGGATGACATGTCGGTGCGCGTAGACTCTCCCCAGGAAGATGATTTTGCGCTTTGTGCCTACGGTGCGCCGACTCCCTATCGACGTGTTGCGTTTCCGAATCGCAACGGCCGGGACCATCAGCAGCTTAACCTGTCGCTGGCAAAGCCCGACCAACGCGTCGAATTACAAAAAACGCTGGAGCACTTTATCAAGTCGCTGACGATTCGCTACGATGCGAAACGGCTCGTTTTGAAGTCGCCGCCGCACACAGGCCGAATCAAACAATTGGCTCAATGGTTTCCACAGGCCAAGTTCGTTCACTTGTCGCGCCATCCGTACAAGGTTGTGCCTTCGACGATGCGGTTGTGGAAATTGCTGGACGAGTTGCAGGGATTTCAATTGCCCAATTACGATGACAGCTGGCTGAAGAATTATGTTTTCGAGTGCAAAGACCTGATGTATCAGGCGTATTTTTCGCAGCGGGAACTGCTTCCAGAGAACCAACTTGCTGAAGTGCGTTTCGAGTCGTTGCTGGAGGATCCTTCGGGAACAATGCAGGGAGTATACGAACAGCTTGAACTGGGCGAGTTTGCACCCACCAAGCCAGCCGTTGAGTCTTACTTTGAAGCTCGACGGGGGCACAAAATCAAAACTTCCGATGTCGATCCCGAATTCGCAGAAGACATCAATCACCATTGGCGAGAGTATATGGAAGCTTTTGGTTACCAATGATTCGGATCCAGTAGCGACTTCCTGTGCTAACTGTTGCGGTTGTAGGGGTTGAGTCGGCGGCCGATGGTTTTGGGTTGCAGTTCAGCAATCGCAAGCAAACCCCTGTTTTTCCGTAGATCCTGAACCGAAATGGGAATCAATTGTGCAAGATGGCATCGCGCCAGCAGAAACGAACTTTCACTTTCCTGTATTTCCCATTCTTTGTGGCGGTCGTCTTTAGCAAGAGCTATCCTTGGTTACCACTTCCTGCTTTTGTCGAATGCATTCTATTTCAAATGACAACGATCCCTGAATCTTATTCCGCTCCCAGTATTCGATACAAGAATCGACATTACAAGCGCTGCTGTGATTCGCCGTTTGTGATTTGGTTCAGGGAGCGAAGTGGTTCGTCGTATATGTGCTCACTGCTGCACTCGCACCCGGAAATTTTGTGTCGTCGCGAAGATTTCGATCTGATTCGAATGGAAGACGTGCCGAACGACAGTGACGAAGACTTGACCGACAACGATGTCTTCAGGTTCAAGGACAGATTCTACCACCGCCAATTCAAAGGATTCAAAAACGAGGTTGTGGACAATCCGACTCCGCAACAAACAGTGGCGCACATGCGAAGAATCATGTCGCAGCCACGTAAGGCATGTGGTTTCAAGTTCAAATTTGATATTCAGGTCGCCAGCTATCCGGAAATCGTTGACGAACTTCATTGGCTCAGTCGACAGGTCCGCATCGTGTTGATGACCCGCGAGAACTTTCTGAAGCAGGCGGTTTCCAGACAGAACATGGAACGCATTCAGTTGACGCAGAATAAAGCGAATCTTGGAAAAGGAAAGCGTAGTCTGCCGCCTATCGAGCTCGATGTTCCCCGAGCGATGCATTACGCAGAACGATTCATGATGGGCAACGAAAGGTTTCTCAATTCGGTAGCCAACTTTGCGCACGTCAGGAAAGTCGTGTATGAGAACCTGCTTTCAGATCCACATCATGAAGTCAGGGAAGTTCTGAAGTTCCTTGGCGTTGATCCCGACAGAGAGCTCGGCGCCACGATTCGCAAGGCAACTCCCGACCGACTTTCAGAGGCCGTGAAGAATTTCGATGAGTTGTCAGCCGCAGTCGCTGGCACCGCTTTGGAAGCTTTTCTTGATTGATTGCGATTGTGGCGGCTCGCCGCAGCTTGACCTATTTTCGACGAATCATTTTTGCAACTGAGCGTAGTTTTCGCTTTGAGTGAAATTTTGATTTGGCCAGAAAGCCAGGTAGCGTATTTGGCCAGACCATGACATTGCATGTATTCACGCACTGGGCTCCCCAATGTTGCTTGTAGTCTTCGTCGCCGCGCATCAGGTCGTAAGTCTTTTTGCCATAGCCCAATGCCAGTTGCAGACGGACCAGAATTGAAATCGAGCCTGGAGAACTCAAGCCGGCATCAATGTCGGCGCCTGATTGGTAGGCGAAAACCGTGTCATCGTTGAGTAATTCGTACTCGATGGCGACAGGTTTGTCTTCGACAAAAATTCCGCAGATCACTGCCTGTCCGCGTGCCCCCAGTCGACTCAACGCTTCTTTGTGAAATTCGCGAAATTGACTGCTTTCGAAAGCCCCTGATTCAGCCAGGTGTTTGCGACGGAGGTTGTGCAGTTCAATCAGGCACTCGAATGCTTCTTCGAAATCCCAGCCAGCTCCGGTGCAACGTGGCTGAACGTGATTTGTGTCCAGGTGTTGCCGGGTCCAACGACGGACACGCTTGCGATGATTCTTGCTCAGGGAAGCAAGGTACTCGTCCCAGCTGCCAGGCAAAGGAATCGAACAGACTGAATCACCTGATTCCTGGTGCACCGAAACTCCATTTTGCCATTGAGTGACAAGTTGGGAACTCGGTCCGAGTCGGTCAATTGCTTCCAGTTTCAGGGAACTCCAGTTGGGAGCCTCGCTGCTGATGAGCCATTCGTGAAATCGTGATGAAACTGTTTCTCGCCACTGCTCACTGGCAATGAACAGCTCGCTATGGTCGGAGCAAACTTTGCCGCTGCCGAGCAGTTTGAAATGCGTTTGGTTTTCAAGGTAAAGTGGCACTACCGCAACCAGTTCCTCACCGTTGAAAAAGAAAACCAGCTGCAGCTGATCGTTCGTCGCGCGATAGTGTTTCCACCAGGGCATCAACCAGTCCGGACTGCTCATCGGATTGTCCGTCAACTCACGCCATGCATCGATCACGCCAGATTCAACCATGTCGAGGTTCTCCAGGATTTCCATCCTCAGTTCGCTGGCTGGCTTCACTGCTGGCTGTGATTGAGAGACTGGTCGTTCAAGTGTAATAGACATGATGAATTCTCTGAGGCGATTAGTTTAAAACGAATTTGAGTCTTCGGATTCAGGTTGGTTGGTTTCCGCAGGTTACAATTCTGAAATACTTACCGGTTAGAAACCGGTACTGCGCAGCTTTGGTCAAAAAGGCAGCGGCGTTCCCGCATCGAGATAGCGGATGGCTCCCAGACTTGGTACTGGCTCAGGGTCCGTAGCCGGAGGCTTCAGCCATTGACCCACCGACAGGACCAGATTGCCCATGGCGCCGTTGGATACCAGCAGGTTGCTTGTTTCGTAGGTTCGGGTCGCCCATTTTGCTTTGTTCTTGCAAGTGATTCCCATCATGTCGAACAAATGGGTCTGTTCATCTTGCTGATAGAATTCGTGTTGATGAAATCGCAACACATTGCCCGGCGAGTACCTGGAAAATTCCGGATCGAAACTGATCTTGTTCGAATAGACGACCCCTTTGGCGACGGGGCAATACTCAAACGCAATCAGTTGACCATCAAGTTTCAGCAGCCATAGATGCAGCATGCCGCTGTCGAGCAGGTTGGTTGCTTCATCAATAAAGAAATCAAGCATGTCGCTTTTCAGAACCGACGTGCCAGCTTCACCTTTCCACGTCCGATTTTCCAACTCAAAGCACTGAGTCAACACCGCACTCAAATCACCGTCCTCGGGACTTTGGAAGCGTTCAACTTCTACAGTCCCCAACGCGTTGAGTCGCTTGATGCCTTTTTTGACTGCGGCGCGATGGTTTCCGGACCAGCTCGCCTGATAGGCAGTCCAGTCCTGAAGCACATCGGTGAGGGCGATTGGCCCTCCGCAGGACTCGCGGGCCAGATGCCCTTTTGCTTTCAGGGAACGGGTGAAACTTTGCCAGCGATTTGACGTGCTGGCGATCCCTTCGAATTTGATCAAGCTCCAGGATTCGCTTCCCAGCCCATCAACCAGATGTTCACACAAAAGGTCGCTCGAGTACTCCGGGTCAAGCAACAGGTCTCCACAAACGGCCCAGCAGTTTGTGGTCAGTGACCAGTTCGCCAATCCGAATTTCTGTCCCTTGTTGAACAGTGGCATCGCCGCGACCAGTTTTTCGTCTTCCCAAACCGTATTGAGAATCAGTTCATTGTTTGGCGCGAAATGGAGCATCCAATTGGCAATGTTCTCGGCACGGTTTCCGGGATAGTTTACGTCACTACGGGACCAAAGCGAGTTCCAGATCTCGCGATTGTCCAGCAGTGTTTTTAGTCCGACCAGTCGTTGTGTATTCACGGTGATTTCGTTGTTGTTAGTCAATGGAAATGGTGAGGGTTTTGTTCTACGTTTGGACAATAGTTTTCTTTCGCACTTCGCGGTCAAACCAGCGTTTGAGTCTCAGCAGGCCCAGGCGTCCCGAAGAAGATGGAAAACTTGTGTATCGGAAGCCAACATCAACAGATGTTTGCCACGGCAGTTTGGCTTTCAGGCAGTCCGGAAGGAAATCAAAGGTATGGTCTCCTCTGTGAATGCTGTCCTGAATCATGCGGCTGGTCAGTACCGTTCCGACGCCCTGCTTTGAGAACTGCGGATCGAAACCGAGACGCAGACTGCTGAAATAGCCTCGCCAGTGATAGCCGTAGTGGTAGGCAACTGCTTTGCCATCGACCAGCAGCAAGTTCATGTCCAGGCATCCGACAGCGGCAGCCTGCTGATGTGCTGCTCTCAGAAATCGATCGACGTTCGCATGCCCAAACGTCTGCGTGTTGTCCGACTTCCCCTGCCAACTCAGCTTTGACAAGCGACTACATTCGTCAAACCAATCCCAGCGAGGATCGTCCTGGCCACCTTTGGTGCCGGCCGGTCGATAGCGAATGTGCTCGATTTTTCCAAGTTTCTTCGTCTTGTTTTCGGTGCGGCGGATGTTCGTTTTCCATGATTTTCGACGGCCGTCGAGATAGTCTTCCCAGGTCGTTGGCAAGCTGATGCGAGCACAGTCAAACTGCGGTTCTTTGACAACCGATGTAAATCCCGCGGTTGTCATTGAGTCAAAAACGGTGTCAGGTGATTCGGTGCCGCTTTCTTCGGAACCAGCGTTAACGAATCGAAGCTCGATAAAGTCCCAGTCTTTGGGTTGCTGTTGCATGTAAGTCAGACCAACACGAAGCGTTTGTTCGCGGTTGGGGCCGACGGGACCGTAGAAGGTGCCCCACCAGTCCAGGGGATAGGTTAGTACCCGAAACTGGCCCAGGCTGGACTTGAAAGGTGCGATGACCAGCGGCAAGATTCCTACCGGTTGATCGCCTTCGGAAACGAGCAGAACTCGAAGTTCGTGTCCTGTGCCAAAATGTTGAAACCACGACTCCAGCCAGAATGGCGTTTGAAAGAAATCAGCGTCTTCTGTTTGTTCCAGCAACGACAGCCAGGTTGAGTGATACGAACGAAGTTCATCAAGCGAGCGAATTTCTGTGACGTCGATTTCAACAGAAGGCGCGGCGACTGCAGCAGAGTCGCCAGGCAAATGAATTCCGGTTCCGGGCTGATCAGGCTCAAGCAGGCCGACTGGCTGCCATCCGGTTGATGTATCGTTCGTGTTTGCCGGGGAGGTCGGATTCATGAGAGGCGCTTTCGAGAATGGGTTGATGCAAACGTACCCCGAAAAATTGCGCCAAAGAGCACAGTTTTTCAGGCAATCAATCCCATTGTGAGTCTGGTCACTGAGTCAATTCACAATATTCGCTTTCCAACGATATTGTGTTGTTCAGACAGTACCAATGCGCGGCAAAACCATGTTGCATTTTTGCATCATCGGATCGCTACGACCGCGAGCGACTGTTTTCCTGGCTAATTTCTCTCATGCGTTGGTGGCGAATTCTCGCAACCTGAGGATCGCCGGTTTGTCCCCGAATCTCTTCACGCATTTCCTGGTCGGTCATGCGTGTGCGTTGATTGAAGCTATACCACTGCATCGCATAGTCGACGAACGAACAGAGCAGCAATGAGATTGCGACACTCATTCCGACGGTCGCCGTCAAACGCAACAGCATCGCTGCGAGGACGTTGGTGGGCATGTTTCCCAAAGAAAAGAAAGATTCACGCAGCGACCAGACTGTGGCGGCTCCAACGCCCAACGAAATCAGAACTTTGGGCGTCGCAACGAAGATTTTGCCAAAACTCGATGCCGAAAACAGGTTCTCAAACCAGCGTTTACCTACCACGGCCGCAAAGGAAAACTTGGGTCGCCCGATATGGAATCGAGTTTGCAGCATGTGTGCCAGTGTGCCGATCACAAAAATCGCAATCAAAAAGGGCAGAACCAGTTTGACGGTCGTCCACAGCAGTGATTGTGAGACCTGAACAACATGATCCGGGGAAGTGCTGATGCCGCTTGTGCTCCACAGCCCAATGGTGGTCTGTCGCAAACCGTTGCCAATTGAAGCGGCGCAAAACCAGAGTGCCGCTATGCCCGCGACCATTTGAATCGCCGTTGCCAGTTCGTGGCTGTGTGCGGAATCGCCTTCTTCACGGGCACGTTTTAACCGGGCGGCGGTTGCTTCATGTTGGCGTTCTTCGTCAAGCAAACTCATCGCGGTGCCTCCGGGACTGCTCCAACCAGGGCGGACTGAATTTGTTCAAGTGCCGGACCAAGATCGTCCATGAAGAGCCAAATGCATCCCCCCAGTGTCAAAAAGATGGCCAGGAACATGATGGTGACGTTTGAGCCCAGTGCCAGCGAAGTCAGGTTCATCTGGGGAAATGTACGGCAAACGAAGCCGAAGGTGATGCTGGTCGCCAACATGGCTGCGATGCCTGGTCCGACGCCACTGATCGCCAGCACGAAACTCTGTTGGAGAATCTGTGGTAAAAGTTCCAGCAGTCCTGCTGTCGCAATCGAAGTTCCAGGCGGCATTTGGACAAACGTCTGCAACACCGAACCGACCACCAGGTCGGGACCATTCATCAGTGCGAAGGTCGCCAACGAAGTCAGGCCAAAGAGCTGCCCCACGGGTGAGCTGGTTCCGCCGGTGGTTGGATCAAGTTGATCGAAAAACTGTAGCCCTGCAAGTTGCCCCAAAATGTTGCCGGCCATCTGAGCCGCAGAGAAAATGATCAGCGTTCCAAGCCCCAGAGAAATTCCAATCGACGCTTCAGCTGCCAATGGAGCGATAATATTCGCATCGAGATCGATGGAAGAATTTTCAGACGCCGAAGGCATCGCCGAGAAGCTAACGACGGCCAGCACCAGGGCGATGATCACGCGGTGTTTTGCGGAGACCGCTTTGCTACCCAGAATCGGCGCGGTAAAGATCATCGCCGCGATTCGGACGAACACCAAAAGGAATGCTGACACCACCGCCCTGCCCTACCCTTCGATATTTTCGCCCGGTCGACGGGTGAATCGGTAGCTCGGCAAAGAGAACGGGTTCGAAGTCTCACTGGCGCCTGTTGCCGGGCTCGGGTCTGATTTCTGTGGCGCAATATGTTTTGGTAGCAACCCGGTTCGTGGCTTGCTGAAAGAAGCAGGCTGCACGGTGACACTGTTTTGCAGCTTTGGCGCATTCAACTGAGGGTAGTAACTGTCGTCCGATGACTCCGGTTCGACAAGCAACGACTGGACGGAGTTCACTGGTGTCGGTTCGGTCCATGCGGTTGAAGCTTCGGCCATGAACGGACGGCTAAACTGGTCTTTTGAGAATTCCATCATGCGATCTGCAAACCATGGCAGCGCCAGTCCAACTACGGCGAGGATCGTGAGAATTTTCGGAACCGATGCCAGAGCCTGGTCCTGTATTTGTGACATGGCTTGAACGAGCCCCATCAGAAGTCCAACGATCAGGCAGACGGCCAAAATTGGACCGCCGACCATGAAGCAGACTTTGATCGCTTCCCGGCTGGCTTCAATTGCTGATTCAGGTTCCATAAGTTTCGTGTGGTTTTCGGTTTTCAGATTGTGGAGTTGGGTGGTCGTCGTTGGTCGGTCAACCAAAACTCTGTAGCAACATTCCCAGCACAAGGTTCCAGCCGTCGACCATCACGAACAGAATCAGTTTCAGTGGAAAGCTAACCATCGTCGGAGGCAGCATGACCATGCCCATCGAAACCGTGACTGACGAAACGACCAGATCAAGAATCAGAAACGGCAAATAAATTTGAAAGCCCAGTAAAAAGGCGACCTTCAGTTCGCTGATCAGAAACGCAGGCAGCAGAATCTTGATCGGAACTTCTTCAAGCGTCGTCGGTAGCGGTTCGCTCTGCGAAGCTGATTCCTGGGGGAGGTTTTGATAGAAAACGGCGATGGAATCTTCGTTCTTTGCGATTCGAATCTGTTTCAGCATGAATCGCTTCATGGGAGCAACGCCCTTGTTCCAGGCTTCGTCCCACGAAATTGAATCTTCGGCACGGGTGTAAGGGTCGATGGCTTCTGTTTTGACTTCTTGCCAAACCGGCGTCATCACCAGCAGTGTCACAAACAGTGACAGCGCCGTAAGAACCTGTGTTGGCGGAAGTTGCTGCACACCAAACGCTTGCCGCAACAGGGTCAGCACAACAATGATTCGTACATAACAGGTGGACATCAAAATGATCGCGGGAGCCAGTGACAGGACTCCCAGGATGACGGCCAGTTTGATCGAAGAAGGCAGTGATTCTGGAGTGGTTAGCGATTCAGCCTGGTTTGAAAGAAGCTGATCGATGTTCGGCGCTGCTTCGTGAGCAATTGTCGCTTCGCCTGTCGATGTTTCAATCGAAGGCAGTTCGGGGGGGAGTTCGTTTTGCCCGGAGACGATTGGCGATTGGGTGCCGTATGCAGGTGGCTGTTCAACGGTTGCGGCATCGTTGAGCCCAATTGGCATTGGTGCCAGTGGCGACTGAAATGCGTTTGCGTTTCCAGATAGAAACAAACACGCCACTACCAGCGCCAATAGAGGCGCCATCGCAGATCGAATCGGGTTGAGAATGCCAATCATTCGTTTCTCAGGCTTCGAAAACAGTGTTCGAACGGTTTGAATTTTGCAATGACTCCAACGCCTGCACCAACTGCGAGGTCGAGAAAGTGCTCTCCGTCGGTGCGGGTGCCGTTGGTTGTAAAGTTCGCCGGGGATCCTGACGTGTTCGTGAGGCTCGGTTGCTTAACTTGTCGACCACTGACATAACCGAACGAGTCGCCTTGGTGCTTTTGCCGTTGCACAGCGAAATCAGATAGTCCACTTCTTCGGGATCTGTGATTTCGCCAACGGGGTGCGTGCCTTCGGGACCGTTCATGAGCAGTAGTAGTTTGCTGCCAAGTCGTACGAGTTGAAGGTTCTTGCGTGGTCCAAATGGTGCGTTGCCGATGACTTCAATCACTTCTGATGGAATGCCGCGGTTGGATGAGATGTTGAATTTTCTCATTAGCCAGACGAACGCCAGGTACCCGCCGATTACCAGCGCCAGTGAACCGAAGACTTTCTTTGTCTGATTGTTTTGGCCGGTAAAGAAACTGGCAATCTTTTCGCCCCAGCCGCCTTTTGATTGAAAGCCATCCATGAAGTTTTTGCTGCCGGACTGAATGGAGCCTACGATGCCCGACATGGATGATTCGGAAGTTTCATCGATCGTTTCGTTCGTCCAGTCCGCAACTTGAGCCTGCATGTCGAATTGCGGAGCGACATCGTTGAACGCAGCTCTCGCCGATTTTGGCAGGGGCATGGCTGCTTCAGCGGTCGAAGCTTCGTGATGGTTGACGCGGGCAAAGTCGCCGCCGGGGCTGGGGTCCTGTGAGAAGGTCCCCTGGATGAAGTTGTTTTGAGTGATCGGCTGTAAAGGGCGTGCATTGGGGATTTGCTCAGCCAATGGAGCCGGTTTTTTAGGCTGGAGTGGATAGTGCATGGCACTTCGATCCGCCATGGGCCGCAGGTTCGTTGGCGGAAAGAGATCGCGAAACGTTTCTTTCGTCGGCCGCGCTGCCGAAGGAGGTTCAAGCTGGCTCTCGTTAGGCGGGGTCCACTGTCCGTAACGCTGCGTTTGATTGGTCGAGGATGTTTGCAGTCCCTGTGCCTGAGCAGTTGACTCATTGGCACTGCAACAGAAGACGCAAAACAATGCGCTAAACGAAAGACAGAGTTTCGTGTGGAAATGCAGGCCAGGTTTTTGCTTCATCTTTAACGCCTTCCATGACGATATCGACGATGAGATTCCATGCTCGCGACTGACCGATCAAGGCCCATCGTGTTGCGGTCCATCCATTGGACCGCCCGAAGTTTTCGCCAATTTGCGAAATCTGGGCAAGATCACTTCTTGCCAACGTCGCTGAGAAGCGATAGCACTATCACTGGTGGCAAGTCAGTAAATCCCGCCAGGACGATTAAAAACTGTGGCTACGGCGTCTCGCGCGTCTCACCGCAGTTCTTTTGCCCAGTACTGCGTCGCGCGACGTCGCAGCCATCATCTCGAACCTAAACCGGAGAGTGCTCTGCCTGCAGGAATTTGGCGGTGACATTGAACAAGCCGCGGTAGAAAGTGCTGCTGGTCTTGTTCGTGGCGACCTCGCAGTAATCGATCAGCCATTGCAAATGAGCGTCGCATAACTGGGCTCGCAATTCAGAAATTGCCTGCATGTCATCGGGTTCGCATTGAGCTCCGAAAGCACAGACTCGCTGCATCAACGCCAACTGTACGCCGGCGTGATCCAACATTTTTTGTTGTTGGAAAAGCTCTCCGTTGGGTTCGCCGATGATATCGACGAACTGATTCAGTGAACTCAGGCAATCGCCCTGAAACCGACTGTGACTGACCACCGACTGATGCGGGGGCAAGTGTCCTTTGGGGCCAAGGAAGCATGCGCAGTACTCGATTGCAAGTTCTTCGACAGCTTCTGCGATACTGTTTTGTGATGGAGCGACTCCGCCCAGTTCAAGGTAGGCATCACGGAGATCGCCAGATCCTAGTTGTTCGAGAACAGTCTCGTCGAGTTCGGCGATCCACAACCGCGCAAGGAAACCGTAGACGTTGGCGTCACTTTTCCAGTTGGCTTGATCGAGCATGTTTGTTTTTCAGGTGTTAAGCGTTGAGGCCGGGAAAGTAAACGTGACGTAGCCCGAAGCATGACAGGGAATTGCATGAGGTTTGTAGTACCGCCTTTACCCCAATACTGTTCCATCGGGATTCAGAACTTCCTGTTTTTGTGAGCGACAAGGCGCTAGCCGTCGGTTCTTTCGCTGCACGACTACTGAGGTGATGGATTCTACTCGATTTGCCCCCAGAATTCACGCTGCCAAAGATGGTCGCATGAATACTTTCAAAGAACTCCGCAAGCTCGCGCGGGATAAGCGAGACCGAGCTATTAAGGCCGTTCGTTCCGACTATCAGCAGTCCTTGGCTGAGATCAATTCGCTCGAAAAGCTGCTCATAGAGCCGAAGCCCAGCCTTCGTGGACGACCGAAGCCAGCCGTTCCCATGCGTGTTGAGATCATGGAAGCTGTACCGAAGGATTCCACGTTCACGGCTCACGAAGTTCTCAAGTGGCTTGAACTGGATGAATCAGAGTTCACGCGGATCAGGACCACTATCTACCGCATGATCAAACTGGGTGAGGTTAAACGCATTCGGCGCGGCAGGTCAAACATACCTGCCATCTTTGCCGTATCGACTTACGGACCGATCCAGTTGGAAGTGTCTTAAGGGCAAAATTTTTCTCAACCAATTGTGCTGT
>CAYUNP010000057.1:0-26612 GCA_964446085.1 uncultured Pirellulaceae bacterium
CAGCAGACATGCATTCAAACGTAGCTCGGTGGTCCCCACCGTGAACATGCAGCAAACGGTGGAGACCACCGTTCCACGAACGCCATCAATACCGAGTCTGCAAACTCTCGGGGCTTGCGCCCATACGATAACGCAAAGCCAGAATCCAGTTGCGAACCGTCTGACGAAGCGGACCAACTTTAGCCCACCGTCGTGCGTCAACATGCAACGGCCCTGGCAATACATTGAGATCACCGAGCCGAGAAATCTGACGAGCAAACTCAAAGTCTTCCATCAAAGGTATCTGTGGCATCCCTCCAACGGCATCGTAAAGCTGGCGACTGACGAAGATCCCCTGATCTCCGTAGGGTAAGCGTTGATACTTCGCTCGCCAGAGATTTCCTGTTTCGATCAGACGAAAGACTAACCGCGGATCATCGATGCTTTGTTGGAAGCAACCGTAAAACCTGTCGGCTTCGGCTACAGATTTCCAGGCGCTGAGAATCTGTTTCCTCGCGTCAGCAGGCAGCCATGAATCCGCGTGTAAAAAAAGCAGAACTTCGCCAGTCGCCAATTCGGATCCTGCGAACAACTGTTGCCCTCTGCCACGCGAAGTGTGACACACAACACAGTCCAATTGTTCAAGAACTTCTCGCGTGCCATCGGTGCTACCCCCGTCGGCAACAACGACTTCGTCTGCGATATCCTTACAGCGTGCAACCGTCTGCTCAATATTGGCAGCTTCATTGAGCACAGGAATGATAATCGAGATAGAAGTGGACAAAACGCTGCCTGTTGGCTCTTAATGAAATAACCCGAAACGCAAGCGAGTGTGGACCGCATTGATGGCGATGTCAACTTCTCGCTTCCGTTCCGGGTTAAGCCGAAACGCCAGGTATCGACCTGGAGTAAAACTGCTTGTCTTACTTTTTCTCTATCTTCTCTTTATTGCTGGCCAAGCGAAAGGTACCCGCTTTGGCAACGAAAGACTCCACAGTCTGAACGGACTGGATTCCCTTCAAGTAGCGACGAATCCACTTTCCTTCGCTCTTCTCGAACATAATTAGCTGCGGCAAGCCACGATCTCCAATAAGTTGCTTGGCCAGATCCTTCTCTTTGTCGAAATCCATCAACGCAAAGTGGAATTTCTCGAATGAGTCACGAACCATCAGTTGCGGCAAGGTGGTGGCTTTCATTTGACGGCAGGGAGGGCACCAATCTGCGGTAACCATCACCAGCAGCGGCTTGTCGCCCGCCTGTGCCTTCGCATAGGCCTGCTTGTAAGTCATCGATTTCTTCGACACGTCAACAATCGAAGAAGATTGTACAAATTGCTGTTGCGAATACTGAGCCTCCGCTGAAGAAGTCGCAAGAGCCAAAACCATCGCAATGGCTATCAGAGTTTTCATATCGCAATCCTTGAATCTGTTTCATCACTGGCAAAACCGTTCGCCCCCGATAGCTAATATCGTCGCGAACGCTGTCAGATTCCTGAATTCTAAAATTCGATTCGCTTCGAATACTGAACCCAATAATTCAAGTCAGCCAAGCACTGCCGACTGCAACGCTTGAACGAACATCCAAATATTGAAAGTGTGGACTCGAACATTTATTTGTGGCCGATTTCGGGTTAAAACCCGGAGATTATTGCGATTCCCGAAAAGTTGATAGCATTTCTCAAATTCGGTGATGAGTTTTGACAGCCTGCTTCGTTAACTCAGATGACGTCCTTCTCTGGTTCTGGATGAACAAAAATCTGCTTCAATGGCCGCACTGGTCGTTTAGGCAGTCAATTTAGCGATGGAAACCCCATCCCGGTGCGTAGGTTGAATTCACTTGTGGATTCTTCCTACGCATCTTTTTTTGCCCATTCCTGGCGGGGACGCGTCAACGCCTATCAGGACACATCAACTTTCAGATCATCGCCCGTGACCGAAACGGCCAGCGTCGAGTCAGCCAACCTGGGTCTTGTTGCCAGAATTCGGGCGATGCGAACACTCACCTCCTGCTCAATGGCACGCTGCAGCGGACGCGCTCCCAGTTTTTTGCTGTAGCCTTTTCTGACCAGGAATTCGACCACTTCGTCATCCCATTTGAGGACCAGATTTCGACTACTAAAGCCTTCGCGATGAGCCATCGCCTGAAGTTCGATCCTGGCGATGTGCCCCACGGACTCTGGCGACAAAGAAGAGAATGAAACAACACGGTCGATTCGATTGAAAAATTCTGGACGAAAGAATTTTCGGACTCCCGCTTCAAAGCCCGACTGGTCATCTGCCTGAAATCCAACCGGATCTTTGGTCTGCACGCCCAGGTTCGACGTCATGATGATGATCGCGCTGCGAAAGTCAGTCACACGGCCCCATTTGTCCGTCAAGCGACCTTCGTCCATAACACCCATCAACACATCGAAGACTTCAGAATTCGCTTTCTCGATTTCATCCAACAGAACGATTGAGAATGGCTGCTGACGGAGCCGCTTTACCAACTCGCCAGGCTGGCCGTTACTTTGAATCGTCAATCGTTGGGCAGCTCCCGGTCCTGAAAATTCGCTCATGTCCAGCCGCACCAGACGGTCGCGGACAATGGCGTCCTTCTCCTGTTTGCTGGTGAGCCTGGCGTTGCCAAACATGAATCGTGTCAGCGCCTTGACCGCTTCCGTTTTCCCGACTCCCGTGGGACCACAAAACAGCATCACTCCGATTGGTCGCCCTGGATCGTTCAAGCCAGCTTTGAACGTTGTGATAACGTCCGTCAGACGGTTGCACGGCGCGGGTTGGCCAATGATTCGTTTCGCGAACCAGTCACGAATCGAAGCCGCGGGCAAACTCACTTTGTCGCGAATCAGCGATTCAGGCAATCCGGTCAGTTCAATGAATGCCGCAACAACACGATCGCCATCAATTTTGGCAATCTGATCGCGTTTGGCAGTTTCGAACAGCCCTTTCCAAAACCCAACACACTTTCCCGGAAACGTGTCGTAGGGCATAAAACGCTTGAACAGCCTTTGGCACAATGCTGCCGCTTCGACTTCGAAATCAATCCTGTGGTTGCGAGCGAACTCTCGACCAAGACTATCCAGAAGTTGTTGAGCATTCTCTTCCGCCATCGGTTCAATTTCGAAAAACTCAAAAAGGCTCTCGAACCCTGGCAACAAAAGTCGACACTGATCCAGTTCCTCACGCGTTGCTTCGACAACAACTCGCAGCTCACGATTCTGGATAAACGGAGCCAGGAATGATGCAATGCTGGATGACGCATCTTCTCCACCGCCGAGCCGACAGATCGCATCGAGGCGTTCGAAACAGAGTATGCCCTGAAATTCCGAAAGCTCATCGATGACGCTTTCCATACGTTCTTCCCATTCGCCAAGATAACGCATACCCGCGACGATTCGATCGGCGCTACACATCCAGAGTGCCGGAGTCCGCAACTTGATGATATCGATCTCCGAGTCAGTATTTGATTTCGCTTTTTCGCGTCGGCTGTCATGTAGCTTGCGGGCTGCAGCGGCCAAAATGGTGGACTTGCCGACTCCTCGCGGACCAACGATCAGCGTATTGCCGCGATCCAACTGCAGACGCCGGAGCAATTGTTCCACCTCCGCATCGCGATTGATGGGCGCGTTGAACTGTTTTCGAAAATGCCGCCCTGACAAAGGGGTGGCCACTGTCTCAAGCTGATCACAATCGAATGTCCAGGATGAATTTTTGGATTCTCCCAGTTTCACATTGATCATCTCAACAGAAAGTTCTCCTTCTGGAAGCAGGGCCGTCAACTCGGTTTGCGAACAACCGTTGAGCCGCGACTGAATCTGTTCACGAGCAATGTCGCGAAACTCGCTCTCGGAATCACAAAAGAAAGAGAGCTTTAACGTCGGTGCATCGCAGGCAATCGAACCGTCTTCACGCTTACCCCACACGCAGGGCACCGTCACCCAGGTTTGCTCACTGGACAAATGTCGGCGATCACGAAACGGTTCGGACGTCCGAATCGCAACCTTGATCAGCTCCAGATTTGGTTCTTCGAAATCTGGATCGCGGACGTGAGTGTTTTCAGAATGCCAAAGCATCGCCGACTTGAGTTGCTTGATACATTTCTTCAAATCCGTATCGGCGGCGCAAGCGTATTCGCCGCTAACAGTACGGGCGTAATACGTCTCCTGAGTATCCTTCCACCAAACGATGGGAAACTTTTCGTATGACATTAGTTTTCCCCTCGGGTAAATTCTTTGGGCAATGGCAAACCGCTCTGCATCATCAGCAACAGTTTCTCGGGTGTTGGAGTTCCTTTCATCGTTTGCCCCGTACGGAAGTCAACGGACGACTCCCCGAAAAACCTGAGCACTTTGAGCCGCTTACGCGATTCGATGGCATCGCAGGAAAAACGATCGAACAAAATTTCGTCTGACATGATTGCTGTTTTTAACTGCTGAAATTCCGGAACGTCCGTTGTCAAAAGCCCAGTCTCCACCAAACTCAACTTTCCTCGCGAATCACAAAACAGGCTGTAGCCCGACTCATGATTGAGCATTGAGTTCACGCAAACACCTTCCACGTGCATCAACCTCACAATGCGACCTCCAACGTCGAGTTCTTTGGTTCGCCAATCAAATCCCATCGACCGATACGTTTCCTCAGGAAATTCGGCATGGAGAAAAGGTCGGCCATCGCCAATTGGAATTCGGCTGTCTGCGATGCGTCTAAGTACTTTCGGGTTGCGGCGACTGAAGATGAAAAAGAAGATGGCTTCTGTTTCACGGGAGTGTCCCATCGCTTCGAGCGTACGGCATTTACGTACTAACTGTGCCTCAACCGAATCTGCTGAGCCGCCTCCATTGGAACCCGAAGCATGACGCAAAAATTGGTGAATGTCATTGATCGAAGCGACATCCTGCAGGAAGCTTCGCGACGTCACACTTGTTTTTTCACGGTCAGTAACCGAACGACGGGACTGACCGATCGGCATCGCCGGCATGGCCGCATCGCTCTTTGCTTCTGCAGCATCGCGTATACTGTCGATCGTTTGCTGGATCTGATTCGCTTCCTCCACGAGCGCAAAATATCGCAGCAACTCCGGACTCATACCGCTTCCTGATATTTCGCCCGCGGGACGTTCCGGGAAGTGTTCAGCGCGTACCCGTTCGACAAAACTTTCAGCTTGAGCTGCCAACTCTTCGAGCGAGTCGTATTCCGGCTGTCCAACGAGGTCCACGTTTTCCAATGGCAACACATCAATCGAGAGCCCCGTTGAATCTTTGGTGTCGTCCTTTTTCTCAACGGTAATCAAGGTCGGCGTTTCGCTTCGTACGGCGGACAACTCCGACGCGACAGGATGCGTAAAGTGCTGCTCGATCGCTCGCTTGAGCCCACGCGCGCCCATCGATTGATCGTAGCCAACGTCGACGATATCGGAGATCAACTCTGGTCCCACGTTCAGAATACAACGCCGCCGCATCAGGCCCTCACGCGAAACGACCTGACTCATCAGCCGCTCAGCGATGCTCGCGATTTGTTCCCGGTTCAATTGATGAAACGGTACGACACGATCGATACGATTGAAAAACTCAGGTCGAAAAAACTTCTCCGCTGCGGCAATGTAATGACGCTGATCATCGCCGGGTACAAAGCCAACCGATTGACCGGCTCGCTGGGCTCCAAGATTCGAAGTCATCACGATCACGGTGTTGCCGAAATCTGTCGTGCGGCCAATCGCATCAGTCAGTCGACCTTCTCCGATGACCTGCAACAACACATCGAACACATCGGGATGCGCTTTCTCGATTTCATCAAACAGAATCACGCTGTAGGGACGGTGGCGGATGGCGCTGGTCAGCAATCCTTCTGGCTGATCGAAAGTGCCCACCAATCGGGCGACGCTGTAGGGGGTTTTGAATTCGTTTAAATCAAAGCGAACCATCTTCGACACGTCATCGAAAAGATAATTTGCAAGCGCCTTGGCAGTCTCCGTTTTCCCAACTCCAGTCGGACCGGTGAACAACATGGTCATGATCGGCTTGCCTTCGGGAGAAAGTCTTGCTTTCTCGGTCATGACAAGATCGACACAGGCATTGACAGCGTCCGCTTGCCCCACGATCAGATTTTCAAACGCGGTCACGACCTGCTTTCGCTCCAGGGTTTGCTGGTCATCGATCATGGGAAGACGAATTCCGCAAGTCGACGACATCTCATTGAGTACATTTGAACGCGCGATTGGACGACGATTGAACTTGACGCCAATCTGCTTCAAAAACCGGACTGCTTTCCCGGGAAAACAGTGCGAACCGCCGTACTGACGCTGCAGCCGTATCACTGTCGGCAATGCATCGGGATCAAACCATGCCTTGTGCTGACTTTCGACATCCCGGCTTGTCTGCAGACAAACTCGAAGCGTCTCATCTTCACTCATTTCTTCGATATGCATGACGTGAAAAAGATCCACAAAGCTGCGATCGAGATTCAACAACTGCTCGTATCCGCCAGTGGTGCATTCCGCCAAAATCCGGACACTACGTTGCTGCAACGGTTTACGAAGCAGATCTGCCACGCAGAGATTCGAACAGGAGCTCTTTCCCGCACGAAACAATCCGATCAAGTCATCGAAATAGAGTATGTGTTTCTTTTCGGTTGCCGTTTTCAAAATCGCGTGAACGCGTTGCTCCCATTGTCCGACATACGACATTCCAGATATCAGACGTTGCGGCGCCAGCAGCCAAACATTTTTTCTGTTGGCAACGTTCTTTTTCTCTTTACCTTTTTCGAGCAACGACTGTTGCACCTTTTCCACACGACGGGCGACCACCTCATGGATCAATGCCGTCTTCCCGACGAGCGAATCACCAACTAACAAAACAGGACGTCGATCCGGCAATTCAAGCAATCGCTGCAACGTGTCCGCTTCGGTGTCACGCAATTGGGCTCGACCAAGATCCTCCGGATAAAGCCAATCGAGACATCGTCCCACACGATTCAATTCGGTATCGCCACTGACAGTTTGTGCCGACCACATGGAGAGCATTTTCTTCTCGATGTCGTCACGTGACTGTTGATCAATATTGAGCGCCACATCGATCGACGTCAGCCAGCACTTGCTGTCGATCGCAAATCTCTCGGGCCGGACGAAGTCATCCCCTTCGTCCCGTTGGCGTTCGAGAAACCACTCCTGGAGTGCACTTTGCGTACGCGATTCGAGTTCTCCTTTTCCGAATTCGAACCAGAGCGAGGGGATCTCTGGACAAAACGCAACCCGACGCCCCAACGATTCGAACCAGACAACGAAAAACTTGCAGCTACTGCGAATCTTCTTCAGCTGCAAATCGACTTTGCATGTCGTGTGCTGCAGCGAGCCGGGATTGAACGTCAGTGGAGCCAACCCTTTCTGGTTCCATCCTTTACCGAACTCGTCACAGCGCTTGCGCACATTCCGCGTCAACCGCTGTACCGCTCGCTGCAAAACGATGTTCTCGGAATGATGTCCGGGAGCAAACAGCAACTGTGTGCGGTACACGGTCTTTCGTTCGGCGTCGCCCTTGACGACCTTGACGTAGACTGGCAATGTAAATTCCAACGTTCCGGTTTACTCCAAAAATTTGTGTAGGTGGTTTTCGAAAGCTCGTTTTATGCAACCGTGGACAAGACTCCGGAGACTGGAAAAATCCTGGTCACTAAAATGCCCGACCCCTTTGTCCGCGACGACAGCACGAACCAGGTCATAGACTCTTTGCTTGACTGGCAGATGTTCAAACGGTCCCAACGTTGCGACTTCATCGATGATCTGGTGCGTCTCCAGTTTCCCACCAACGACTTGCACCAACGCATCGCGCGTTTTGTTCGTTGAGCGAAATTGGTGGCGGCCGGATTCGTAAGCGAACATCGGAAAGGCAGCTGGTCCCCTGATTTCCAACACGATCCCCAGCAGCGCTCCGTTTTTTTCTTCGTAAAGTTGTTCGATGGGACGACGAAACAAATCGACCTGGGGATCACCGGCCCTGTTTTCTGTGTCAGTTGAATCTTCAACAATCCCCAAAAGCTCAAACGACTTCTTCTTTTTTTCGATCTGATCGCTGTATCGAAACGCGGCGTAACCGGTGACCTTCAGATCTCTCGATTTGGCGAAATCCAGATACCCGTGGACCAAACCACGTCGGATATCGTCATGCCGTGACCAGATAAAAACAGACGCCCGATTCTCGGCTCCCGAATGAAAAAGAAATGCCTTGAAAATCGCTTCGGCTAATTCGGACTCCAACTCATTCTTGCGGTCCCATGCCTGACCTGTTGATGCATTCTCTTTGGCAAAATACTTCAACAAGGATATTTCTTCGAACTCGACACATCGTTTAAAAATCGCGTCCGCCATCTCAACATGGAAACGCTGGTTTTCAATTTCAGATTCGCGTTTGCGAATTGCTTCCTGAAGAGCATTCAATGACGAATCATCAACATGTTTCTTTTTCAGTAACTTCCTGACGCTGCGATGGTCACGCTGGTTCGCATGAATCAGACGAAACATCTCATTTCGCAGTCTGACCAACACGTCTCCAGAAATCAAACGCTGTGCCCTTCGCCGCACTTGCTGAACCTCATCGATCAACTTCCTGGATGATTTTGCTTCCTGAACACCGACTTCGACCCCCTTCGTGTCGATTCGAATCCTGGCGGGAGTAACTTCCAAATCAAGGTTCACGTCGACGGCGACGCTCTGTTCTCGCGAGTACGTCGCCAGCTTTTCCGACAACGGCACGGTGATGCGATCATGAATCAATCGCTGAATGGGCCGAGCACCATAACGCAGATCCATTGAGCTTTTTGCCAGCCAACTGATGACCGATTCGTCAACATTCACCGTGATCGGGCGGTACCAAATCCCCTCACGCTTCTTCAACTTCTCAAGTTCACGTCCGACAATCTTCTGAACCGTTTCCATCTGCAAGGGACGAAATGGAACAATGCGGTCGAGTCGGTTGAACAGTTCTGGCCGAAGTTTCTTTCTGACTTCGTCGATGAAATGATCTTCGTAACGTCGATCGTTGGCGGCCGGGTCTGAGTCGGATCCGGCAAAACCAAAGGAAACTGGCTTGAATTGTTGAGCGCCCAGATTCGACGTGATCACGATTATCGTGGTCGAAAAATCCGTGGTGCGACCCTGACCGTCTGTAAGCCGTCCTTCTCCAAGCATTTGTAGTAACAAATCAAAGAATGCAGGATGAGCTTTTTCGAATTCGTCGAACAACACAACCGAAAACGGATGCTGTTTTACTTTTCCGGTAAGGACCCCTTCCTTTTCGCCCGTCCCACCAATCAAACGCTGCACGCTCATTGGATCGGCGAACTCGCTCATGTCGAAACGCAGCAACCGCTGCTGCGAACCGAACATGAACTCCGCCAGCGATTTGGCCATTTCTGTTTTTCCGACCCCCGTTGGCCCGATGAACATCAGCGATGCGATTGGCTTACCCAACGGCGAAAGCCCGGACTTGATCGTCGCGATCAGATTGGTAACGGTCTCGACGGGAACCGGCTGTCCAATGACTCGCTCGTGAAACCAGTTCTCCATTGCCTCCAGTTCCAGCGGTTCATTTCGATTGAGCAAAAAGAACGGCAGTCCCGTTTGCGCCGAGAAGGCTCGTCCGACAAACTCCGCATCGATTTGCACTTTGTGATTCGGATCCGTCGACTGATCGAGCTCGTGCCAGGCGTCTTCGACCAATCGCTGTAAAAACTGAATCGGTCGCCCGGGATTCGCAGAGTAGGTCGCGTATCGCTGGTGCAACCAGAATACGGAATCGAGTGCTTCGGGGAGCGCGGTAACACCTTCACTTCGAGGCAATCGTTCGAGCAGGTGATCCAATACCGAACCGAAGATGCGCCGTTGCAAATCAGAGTCCGGTCGTTCGATGCGCATCGATGTAAGCGATTCCAAAAGTTGCGGATCACTGGCCTCGATGATCACCAACTGCTCGGGTGTGCATTCAGCAACAACCTGTAACGTGCCTCTCTGGATATGAGTTTGCATCCAGGAAGCGATGCTTTGAACCTGATTCGATGACTTGCCGGTTTCCAACAGTTCCAACAAATTCCCGACGTGCAGTATTCCGTCGCGATGCTTCAACTCATCCGTGATTTTCTGGCAGCGTTCCTGCCACTGACCAAACCCGGTCATACCGGCAACGATTCGGGAACCGCTTGTTTCCCAAAACTCGAACGGCTCGAAACCAAACTGCTCCTTCCGAATCGCCAGTTCGTGCACCGTTTTCGATTTCCCGACACCTGCAGGACCAACCAACAACACGCTCTGACGATTGGGTTCAGAAAGCCGATCAGCCAACTTTCGGATTCGGTCATCAATGTGAAATCCCGGGATGACCTGTTGTCGTTTTTGCTTTCCCTTCTTCGGTTTTTTATCCAGGCGATTGGCGACTTCCGGAAGTTCACGTTTTTCGTTTTCGTGCGGTTCCTTTTTGGCGACATCTCGTGCCGAAGGCAAACAAACTGAACTGGTGGACTCAACGATCGAAAACGGCCCGAAGTTTTCCAGGTGCACAAGTTTACGCAGCCCATCCAGCTGCCGTGTTCGCAACAGGCAACTGTTGATCTCACGTCGAATCTGTCCAACAAATTTTGCGTCAACCTTCCCCTGTTTTGCGATCGTCAAATCCAGCGAGGGAATATAGGCCGTGACCAGTTCATCGGAATGCTGCCACGCGACATAGTGCACTTTCAGTTTCGCCGGATTGACCCAACATTGTTTTTTGGCGACCTTGTCCGTCGGCGTCAGTTCGATGGCCAACGAATCCACAACCAGTTCATCAGGCATAACCCGCTTGGCAAAGTCCTCCAGTTCGGTCGCTTCACTGATCTCGATCAGTCGCTGTTGGAACTGTGCCGAATCACGATTGTCACTCAGGCGGTTGATCTCCGGGTAGAGCAGGGCTCTCATCCAAACGAATTCGTCACCAAGTTCCTGGCAGAGCGTGAAAAATTTGTGTTTGAAAATGTGCATGTGGTAGAGGAGTTTTTCCGCAAGGAAAGGTTCGTTCAGTTGTCAAGCGGTTCTTTGAATCCCTATTTTTGCAGATTCGAAGCCGTGACGACAGCTTCCACGCATTTGTTTACAATTTAGACAGAGCGGTCCAACGTGGTCGCCACTTCACTTCCCATCCCCCTTCAATTCATGAGTTCATCAGCAAACCCGGCTGATCTTCCGGTTTCGAATTCGACACAGACCATTCGTTCGAAGGGCGAGAAACCTGAGTTCAAGGGCTTCGGTACATTTGGCGGTGTCTTTACTCCCTGCACGCTGACGATTCTCGGCGTGATCATGTTCCGTCGTTTCGGTTACGTCGTCGGGAATTCGGGGCTGCTATGGGCGTTGCTGATTCTGTTGAGTGCCAAAGTCATCACAACGTTGACCACGTTTTCTTTGTCTGCGGTCGCTACCAACACCAAGGTCAAAGGGGGCGGAGCTTACTTCCTGATCAGCCGATCTCTGGGCGCTGAATTCGGCGGGGCGATTGGAATCGTGTTCTTTCTGGCTCAAGCGATCTCGGTCTCGATGTACGTAATCGGATTTGCAGAAGTCGTTGATGAACTCAACAATTTCGACGGCCACAGCGTGAAGATCGTTGCGCTGCTCACGAACGTCGTTGTGTTCGTCTGTGTTTACATTGGAGCCGGCTGGACCATCAAAGTTCAGTACTTCATCCTCGCAACACTGGTACTTTCGCTGGTTAGTTTCTTTCTGGGCGGATTCAACGAATTCCAGTGGAGTCACTTCAACGAGAACCTTGGCTCGCACTATCTCAACACAGTCCAGGACGGTGTCCACACCAAAGAATCACTGTTCACCATGTTCGCATTGTTCTTCCCGGCGGTGACCGGCATCATGGCCGGCGCGAACATGTCCGGCGACCTGAAGAACCCCAGCCGCAGCATCCCCTCAGGCACGCTCTGGTCAATCGTTGTGACTGCGATTGTGTACGCGGTAATGGCACTCTTCATTGCTGGCTGCCGTCCAGCGGACACACTGATCTCGAACTTTTCGGTGATCGGCGACATCTCAAAGTGGCCAATCCTGATCACGGCAGGAGTTTTCGCCGCCACGATCTCAAGTGCTCTGGGCAGCATGATGGGCGCGCCGCGAATTCTGCAGGCCCTGGCAAAAGACAAAATCTTTCCCCGCCTGAAGCTGTTTAGCGCCGGCAGTGGAGCCAACAATGAGCCACGCCGCGCCGTGATTCTCACGTTTCTGATTTCCAGCCTGTGCATCATCGCAGCGGACCTGAACACGATCGCGCCGCTAATCACGATGGCCTTCATGATCACCTATGGAACGATCAACATCGCGACGTTCTATGAAGGCATCACCAAGAACCCAAGCTACCGTCCCACGTTCCGATACAGTCACTGGATCGTATCGCTGGTGGGAGCGATCGGCTGCATCACGGTGATGCTGATGCTGGATCCCCTGTGGGCTGTGCTCTCAGGCTTGATGATGACGGGCATTTATTTCTTTATCTACAGTAAAAAAATCGAAAGCCAGTTCGGGGATCTGAGCAGTGGATTACTTTTCGAGCGAACGCGTCGCAATCTGTTGAAGCTGGAACGAACGCTCTACCATCCCAAGAACTGGCGACCGATCGTGCTCACCATGAGCGGCGGAGGAAGCAACCGCTTGAACCTTTCCATGTTTGGCTATTGGCTAACCCAGGGCAATGGCATCCTCAACATCGGCCAGGTGATTAGCGGCAACACCGAAGAGCACATCGATCGCATCGCCAACCAGGAACAGTTGTTGGAAAAGTTCATTGTCGACGAAGACCTCGACGCGTTTCCGAACATCGTTGCGGCTCCGAATCTGTCCGATGGAATCCAGTACCTGGTCCAGTGTAGTGGCTTGGGGGCGCTACGCCCCAACACGGTACTGATTGGCTGGCCAGGCGACGTAGAAAAAGCCGCGCCTCTGGTTTCGACCCTGCGTACCGTGCAACGACTTCGTCGCAACGTCGTCATCGCAAGGCTCGAGCCAACCGAGAATCCGAAGGATGCACCTGAAGGCACAATCGACGTTTGGTGGCGTGGGCGCAAAAACGGCGAATTGATGCTGTTGTTTGCTCATCTTCTGAAACAGAACCCGAAATGGCGCAACCGCAAAATTCGCCTGATGCGGGTGGTCTCATCAGAAGAAGCAAAGGCAGACGTTCTGAAACATCTTCAGGGGCTGGCGGACGAATCACGCATCGAAATTCACCCTGAAGTTTTTGTCTCAGACCAACCGCATCATGTGATCGGCAAAGTCTCAAAAGATTCCGCCGTCACGATCCTCGGATTCGAACTTCCAGAACCGGGAATGGAAGACAAGTTCTTTGTGCAGACCGAACGCCTGGTCGAACGCCTGCCAAGAGCGTTACTGGTTAGCAGTATCGGAAACGTTAAACTGGAGTCATAGTTCTTCTGCAGTGCATGAACTTTCTCTACAGACCAGGACTGTCTGATAAAACGATTCGGCAGTCAGCGCCTTGCCGCTCACGTTTGCCAAACAGCATCCAGGAACCGTTAGCTGGCAGCGCTCGCCAGGCTGCGGTTTTGACGTCGCATTTTCTTGCGAAGCTTGGCCAAAGCGTGATCCGCCGAAGGATAAACGCCAAACATTCTTTTCAGGCCAAGAAACCCAATGGCCTCAAGAACGGTCGCGTTCACGTTGGCAAGCACAATATTTCCGCCAGCTTTTTTGGCTTTCTGACGCGCCTTCATCAAACTGCTCAGGCACGAGTTGGAGATTGGCCCGATCCTTCCGCAATCAATCACGATCTCGCGATGCCCATCGATAATCAGATCTTCCATACATCCAAAGAAATACGGACAGGAAAACGCTTCCAAACGACCAGCAACTTGAACAATAGCGATGTCATCGTCAGTCAGGATACTGTTGAAGTCGATCATATCTTTATTTCCAGGGGGGAACGGGAACCCCTTTCGGACGCCTCGATCGACAGGAACCTTACAGGGCAAAAACCAGATGCAGTTGGATCAACCAGAAGTTGCGATCTCTCTCACAGTGAAGGGCCAGGTATAAGATTCCTTTACCCGGCAAATCGATTGCCGCTTGGCAGGATGGGCACATTGTGGAACCGAAGAAATGCCTAAACCACTGTCCGCATTTGGGTTGGCCGTTTCGCTCACTAACTTCGAAGCTTGACCAACTCAACCGAGTTACCACACTCGTTGTAGTGACATTCATCAACGAAAGCCTTGATCAACATAACGCCACGACCACTGGTCTTCTCAAGGTTCGAATCAGCCGTAGGATCAGGAACGTCTGCGGGGCAAAAGCCATGTCCCTCGTCGGTGACTTTGGCGTACAGGCGATCTGGTTCCAGGCGAATCAGAACCTGGACAATCTTGTCACTGTCCTCACAGTTACCATGTTTGATGGCGTTCATGACGGCTTCTTCAACTGCCATACGAATCGCAAACATGTCGTCTTTGCTCCAACCTGCAGGTTCCAACAGGTCCAGCAGATCGCGCACCAGTTTCGCACAATCCTGCGGATCGCTCTTCATCGTGCGTTTGATTTCTGGCGTGTGGCTCATAGGCAGCAAGCTCACTCGAAAGGCATTACTGATTTAGTGCTTCGATGGATTGAACCTGCTCCTGATCGATTTCGAACATCTGATCAAGGCTCGTGTAGCTGAACAGATCACGAACTTCGGGCCGCAGATTGCACAACCGGAGTTTACCGCCTTTGGCTCGAAGCTGCTTCTCCAGCACAATCAACTTGTTGATCGCAGCACTGGAAAAGAAACTCACGTTGTCAAAGTTAATCAACAGTCGCTCGTTCTCATCACCATCAATCAACTCAAGCAGCTCTTTTCCCATCTGCTCGATGCGTGCAGGATCCATCACTTTTTTATCCCGGAATTTGACCACGGCCACCGTTTCGACCTCATCAAGTTCAAGGCACTCCAAATTTTCGCTCATGTTTAATCCGCTATTACCATACGCCTGTCTGCATCCATCATAAACGCGCTGCAACCAACATCAATGGATACAAAGCTACCAATTGCGGAAGTGTCGCGTTGTCCCGAATCAGCGCATAAAAAAACACTAGCTGAAACATAGCGAATGATCGACCAGACTCCATCCGCCTACGCTTCAAACTAGTGTTTTTTTGTTTTGTTCGGCTCGCTGGCCGTTAATGAATCAAGGTAAATCAAAGAACGTAAAACGACTGAAACTATTTTCGAATCATGATGCCGTTAAGAAAGAAAACTGCCCCTAAAAACATGATCGGCCATCCAATCCATCCGGGCGGACGAATGACGCGATTGGCCTGGGACGCAGTGGCTGGCACGCGAAACCCGTTGGGGGCGTTGGGGGCGTAGCCAGTCTGAACGAACGGGGTTCCGTTCTGGTTGACATTGATGGCGTTGTTTTCAAAAGGTGGTGAGCCTGAGAAATTGTCGGAAACAAAATTCGCGACGCGGGGGGTCAGCACATAGCTGTCGACTGCATTCAACTGGATTCCAAAAAACACAAGCAGAAATCCGAGCGTCATAATTACCGTTCGGTTCATCAATTGTTTTCCATTCGCCAGGAGGTGCAGGATAGAGATCAAGCCCGTAGCGGCAGATGCCAAAACAGAGACTCAAATCCTTTTCCGTCAATCATGTTTGCTGCAATGGTTATCGATCACCGGTGCCAGCAACTTGAGCTTCACATTGGACTGACTGAATTGTTCCTGACAGTAACGGTTGAGCCATCATCTGCCGGTTCGGTAAGGTTTAACAAATGAACCAGAAGTGGCGGCGAAGGATTCGACAAAATCGGTTATCCTCATAGGTGTCTAACTGAACCCTCCACTGGTTTACTCCTTGATGAATGAATCTCCCCAAGTGTCTGATGTTGCCGATTGTTCGGAACCAAAAGGAGTCTGGTCACCCAGCTTTCAGGGATTGCTGTGGACGAACTGGTTGACTGCGATCAACGACAACATCTTTCGCTGGTTCGTGATCGGAGCTGGAAAGACATTTGTATCACCGCAGCATCACGGCACCATTTTGATGCTGGGGACCATTTGCTTTGTGATTCCCTATATTTTACTGGCGTCTCCCGCAGGTTGGCTGGCGGATCGATTCAAAAAACGGGACGTGATCATCGCCTGCAAAATCGCAGAAATTGTGGTCATGGTGCTGGGCATTGTCTCGTTGTTCTGCGGAAGTCTGTGGATGCTGATGGGGACGGTCCTGTTGATGGGTGCCCAGAGTGCATTGTTTTCACCATCGAAAATGGGAACCATTCCGGAAATTCTCTCCGAAGATCAGATCTCCAAAGGCAACGGAGTATTTGCACTGGCCACGCTCTCTGCTGTTGTGATCGGGATGGGAATCGGTAACTGGCTGGCCGACCAGGCGGGACAGTTCGGCGCTGACAATCTTCGCCAGACCACCCTGGTACTGGTCGGAGTCGCAATCGTCGGAACGCTGGTTAGCCTGTTGATTCGTCAACGAAAGGCAGCCAGCCCGAATGCTCCTTTCCCGAAAAACTTTCTGGCTGAAACGTGGAAGGACATCGTTGACCTCTCCAAGCGAGGGGCTCTGTTTCGCGTAGCCCTGGGAACGGTTTTCTTTCTGGCGATTGCCGGGCTGGCACAAATCAACATCGACGCCTTCGCAGACGAAAGCGGCAGTATCACCGAAAGCGAAAAGTTCCCCTTGCTTGTTTCCCTGGTCATGGGACTTGGCTTTGGAAGCGTCGTGGCAGGTTTTGCGTCAGGCAAGCGAATTGAGTTGGGCCTGGTCCCGATTGGTGCGTTCGGAATGGTCATCTTCATGGCAGCCCTGTTTTTCGCTCCCGCCAATTTTATTACCGGCGACGGATTTGGAACCGGGCAAATCATTGCCTGTCTGATGTTGGGGGGCCTGGGAGTTAGCGCCGGGTTCTTCGACGTTCCGTTGAATTCCTATCTGCAGCACAAAAGCCCCGTCGCACAACGGGGGAGAATTTTGTCCGCCGCGAATTGCCTGATGTTTACAGGCATTGCAGTCCTGTCCCTGGGATTCAATCTGTTGCGGACTTCGTACTACGAGACAACGTCGTCAGGACTTGAAGAAACCAGCCTGGCGGCAGCCATTGATGCCGATGACCTCAAGAAAATCTCAGCCCAACAGGATCAGATTCGGGAGTACTGGACAGCGGTTCCGGAATTCGATGTTAGCACGGCATCAGCAATCCTTGCCGAAGCAAACATGCCTCGCAAATCAGAACTTTCTTTCGAGCCCGATGCAACAAAACGATTGGCAGCCAGAAACCCCTTCCCTGAAGACACCGAATCCCATTTGTACGCCACCAATGAGTTCATCTACACCGACGCCAAATCGCGAATCGAAAGAGGGCTCACCGTGACGGCTGCGGATTACACGGAAATGTTTGATCCAAAGCGGCCAAACGACAGACGAAACCTCAAAAGCGTCCTCCTCCGTGCAGCCAGCTTGCCGCTGTTTTCTTCCCGACAGCTTTTCCTGTTGATGGGACTGGGAACGATTCCCGTATTCCTGTTCGCAACCTGGCGTCTGTCACGGGAAGCCATGCGATTGATCTGGGTCTTTCTCCTGAAGTGCCTCTACCGCGTCAAAGTCACGGGTTTGGAAAATCTGCCACAAAATTCTGGCGGTGCTTTGGCGGCCAATCATTCCAGCTGGCTGGACGGGGTCATCTTCCTGACTTTCATTCCACAGCCCTTTCGTGTGATCGCCTGGGCGGGCAACTTCAACAACTATGTGATGAAAAAATGGGCTGAGTTTTGCCGTATAATCCTGATCGCAGGCGGTCCGAAATCGATCCGCAAAGCTTTCAAGGATGCGCGTTCCTCGGTGGACAACGGCGAGATGATCGGAATCTTTGCCGAAGGGGGAATTTCCCCAACTTGCCAGGTCAGATCCATGAAACCAGGCCTGCTGAAGATCCTGCAGGATCGAAAAGTGCCCATCATTCCTGTATATATTGATGAGATGTGGGGCAGCATTTTTAGTTTTTCCGGTGGAAAGGCTATCTGGAAGTGGCCGCGACGCTTCCGCCGTCCCATTAGTATTACCATCGGAAAACCGATTGAACCTCATCCGGAAACGATGGCTCCTGTCCAAACCGCCCTTCAAAGATTGAGTGCCGAAGCAGTGTCAAATAACGTAGGTCCCTTCCGTTCTCCCGTCGTTGAGTTTGTCAAATCGTGCAAACGTCAACGCTCCACTTCCAAAATCGCCGACTCACTGGGCTCAAATGAAAAGGGCGGCATGTTGCTAACGCGTGCTCTGATCCTGCGCCGTTTGCTGCGAAAGTTCACTTTGGAAAAAGGCGAACAGCATGTTGGAATTCTGATTCCGCCCACCGTCGGAGGAGCCATCGCCAATCTGTCATTGGCACTCGACAAACGGGTCGCGATCAACCTGAACTACTCGCTGTCCAATGAGTTGATGAACCATTGCATCCGTGAAGCCGGCATCAAACACGTGCTGACAACGCGGCTCGTGATGGAGAAGTTTTCTCATTTCGATCTTGATTGCGAACTGGTCTACCTGGATGACTTCAAGGACAAAGTCACCGGCATGGACAAAGCCATCGGTGCCGGGATGGCCAATGTGCTGCCTGGCGGATTGCTGTGCAGCCTGCTTGGTTTGAATTCGATCAAAGCCGATGACCTGATGACGATCGTGTTTACCTCGGGTTCAACAGGCGTCCCCAAGGGAGTGATGCTCTCGCACCAGAACATCCTGTCCAACGCTCGCGGATTCGAAAAAGCAGCCCAGTTCAAGCCAACCGATACCATCGTCGGCATCCTGCCGTTTTTCCATTCCTTTGGATACACGATCACGCTGTGGGCCGCAATGATGTGCAACGTTCGGGGCGTCTATCACGTCAATCCGCTCGATGCGAAACAGGTTGGCAAACTGGTCAAGCGTCAAAAGGGCACAATCCTGATGTCGACGCCAACGTTTTTGCGAACTTACATGCGACGCTGCAAACCCGAACAGTTTGCGACGCTCGACACCGTCGTCACCGGGGCAGAGCGACTTCCGCCAGAACTTGCGGATCAGTATGAAGAAAAGTTTGGCGTCCGTCCGGTTCAGGGCTATGGCATTACGGAACTTTCTCCAGGAGTCGCGGCAAACATTCCGGCCTCTCGCCGTCGCGGCGATTTCCAGGTCGAAGCCAAGGAAGGTTCTGTCGGTCGTCCGATTCCGAATGTCACCGCCAAAGTTTGCCACCTTGAAACCAACGAAGAGCTTCCACTGGGCGAACCAGGAATGCTCTGGATCAAGGGACCTAACGTGATGCTTGGCTACCTCAACAAGGAAGAAGCAACCCGCGAAGTTATCGTTGATGGCTGGTTCAAGACGGGTGACATGGCAATGATCGACGAAGACGGCTTCATCACGATCACGGGTCGATTGAGCCGGTTCTCGAAGATCGGTGGCGAGATGGTTCCGCATCTCAAGGTAGAAGAAGTTCTCTCGAAATTTCTCGACACAACTCCCGATGACGATTCGGACGACGTTTTGCACGTCGCTGTCACATCGGTTCCTTGCGACAGAAAAGGCGAGCGTCTGATTGTGCTCTACACGACCTCGCACAAAACGGCTGACGAAATGCGTCAGGAACTAACCGATGCCGGATTGCCGAACATTTTCATCCCATCAGCCGACAGTTTTCATAAAGTCGAATCGTTACCGCTGCTGGGAACTGGCAAACTGGATCTCAAAGGGATCAAGGAAACCGCGCAAGAGATTTTCTGCAATTGAGCGTGCCAATCGTGGCTACGACGTCTCGCCGCAGTAGCACAACACTGCGGCGTCGCGCGCCGCGCTGCATCCAACTTCAGCAATCAGCCCCAGGTCTTACACAGATCGTACTCTTCCGTTTTGGGGCGAAACGTCTGGTAGACGCGAAACCCAGCTTTCGAAAACCGCGCCAACCACGACTCTGGGTCCGGGAAACATCTTTTCACATTTCGAATGAATGCCAGAAAGTGAATATCGACCTGGTGTTCATCACGATAGCGAGTCGCCAGCTCAAGCAACTTTTCACGACCCGCATCCGAATGGAGATGCTTGAATTCCAGCAGCAGCGGTTTTTTCAGTTGTAATTCACGGGCTTTCTCAAGCACTTCAACAAGAGTCGGAATTGCACTCCCGCATTCCAGTCTCAATCCCTGAATCTGCTCCAGCGTCAAATCGCAAATCGCCTGTTTCTGAACCGGCTCACCCAACGCCGCCTGATTCTCATCCGAATTCGGAACGCAGTGGATATCCCAGTCGTGAAACACAACCAGTCGATGGTCGCGCGTCTCGCGTATATCACATTCGGCATACAACCAGGAATCACGCACTTCCTGGGCTTCGATACCACGAACGAAACACTCGATCGTGTTTCCGCTCAAGTCAGCCATCAGATCGCCACCAAGCTGGTGACCGTCATTGGGTTGTCCGCGCAGCAACCCCGGACGCCAACATCCGACAATGACCGCGATTGTGGCGAGCGTCAGCAAAACAGCGACGCTTGATCGATAAAGTGCTTTCTTCATCTCGCTATCCTGACAAAACACTGCTCCAACGGTGAGACCACAATATAGTCACTTGAGTCGAAAAAATGTGAGATTTTGCGATTCACCGCCACGCGAAGGAAGCCGCGACAAGGGCTGGATCGGGCTGTTTGATAGCACTTTGACACATCCACATTGACTCCGATTGCCAAACGGAACAAATTGATTGCTCGAAAAATTGGCTTGCAAGGACTGCAAGTCGAGCGTGTTCAATTGACTGGCAAGGATGCTCCAATGTCGAAACAAAAGACTCGAAATCCCGAACTGCTGCTGCGCACTTTCCTGATTCCATTGATGATCTGTGGAAGCGCGACTCTCTTCGCCGATCAAGCAATTGCTCAGGGCAGTGGATACTTAATCTTCGAGCCGGCAAAACAGCAAGCCGAAGCGGCTCCGGCTGTTGTATCTGCAAAGGAAGCTTTTACTGCTCCCAACGCCCGACTTCCAAAGTCCCAGTTCGGCAGTTTCAACAATGTAAAAACATCCGGGAACGCACCTCAACTAAACGGTTCCAAAGCGATCGGCACCTATGCCAGTCAGGATGGTCGCGACATGTTTGCACAGCCGCCGAATCCGAACGCCCCCGGCGCAAGAAAACTCAGTCCATTTGCCTCCAACCCCCTTTTGGGTAGAAGCCGCCCAGAACCGGATGAATCGACCAACGACGCGGCGCCCATTCCCGTTGATGATTTTCCAGAGTCAACCCGTCGCGTGCCTCCTCGGCAAACTGCAATACCGAACGGTCCCGTTACCAGAGACGCAAACGTGTCCCCGGTCGCTTTCCAGGAAGGTGGCTTCTCGCCACCAAATCGATCGCGGCAAAATCCTCGGCAGAATCGCTTTGGTCAGCGACCGCCGGCCAACGGCCTGAGTCAACAAGCTGCCCCCTCCGCCACCCGGTTCGGTAACAACACTTCAGCAACACAGCAAACACTGCCACCACGAAACACACAACCAACGCAGCAACCTTTGCGAGCAGCAGCACAATCGCGTACTGGTTTCTCGCAAGGTTTACCCAATCAAAATCCGACAGTGCAACGTAATCGCAATGGAGTTGGCGGATTGCCACCACGACCAGCAGCGACTCAGCGACCGGCCGCCCGCACAGCCGCACTCCCACAACGACCGGGCCAGCTTGGCCAGGGACAACGCACACCGCCTGCAACATCCAGTCCAAAAACCGGCATCAAGGCTGCCAGGGAATTGTTGACGAACTGGGCCAAAGAAGACAGTCAACTCAAACTGCCTGGAAAGCGACTCACGTTGCGAGAGTTTTTGGCTCAACCGATCAACGGTTCACGGAAGGACGCCATCAATCAGTATTGGATCACATTCAACGACATGGCCAATCACAAGATCGCAGTCGAGCAGTCCCAATGGCTCGCCTCGATCACAAACCTTCGTCAGCCGACAGATCAGGCAGTCCTCAAAGCGGCTCAGCAGTCGGCTACCAATCGCATTTTGCATACGGAAATCCAGTTGGCGAAATCGCAAGCGATGCTGCAGGATTATTTGCCTAACTTTCGTTACAAAACTGGCAAGGCCATTCCGGTTCTGCCTGCCAACATTCCATGGGTTGGCAAGCTCAATACGATGTACAAAGAGTATCAAAGCCGCGGCATGGTCCCGCAAAAATTCAATGGGATCGATGAGTACCTGCCCAAGTCACGGCAACTGATTACTGATCGAGCCGAAGCAGTAGCGGCTTCAGCCCAGGCAGCAGACCAGGCAAAACAGGCTTTGATGCAGGGTCAGACTCCAGTTTCAAATGTGCTGGAAGTTGCCCGAATGAAGGCAAAGAACCAACAGGATTTTCTCGCCACGGTCACCGGCTACAACCGGGCCATCACGGACTACGTACTGACTGTCCGCCAGGACATCTTTCAACCCGATCGTCTGGCAACGGTTCTGATCGGTCGCAAGGCAGTTCAAGGGTCTATCGCAAAGAATATAGAAAAGCCTGAACAGGATTTCGACGTGCCGGAAAATTCGTCACTGAATCCTCGGACGCAACAGGTTTCGTCGGTGAACAATTTGCAGGGTGAGTCTGCCTATCAGGGTTCATCAGACCTGAACGCCAGAGGAATTCAGTCACTACCAACCAGTAATGCGTCATCGCAAAGTCCCGAATCACAGCGATCAAAAAGCCCTTTCTCGACTGTTGGAACGTCTGGTCAAGCCAAAGCGACAACGCAGAAGTTTGACTACGGCCCATCGGCCAGGTCTGCCAAACAGGCTAACTTTGATCCGTCGAAGGTTCGTGCAGAGCTTCCAATGCAGCAAACCAAACAGTCAGGCGGAAATACTTACGACAGTAACACGGCCGCTGCTGGCAGTAGCCTGTCGGCGCGTTCGGCTTCGACTGCGGGAGGGCTTGGACAAAATCCTGCTGGCAACCGAAGATCTTTTACTCGACCTGATGCTGCATCCGGAAATCGAAGTGTCGAAAACCGCTCAACTCTTCCAAATCGGAATGGTGCTACGCAAAATCCATCAACCGGCGGCAGACTTGGCCGCGGATTCGGCGGCGGCAATCCAATTGGCAATAACTCACCGACTACTTTCTCCAAGAGTTCTGCGCCATCGAGCACTACGCCGGCAGCTACCCCACCGGTCACAAGTCCGTTTAAGGGCACAACAGGACCCCCAACTGGCGAAGCAGTATCGCGACCTCTTGGTGGTGGGAGAGGTGCTACAGGTCAGCAACCAGCTGCCGCTCCCAAATCACGATTTTCCGATTTCGGAAGCGGAAACTCAACCCAGTAGTCCAATCGAGCTTCTATAGCATCGAACCAGATCATCGCCAGCACGCTCAGCCGAGAAACGCTGCTCTGCAATCTTTCGCAACGCCATCGAGATTTCTCGGTGGCGTTTTTCATTGGCCAGCAACTCAACGACCACAGCAACCGCAGCCTCAAAGTTTTCCGGATCGAACATTAGTTCCGCAAAGCCAGGAAGAATCTCTGGTGTCCCGCCGACGTTTGTTGTCACGATCGGCAACCCGGAAGCAGTCGCCTCCAGCAATACACGCCCCAGTGGTTCCTGCCTGGCAGCGTGAACAAGTAGATCAGCTTGTCGCATTAAAGCAGGAATATCATTTCGCCGGCCCAGCCATTTCACTTTCCCTTCAGAAAATTCGGCATCCGCAAAGGCGTGAAGCTGTTGTTCGTATTCAATGGCTTCCTGCTTTTGGGAGTGTCGTTCACCGACGATCCACAGCTCTGTGTTGTCGATTTGTTTGAACGCTTTGGCAAGCATTTGCAAAGTCAAATCGACTCCTTTTCGCATTCCGATCTGCCCGATGCACAGACATATTTTCTTTTGACTCGATTTTGATTGATCTCCATCGAGCCACGCCGGCCGAAACCGGTTCAGGTCAACGCCGTTGTGAATGACTTCGATCTTTTCAGCCGGCATGCCACTGGCGATGTGAAAGTCCGCGGTTGCCTGGGACACCGCAACGATGCGATCAAGCTTGCCAACATCATCGGTGGCTTTGCGGCTGAGTTTGATGATGTCGCGCAGATAACCGAGCCCAACAGACTTTGATTGAGCGGTGACGGGTCCAAGGATTCGTCCGGCCGCGAGACTGTTGGCATGCACGATGTCGGGCTTGAGTCGCTTGACGAGGTCACTGAGCTGTTCGCGGATCATGTCTTGAGGCTTGCGAGTTCCTTCATCATCGCGGAACGAAAAGTGTTCGATACGCACGCCGTTCTTTTGTAGCAGCAACGAGAAATCAGAATCCTGCGGAAGCGATGCGGTGAATTCGAATCCGGCGTTTTGTAGTTTCGGCAGCGCTGCAAGGAATGAGAACTCACCACCGTTGAGCACACCGAATTCACTGACAAGCAGAGCTCTCATGGTGGCATAGGCCTCTGGCCTGTGGACGCGCTAAAGGAACTGCCGAAAAACTGATCACAGGCCAGAGGCCTGTGCCATCTCTCTATTCGTAATCGCGAACGCGGCGAGCAATCGCCAGAGCCAACGCTTCGCGAACGCTTTCAATCGTAATACGATCGAAAACTTGCTGGAAGAATCCAGTCACGACCGCACGAATGGCTTCCTTGCGAGTGTAACCTCGGCACTGAGCGTAGAAGATCAACTCTTCGTCGACTCGGCCTGAAGTTGAGCCGTGTGTGCAGGCAACATCATCTGCTTCGATCTCGAGACCTGGAATTGAATCGGCACGAGCTTTGTCAGACAGCAGCAAGTTGTCGTTGCGTTGGTAGCCATCGGTTTGCTGTGCGTCGACGTCGACTTTGATCATCCCACGCCAAACGGTGCGAGATGTATCCTGAAGAGCGGACTTGTAAAGGAAGTCGCTCGTGCAGGCTGGTTTCTCGTGATGTTGAAGTGTGTGGTAGCTCAGGTGCTGTTTGTTCTCTGTGAACATCGCGCCGTTGACCTGAACATTGGCTCGATCGCCACGCAATGCAACGTGCTGATTTACTTTCGCCAAACGTGATCCGAGAGCACCAACGGTCCATTGAAGATTGGAGTCACGACCGACGACGCCTTTCTGATGGGCGAAGTGCCAGACCTTTTGGCCCCAGTCCTGCAAGTTGACATAGCGAAGGTTTGCCCGGTCGGCCACGAACAGCTCGATGGCTCCACAGTGCATAGCATTGGTATCGGCGGCACTGTTGGATTCAGCCAAAACCGTTGCTTCGGCGCCTTCTTCGAGAACGATCAGCGTGTGACGAAGATCGCTGCCGCCGTCGGTGACTTGAGAGCTGACGTGAACGGGTTTGTCCAGCGTTACGTTTCGCGGAACGTAAAGGAAGACTCCGCCAGAAAACATTGCGGCGTGCAGCGCTGAAAAGCGATCGAAGTTTGGATCAACTGACTGAAACAGGTATTTCTTGATCAAGTCGCCATGCTCTGCGAGGCAATCGGCGATCGTGCCGAAGATAACTCCTTTGTCTTTGTACTCCTGAGCCAGGTCGGTTGCGGCGACAGGGTAGCCATCGATCGAACTCACGCTACCGGCAAGGTCGACGCCTTCACCGAGAACGAGTTTTGGAAGCCCTTCGTTAGTTGAGCCAGCTTTGAGTCCGAACTTTTCGAGCTTGAACATGCGGATGTCGGTACGCATCCACTCTTCGTCGCGATTGTTTGGCCAGGGCAGATCGTTGAAGGTCTTCCAGGCGGATTCACGAAGTTCCGTCAACCACGCGGGTTCGTTGAATGAATCGAGGAGCTGACGAAATCCTTCTTCGTTGAACGAGACCATCTTGTTTTCAGTAATCGTTGTCATGTGTTTGATAGAGGGTTTGGGGGTAGCTGGATTGGCAACAATTCAGTTCCGGAGTCTGGCGACTCCGGTTACGACGGAAAATGAACACAGGCTGGAAGCCTATGCCACCTTTAGCCAACCGAGCCTTCCATTTGCAATTGGATCAGGCGGTTCATTTCAACCGCGTATTCCATCGGAAGCTCTTTTACCAAAGGCTCGATGAATCCGTTGACGATCATTGTGCTGGCTTCGGTTTCCGAAAGTCCGCGGCTCATCAGGTAGAACAATTGCTCTTCGCCGATTCGCGAAACGCTGGCTTCGTGGCCGACCGAAACGTCCTGCTCCATAATTTCAATGTACGGATAGGTATCGCTGCGGCTTTCCGGGTCCAGGATCAATGCATCGCAAACCACGCTGCACTTACTGCCGACGGCTCCTTTGTCGATGCGAGCCAATCCGCGGTAGCCTGCGCGGCCGCCGTTTTTGGAGATCGATTTGGAAACAATGGTTCCGGTTGTGTTGGGAGCCGAGTGAACGAGTTTCGCTCCGGCATCCTGATGCTGTCCGGCACTTGAGAACGCGATCGAAAGGATCTCGCCGCGAGCACCAGGTTCCATCATGTGAACCGCTGGGTACTTCATCGTCAGCTTGGAACCAAGGTTGCCATCAACCCATTCCATCGTCGCATCCTGATAAGCCATCGCTCGTTTGGTGACGAGGTTGTAAATGTTGTTGGCCCAGTTTTGGATCGTTGTGTAACGGCAACGAGCATTCTTCTTGACCATGACTTCAACGACCGCAC
>CAYUNP010000058.1:0-22984 GCA_964446085.1 uncultured Pirellulaceae bacterium
AGAAATCGGGCGGTGGCGGAAGAGCCTTCGCTCGCGTGAAGAGTAAACGCAAGAGCGATTAGGAAACTGTAGTCTGTCCCGGACTTCGTAGCGTGGTGGTTCCTGGTCTGGGACGACCGCGCTACAATCGTTGAACCGATCGAAGCAGCTCATCACTGAGAGTAACTCCACAATGTTGATCAGCACCAAAGCGCTTGGTTCCAAAAAGCCGCTGTTTGCCGATTTCTCAGTCCCTCTGCCACCTGATTGGGAAGACGAAGGCGATGGCGGTAAAACGTTGCGCGATCTGATCGAGGAAGTTGTCCGCCACGAAGTTGACGCGTTCAAAAAACGACAGCAAGATCGACAGTTCTTGCGGGCTCTTACAGCAACCGAAATCGAAAAAGGCGTTGACCAGGGCAAAGTCGAAATGGGCGCCAGCGACGTCCAGCCACAAAACGTCGACCCGGAGGAAGCGGTTGCAGCAGCGCTGATCGCATTTGAAGATGGCCTCTACTTGGTAATTATCGACGAAAAACAGTATAAAGATCTTGATGAAGCGGTATTCTTGACCGCAGACAGTCGGCTGACTTTTGTTCGACTGACGATGTTGTCCGGATTATGAAAACTGAAAGCGTCGAGCGACCATGGCAAAGATCCAGCAGCTAACGGCACAGCTAGAGGAGTGGTATGTTGAAGAAGGCGATGATCGATTTCTCAAGGGAGCAAAAAAACTTCCGGCCAAACTGAGACCGCTCGCCTTTGCTGCATTTGGATACACCAAGGACGGAAAGGTCGCCGAGTTTTGGTCTTACGATGACTACGAGGAACGAAAAAAAGCTCACGAGCAATGGTCGGCCAAGATCGGTCCGCAGCTCGATTCGATTTCAGTAGCCGATCGGAAAAAGATCTTTGCAATCGTCGGTAAGAAGCTCGCACCAGCGATCGAAGCTGCCTGGCAATATCTAAAATCGGCTCCGTATGACATTGGTCACTGGCGAACGCCTTTTCGAGCGCCAAAACATCCTCAGCTGACCATTGCGTCGCGGCTTGAATGGTTGCAGAGTTTTTCTGGAGCAGCGAGTGACTACGAGGCCGACGTGCTTACTCCAGCGTGGCTGGCGGCTTGGTCGGCACATGCGTTTGAATATCGGGCCAGTTCCAGTACTCCGATCTTGATCGCGACGATGAATGGCAAAAGTAAAGCCGGCGACGAGGTTTTCGATATCCTCTACAAGACGCTGACTCGTGAACATCCGATCGGAATCATGTCGCGCTTCGTGACTGGCTCGTTGCTAGGTTCCGACCGTCCTGCAGCTTGGGAAGTCGTCGAAAAGACGCTCCTCGCCGCGCAGCGTCAGGAAGGACTGCGTCAATCGATCCTTGAGTCCGCAAACATTGCTCACCCGGAAGCATTCCAACGCCTCCTTCGAATCATCGTTGACAAAAAGCTGATCCGATTCAGCAGTGTCGCCCGTTGCGTCGATGTTTGGTTTCGATTGTTGTGGGATTCTTCGAGCACCAAAGTGCTTGTCGAAAACGTCGAGGCCGTTCTTGAATTCCAGACGTCACCCGCCAAACATAAAAAGGGGCTCGCCAGTGACGATGCCAAGACGGTTTATCGTGCCTTGTGGGTGACGGCGATCAAGGACGCGAAGGTTGCGGCCGGACAAGCGAAGAAGCTGTTGAAGCATGCCAACGATGAGATCCGATACGTTGCCGCCTGGGTTTTGCATCAGCTTGGTTTTGATGAGGCAATCCATATCAAAGCGACGGCGATCAGCGATGACAATTTGCAAGTCGCTATTCTGGCCTCTTGCGGGCTCGAAGGGCTGACCGCCGAAGGTGAGGTGCTCGAAACATTCTTTAACCACAACCTCGAAACACACGGCGACGAAGATTGCTTTGAACGAATCGAAAAACTCCATGAACGGCTCTCGGCAAAGCCGCAAACACTCAAGTCCATCGTCTGGCCATGGACGGAACGCAAAATCAAACAGTCCGACCTTTGCCGACAACTTTTAACGACGCTCGGAAGTCGTCCGCCAACGCGGATGCTGCCTTATCTGAAGGGACTTAATTCCTGGCATAAGAGAATCGTGATCCAGCGTCTTGCGGGCCAAAAGAAATGGGACAAGCTCACGCGTGGCACTTTGCTCGATTTGACAGGCAATGCCTCAGCGGATGTCCGCAGCGCCGCCTTTGAAGCCATTGAGAAAACAAAACTTGGCGATGACGAATATCTGATCTTCGAAGGATACCTTGGCCGGACAGCGGTCGACTTGCGGGCGAAAGTCGTCGATTTGATCCTTCAGCGACCGGACAAAAAAGTCTTGCAAAGCGTGCAGCGTTTGCTGTCTGCCGATGCCAAAAAGCGTCTTGGCGGTCTCGAGATACTGAGGCAAATGGCAGAGGCGGATCGTTCCCGAAATGAGTGCGTTAAAGCAGCAGAACAGTTCAGGACCAGCCGCAAGAAAATCTCCAAAGCCGAGCAGGTTCAGTTGACAGGAATAGCCGAATCCGATCGTCCCGAATGGACTTTGGATGATGGCTTGGGCCTGTTGGATCCGGCGGGCCGATCCAAAATCGTGAAGCCCAAAAAGAAGAAAGTCGTGGCCATCACGTCGGCGGCCATCGCCTGTATCAAATCGCTTGATGACTTGGTTCACAAGCATCGTCACGAATCGGTACGCTACAAATATTGGTCGACTTGGGAAGAAGGTCTGCTTGGTGAGCTCCGCTATGGTTTGCCGGAAGTCAAACTTTCAAAACCGGTCTCGAAGCAGCTAAAAGAGTTTCCGTTGTGGGAAGTGTGGGCCAAATGGCGTAAGGACCGCCCCGCGAAATTGCGTGACAAGGACGGTTTTGAGTTGCTGCGGGCGCACTACGCAATCGACATCATGGACGATTGGGTCTACGAGGATATCGTTGAGTTCGCCAGGAATTCTGCGCAGAAAAAAATTACCAAAGCGGTCCTTGGCGAGTTCAAACGTCCGAAAATTCGATACCTGAGAGTTGTTCAATGGCTTCTTGATAGCCTGTTTTACACAGAGATCCCCAAGGGCTGTCTGGATTTCCTGATCGACTGCAAAGAGAACACGGGCGCCAACGTTTCGGACTCGCTCCACGAAGCTTTAGTCTTCGAAGACGAACCTGAGGATGAAGACTGGCGCGAAATGAGAGTTTTGAACTTTTGGCCCCATGCACTTTCTTCGTTTGTTCATCGCACGAAAACAAAGGTAACTGCTGCGCAAACGCGACGAATGTTCGAACTGGACAAGTTTTGGGATGAACCAATTCCGGGAGCGACGCGACAACGAGTCTATTTCGAATCGTTGGCACTTGCATTTCAAAAGAAGTATGCCACGCATGACGATCTGGCGGACGCTTTGATTGGCCCCAAGCGAGGTCGCTATGCTGGCTTCGGTGAACTTTCTTCATTGACGGATCCAAATCCAGACAAAGAAACGAAGCAGCTACTTGAGAAAACCAGGGGCCTGGCAAAACTGGTTGATGATGTTCGCGAGCGGGTTCTTGAAGTCGAACTGGCTCGCGGCGAAAAGGCAACGGTCTCCACCAGTGCCGCGTTTGCTGCCAGCTATCGGGGCATTGAAACACTTTTCAGAATCCACGAATCGCTCAACGGCGATTACAAAATTCTCAGTGGTTGGAATTCGAGTCCGGCAGACTCCCGACCTGCGACGCTGACAGAACTGATCAAGTCGACTTATCCTTTGCCCGAAGAGAAAACGGCGGATTTTATCAAGCACGCCAAGCGAGCGATTGCCGACGGCTACTTTTCGGAAGAACAGCTTTTACAGTTGGCGTTTCTGGCGCCGCAGTGGAGCAAGATGGCTGGCGAGATGCTCAAGTGGGATGGTTTCAGCGAAGGGCTTTATTGGTTCCTTGCTCATATGAATACGTGGAGCACTGATGCGACGTCTGCTGCGGCGACCGCCGAAGGCGTTGTTGATGTCGAAAGCGATGAGGATGGAGACTTCGACGACGATGACGACGGTGAGGCTTTTGAAAAACCAGAAAAGCTCTCTCCGTGGGAGCGATTGATCCTCGAACGCACACCGTTGAAACCGGCGGAACGAAGCGAAGGAGCCGTCGATGTGGATTGGTTCCACCGAACGTTTGAGATCCTCGGGAAAAAGCGTTGGATGGCTATGGCCAGCAGTGCCAAGCTCGCCGCTAATTCTGCTCAAGCCAAAAAAGCTCAGTTTCTTGCCGATGCTTTGCTTGGAAACACGGCCCGCAAAACGCTGGTCGAAGGGATCAAGAAACGCAATCTCAAAGAGAACGTGCGACTGCTCGGATTGTTGCCTTTGGCGGCTGGTGCCAAACAGAAAAAGGATATTCTGGAGCGATACGAGATTCTGTTGACGTACAAGAAATACGCCAGAAAACTCTCTTCACTCACGAAGCCGGAAGCGTTTCGAGCTCTCGAGATCGGGATGAGCAACCTCGCTCGTACTGCTGGCTATCCCGATCCGCTACGATTGGAGTGGGCGCTCGAAGCCGAATCTATCAAAGACCTCGCCAAAGGCCCCGTGTCGATCACCAAAGAAGGGCTGACGGTCACGCTCGAGTTGGACGAAGATGCCAAACCTCAGCTTTCGATTCGGCGCGGCGACAAGCCACTGAAAACGGTGCCGGCAAAATTGAGAAAGAAGCACGCGGCGATCAGTGATCTCAATGATCGGGCCAAAGAATTAAGAAAGAAGTCCAGCCGTATCAAGAGATCACTGGAAGACGCCATGTGCCGTGGCGACAGTATTGAAGCGTCCGAGTTGGTGCAGCTCATGAAGCACGCGATCCTTGCTCCCAACCTTAGTCGGATCGTTCTCATTGGCGATGGCATCGCGGGCTATCCCGACAAGGGCGGCAAGGTGTTGCGCGATCACCGTGGCAAACTGGAGCCGATCAAGAAAAAGGAAACGCTCAAATTTGCTCATTCGGCAGACCTGTTGAAACTGGGTGACTGGGACAAATGGCAACGGGAGTGTTTTCAATCCGAACGCGTGCAACCGTTCAAGCAAGTGTTTCGAGAGCTCTACGTCCCGACGAAAAAAGAGAAAACCAAAGTCACGTCCAGCCGATTTTCCGGTCAGCAGATTGGACCCAAACAGGCGATGGCACTCTGGGGCAGTCGTGGCTGGAACACGCAGGACCAAGTCGTCAAAGTTTTTCACGATCGTGCAATCATCGCCAACGTTTCGTTTCAGTACGATGTTGGAACCGCCGCCGAAATCGAAGGGCTTACCGTCGAAGACGTCTATTTTCAGGATCGTGACAGCTACAAGCCAATCAAGCTCAAGGATGTTCCACCAGCGATTTTCAGCGAAGTCATGCGAGACGTTGACTTGGTTGTTAGCGTGGCGCATCGAGGAGAGGTCGATCCGGAAGCCACTGAGTCGACGGTTGAAATGCGATCGACTCTGGTGCGAGAAACTTGTCAGCTTCTTTCGCTGAAGAATGTAAAATTCAAACCGTCCCATGTCGTCATCAAGGGGCACTACGGCGAGTATTCACTGCACTTGGGCAGTGGAGGTATTCATCGCTTGCCCGGCGGATCACTGGCGATCGTTCCGGTTCATGCCCAGCATCGCGGGAGGCTGTTTCTGCCTTTCGCGGACAATGATCCGAAGACTGCGGAGATCGTGTCCAAAGTACTCTTGCTGGCGAAGGACGAAGAGATCATGGATCCGTCGATTCTCGATCAGCTAGGAGCGCCCAAGAACAAAAGACTCAAACTCACAGAGCCCGAACCGAAAAAGAAAACCAAGGCGGGCAAGGCCAAGAAGGTCACGGAAGATGTGGGCTCAGGAAAACGCCGCCTCGAATTTTCCAAAGGCAAATCGAACAAGTTTTGGGAGATCGAGCGTTCTGGGGATTCGATCGTGACGACTTGGGGCAAGATCGGCAGCAAGGGTCAGAGCAAAACCAAAAAGTTTGCCAGCGAGGCGAAGGCTAGAGAAGCGTTCGAGAAACTGATTTCTGAGAAGACCGGTAAGGGTTACACTGATTTGTAGGCGAGTCTGTCCCTGACTCGTAACGTAGTGGTTCTCGGCAAATGACGGATCAGGCTATGATTGAGTTCAATATGGTTTCAGCGAGTTATCGTTTGTTTTCAATCGTTGCATTGTTGATGCTCACCGCATTGAGCGGATTGCTATCGGCCGAAGAACGTCCCAACGTGATCGTTATCCTGACGGATGATCAGGGGTGGGGCGATTTGAGCTTGCACGGAAATCCGAACCTGTCGACGCCGCGAATCGATGAGCTTGCGCGGCAGGGTGCTCAAATCGAGCACTTCTATGTGTGCGCTGTTTGTTCACCCACTCGCGCTGAATTTCTAACAGGTCGCTATCACACTCGGATGGGAGTCTACAGTACTTCTGCCGGTGGCGAACGAATCAATGCCGGTGAGAAAACGATTGCTGACGCGTTTCGAGATGCCGGTTACGCGACGGCAGCGTACGGAAAATGGCACAATGGAATGCAGCATCCGTATCATCCCAACGCGCGGGGATTCGATGACTTCTACGGTTTCTGTAGCGGGCATTGGGGACATTATTTTTCGCCGATGCTCGAACACAACGGAAAGATTGTTCAGGGAGATGGGTTTCTTGTCGACGATTTGACGAACCACGCGATTGACTTCATCGACAAAAGCAAAGAACAGCCTTTCTTTGTTTACCTTGCTTTGAATACACCCCATTCTCCGATGCAGGTGCCAGACAAATACTGGAACCGGTTTAAAGACAAAGAAGTTGTTCCTGATTCGGCCCCCGCAAATCAAAAGGGCATTCAGCTGCAGCACACTCGAGCGGCTCTGGCGATGTGTGAGAATATCGACGACAACGTTGGCCGGCTGTTGGATCACCTGGATCAGTCAGAACTGACCGACAACACCATCGTCGTTTTCTTTTGCGACAACGGTCCTAACGGAAAACGATTCAATGGTGGTATGCGGGGAAAGAAAGGATCGACTTTTGAAGGCGGTCTACGGTCACCCTGTTTTGTCCGATACCCAAAGGCGATCAAACCGAAAACCAAAGTCAAACGAATCAGTGCTGCCATCGACTTGTTTCCAACCCTGTCCGACTTTGCCTCTATCAAAATGAGCCCAAGCAAACCACTCGATGGCGTATCGCTTAAAGCTTCGCTGTTGGGAGACAATTCGATTCCGGATCGCCTGTTGTTCAGCTATTGGAATGGCAACGCGACGGTTCGCTCTCAGACACATCGAATGCAGCACAAGGGCGCGTTGTTTGATCTGATGAATGATCCGGGCGAGCAAACAGACGTGTCCAGCGAACAACCTGTCGTCGCTGACAAACTGCAAGCTGCTTTGAGTGCATGGCAAAAAGAGAATCCTGGCAAGCCATCTGATTCCAAAGTCAAACGGCCATTCTCATTTGGCCATCCCGATGCCATATGGACTCAGTTGCCAGCCCGGGACGCGGTCGCAGAGGGCGCGGTCAGGCGGAGTAACCGCTACCCCAATTGCACCTTTATGCAAAACTGGACTGAAATCGACAGCAGGATTACCTGGGATATTGACGTCGTCGCTGCAGGCACGTTTGAAGTGCAAATGTACTACAGCTGCTCAGCGGACGATGTTGGCTCGACGATCAAGTTAAGCTGTGGCGGCTCATCGGTTTCGGCGACCATCTCCGAGCCCAACGAGGTGCCGCTCATTGGTGCCGCTGAGGATCGGTTTGAGCGAGTGGAGGGCTACGTGCGTCGCTGGAAGCCGATGAATCTTGGGCGGATCGACCTCAAGCAGGGGCGTAAATCGATGGTCTTGCAGGCAGAAGAAATCGTCGGCGATGAGGTCGCAAACATGCGTTTATTGATGTTTCGCCGAGTCGAATAAGGACGTGAGATGCGAACCTTGAGCCGCCGCAGTGGTCCTTTCGGGAGGATTACATGAACTTTCTGGATTTGACTTCAGAAACGGGGACAAAAGCACCGAATTCCTGTTCAAATAAGCTCGAATTTGAGCTTGAAATCTCTGGCCGGGGCATGCAAAATACGCCCCTGCCAAAAACTGGCGCAGTAGCTCAATTGGTTAGAGTCCCGGACTGTCGATCCGGAGGTTGCGGGTTCGAGTCCCGTCTGCGTCGCTTAAAGAAAGCCCGTTATTCCTGTTGAATAGCGGGCTTATTTCGTCGACCAGCAGATTTCCCTGAATAGTTGGCTTGTGGGTCACTCAGGTGCAGGTTTAGATTTGCGTTTCCATTGATGTTAGTAAGCTTTGAGGCTGCCAAGTTGAGCGGCCGCCGACAAAAATAGCATCGAGACCTCCACCTGATTCAAGCTGGCGTGGTTTTTCGTCTTCATCAGGGTCAGCGTTGACTTTTCTTTGTCCTTCCAGCTGACGTCAAAGATCCCAATGACTTTTTTCGGATCTTCGCTGGGCTTGTCGCAGTATTCGTTGCGTTTGATGCTTTCGACGAAAACCTCGATGCGATTTTCGGCGACCCATTTCCACTTTCCAGTGGTGTAAATATTGGAGTCGTTGCCGCACATGGTTGCTGTGTAGGCCGTGAAAGTTCCGTCATTGAACTGCACGACCTGTCCAAAGCCCCGTGGGTGAGGCAGGTGCGATTCACCCTGCGCAGGCAACTCAAGCTTGTAGCTTTCGACGGTGTCGTCCACAAAGACGTGGCCGCTTAAGCTAGTCAGGGAAAGTCCCCGGATGGGGAACTCACGGTTCATCCGTTTTGCGAGCGAGTCGGTTTCGTCTTCTTCCTCGACAGGCGTGAGTTCAAGGACTGACTTTGTTTCGTCGGTCCACGACACAACAAAGTCATCTGTTCGTTTTGTTTCGCTTTCGTTACCTGGATTGTTGGTCCATCCGTAAGTGACCGTGGTCACGTCAAAAACCCTGAGTCGGTTTTCGTTGATCCATTTCCATTTTCCGGAAGTTACAAAGTGCGGTTCATTGCCGCATCGCACTGAATTAAAGGAACGAAACGTTCCGGCATCAAACTGAACGAAAAACCCCCATCGCCCCTTTGGGTGTGAAGAGCTGTCTTTCTGGAGATGTGCATCCAGGAGACAGGTGCCGCTCTGTTCCCTGTCAAAGATCAAGCCGTTCTGGCTTCTCAGTGACAGACTTGCCAATGGAAAGGCCAGGTCCATTTGTTGCTGAAGATCATCAGTGACCTTCTCCCTATTCAGTGTTGGCTCTGTCTCTCCTGTTTCGCCACGAGGCAGGAAAAAGCTCACACTCAAAAAAATCGCTACAAGTAGGTTGCTGGTATTCACTTCTTTGCTCCGCCAGGATTGATTGCTCTCACCCACTGACGCGGAGGGGTTGGAAAAGTTCCCCATAGCTGGAAAGGAAAACTGCGATCTGCGTGTAAGTCGACGCGATGCGTTGGGTTTCAACCTCTCTGGAAGTCAGTCCCAGCGGCGCGATGACAGAAGGCTCACGACAGCCAAGGAGTGAATTCTTGCTTGCAGTTGACTCTGATTCCGGACTCAAGCGCTGTACACGCCGCCGTTGATGTCAAGCGTGGCGCCGGTGATGAAACCGTCGTACTCGGAAGCCAGAAAGATAACCGGCCGCGCGACATCATCAGGGTCTCCGGCTCGTCCCAAAGGAATACCGGCGACTGTTCGGTCAGCCGACTCTTTGGTCGTGTGTGTTTCATGGAATCGGGTTCCCAGAATTAGACCTGGAGCGACGGCGTTAACGCGGATACCGTCGGGTGCCAATTCAGATGCCAGTGAGCGGGTCCAGGTCAGGGTAGCGCCTTTGGCTGTGGAGTAACCGAGTGATCCCGCATGCCCTCCCTTTCGACCCGCCAACGAAGCGAGGTTGACGATGCTGCTGGCAGTGTTCTGACGTAGATGAGGAACGCATTCGCGCGTGACCAACAACATCGAAGTCAGGTTGATGTTCATGACTTTCTCCCAGAACGCCAGGTCGATTTCGTCGATCTTCCGACGGGCGACCAGGTCTCCGGCGTTGTTGATGAGGATATCAATTCCGCCGAGGAAGTCTGCGGTCGATTTGACAAATGTCCTGACGGCCTGTTCATCGGTCAGGTCTGCCTGGAACGCCTGTGCTTTCAGGTTCTCTTTGGTCGCAGCGGCAACCAGTTCTTCGGCCCCTTCGCGACTGGTGTGATAGTGAATGGCCAGGTCACAGCCCTCAGCAATCAGCCCACGAACGATCCCCAGTCCCAGTCCCTGGCCTCCGCCGGTAACAACAACCCGTTTTCCAGTTAACTTCCCCATGATCACCTCAAATATCAAAACACTGACTGATCGAAAACGAGCCCAAGCTCATATTCGCGGAGACCATGTTACCAACTTGAGAATTTCTGTTGGCAACGTTGAGGCGAACTTGTTGTTTTTGCTCGTGCCTGTACAGGTTTTTTGAAGCGCAAGGCGGAGCCGAAGCCCGCGCCTGTCAGGCCTGTTTGCCAACAAGGTTTGTCGGGAGTTGGGGTTTGCGCCGAAACATTGCGTTTGAACACGGTTTCCAATTACACAGCGCTGATCTCAATGTCATCAAAGATGGCCGAGAAAGTGTCCGCCTCCGGTGCTCCAAAGTTGGAAGAGAACAGACCAACGGCAAGTCCAGTCGTTTGACCATTGACGGTGTGGTTGCCCTGAATCGCATCCAGAACCGCAGTTCCCGCGAGGTCAGTCGTTGCCCCATTTGTGGTCGTCGTGCCGTTGGCGGTTTCGTAGGTCGCCGTCGTTGTTGCCAGGCCAGTGTTGACGTCGATCGACAGGTTCAAAAAGATACGGCTGCCTTCGGGAGCGTTGAACAAATCGTTGGCCTGAAGGTAAACGGCACTCTCCCGAGTGTCATCGTCTTCGAGCAGAATCTCAAACTCGCCCGATGGGTGCTGGATCGCGACAAATTTCAGATAGTTACTCTGGTCACCCGTCCCGATGTATCCACCAATCTGTTGGAAGTTGTCAAACAAATCGGTACCAGGATTGAAGACGGTCCACTGTATGTTGACCGTGTCCACATTTGGAGCGACGGTCACACCCGTGTGGAACAGGAATTCACCGTTGTTGTTGCCAGCGTTCGGATCGCCGTTGGAAACATTTTCGATAACCGTCGTTCCACCGCCAGCCGCGGTCGTGAATTTCACGTTGTCCAGATTGATGTCCTGATTGGGGTCATCTGAAGGCTGTTGGAAGAACTGCTCAAAGTCAGTCTCACCGTCGACCAAAATTCCCGTCAAGCCTCCACCGTACCCATTGGCACCAACGAGATTGTTGTCCTGGTTGGCATCAAAATCAAAAACAAAGGTGTCACCAGGAGTCAAAAGTGCATCGCCACCATTACTGGCGTCGCGAGTAAACGGATCAATCGTGTTGGCAAGACCATCACCATCGACATCGCTACTGATTCCCTCGATTACGGTTGTTGGAGCAAAGACACGGATGAAGTCACCGCCAATTTCGGCCACGAAGATCGTGCCGTCGGGGCCAACGGTAACATCCAGTGGAGTCGCCAATCCGGTCAAACCGGGGATGCTTTCCGAAGTTGCCGATTGTCCGTCGTCAGACAAATTCAAACGGGTGATGTTTCCGTTGAACTGGGCTACCAGTAGATCGCCGTTGAGCTGACCTCCAAATGCGTTGCCTGTGTACTCAACAAGTCCGTTGCTGGAAGAGCCCAGGTTCAGCAGAGCGTTGCTTTGGGCACTGTCTCGCTCGACTCGAATTCCACTTTGAGCCAAACGATCGGGATCACCAGTGAACCTGCTTGGATCAATCAAAAAGCCATCCTGAATATCAACCGAGTCCGGAACCAGATCTGCCAGGGACGCAACAGAATTTACAGCCAGCGAATTGTCCGGGTTGCCGTTGTCATTGAAAACGGTGAGTGACAAATCCTGATTCGATCTGACTGGATTGGGGTGACCGTAGTAGCCACCGTCCTCGATCAGGAACAGAGGTTCAGGATCACCCGTTCCGCCGTTGTTTGGATTGTTGGTGATCTCTCCATTAACGAAAACAGGATCTCCGCCCAGGCTACCGTTTGAGCCATTGTCAACGGTGTACAGCAGTCCGTCCTGGGTGATCACGAGGTCGTAAGCATTGCGCAGTCCATCAGCAAAAATGCGAAGCGGTGCATCGGCTGGGAGGATGGCCTGGTTCAAACCATCGTTTCCACCGAAAGGTCCGGCTTCATCGTTGCCGTTGGCGTCTTCGCCGACTCCATCGGTGACGTTCTCGATATTCGGATCATCAAGTGTTGGCAAGTCGTAGATGTACTGTCTTCCGTTTTGCCCAGGCCCGTTGTCGGTCAAAATCGGACGACTGTTGAGGTCGTTGAGATCGATTTCCAAAACTGTTCCCGAGAGGGTGTACTCACCTGTGAAGGAAAAGAACTGCGATGGAGCACCGTTGTTCGTGTTTCCACCGACAGTGACATACAGGAAGTTACCGTCGGGGCTGATCACCAAGCCGTTGTTCGAGTGATTCTCTTCTGAACGCGGCAGACCACGAATGATGTCAACGGCTTCAAACGAGTTGCCTGACCTCGTGAGTCGGGTGATTGTGCCTGAATTGGTGTCGAGATTGACTTCGCCGTTGAAGGAGATACGCGGGTCGCTGGAGGAAACATAAAGCACCGGTTGGGCAGCGGTTCCAGTGACAACAATGCCCGTCACCTGGCGATTGTTATTGTTGTTGAGTGATCCGTCATCGTTGTGGTTTTGAATGTCTCGGACCAGGTTGATGACTTCGACATCCGTTGCGACGTATTCACCATTCTGGAATCCGATGGTGAACGCGTTAATTTGGCCGTTTTGCTCAGCTACGTACAAACGTCCATCAGGACCAAACTGTAGCGATGTTGGGTTGGTGATAATGTTGTTACCGCCAACGATTCCGCGAAACGCGCCCGCGTCCTCAAAGCTGATCGGAGTGGCTGGGCCGATCGGTCCACCATCGCCGCCAAAATCTACCTCGAAAAACCCGTTCGTATGCAGCGTCTCGCTTTGATTGAAGCCTTCAGAGAAGCCACCATCAATAAACGTTCCGAACCCGAACGTTGAAGAGTCTTCAACCTGTCGCGTGTCGCCATTGATGGTGACATTGTCGACGATCAAGTTGGAGTCGATCCCATTGGCCGGGTCGAATTGATCATTGAAGAACTCAATTCGCAAGTCGGATCCGGCTGTGTAGTCGTCAGTCAGGATCTCATAAGTCAGCAGATCTGTTGTGGCGGTGAATTCACCAAGTACAACTCCGTTGGATAGCACCCGGAACTCTTCAAAGCCTTCATCACCGCGAGCGGTAATCTGAATTCTGTCGCTACCCGTTCCTACAGGGCTCAAGAAAGAGAAAACACCATTGGTGTGCAAAGTTTGAGATTCACGGAAGCCGGGTGTAATCCCATCCGCGTCCAGGAAGGTCCCTGTTGAAAAGGTACTGCTGGCTTCCGTTTCGTGCCGAACACCATCGATTCGAACAAAACCAACAAGGAGATCGGTGTCAATGTTTTGGGCTGGATTGAATTGATCGCCAAAGAACTCGATTTCAACATCGCCAAGCTCAACATTGTAATCTGCGTCAAACGTGAAAATCTCAAGACTTGTGGTTGTGGTAAACGTCTCCACAACTTGCCCGTTGAGAATCAGGTTGAATTGTTCTCCCCCTTCAGAGCCACGGGCTCTGACTTCAATTTCGCTGCCGCTGCCAGTGGAGTACTGAAAGAATCCATTGCTATGCAGGGTCTCACTTTGCCGGAAGCCGGGCTGAATACCATCTGCATTCAAAAAAGTTCCTGTTGAGAACACATTGGAAGACTCAGTTTCAAATCGAACGCCGTCGATTTCGATTGCGTCAACAATCAGATTGCTGTCCGCACCTGTGGCTGCGTTAAACGAATCATTCAGGAATTCGATCCGCACATCGTCGGCGGTGATGGTCTCACTGGTTTCGAAGAAGAACGTTTGGTCATTGAGCGTATCGGTTCCCACGCCAATCACGAACGTTTCAGCAACAGCGCCGTTAATTTGCAGCTGTAGTTGCTCACCCCCTTGAGAACCCGAAGCAAAGATCTGAACGGTGGACAACATCATCCGCGGTTCAAGGGCTTCGATTTGAAGATCGAAATCAGCTGTTTGGGCGTTTTTGCTTTGTGAATACAGCTTGGGAAGGGAATTCATGGTGTTTTTCAGAGTGGTGGGGGGTTTAACAGAGCGAACGCTGCAATGTGTAAAGGAACACAGAATTATAATTGCAATTACAATTGGCAAAAGCGAATCTTTCCGATTTATCGCTGCACTTGTTCGGCAGCATTGTCCACTTCGATGAAGGTGGGACTCCAAAAAAGACAGAAAGATTCAGACAGGGAGCTGGGTCGGAATTCGCGCCAAAACCGGTGAATTGATCGATTCTCAATTCGTGATCATGTCTCGCAGGACGTTTTCGCGGCTCAGTTGAATTTACTGCTCTTGACCGGAGAACAGGTCCAGATCTGTTCCCGCGCAGATGAGCTCTGCGGAAATTCCCCGATCGCATCAAGAAAAGCTTCCGACAGGACGGGCGGTGCCTCATCGGCGGAAGTGAATTCCGGTTCTTCGATTGGTGTCGAAACGAGATCCGCAGCGATTGTCGTTGCGTCACGCGTATCGGCATCGCTGGTTGTGATCTGCTGAGTTTCGGCATCGAATCCGGTTCTCGAGCCCCAGGGTGCGATCAGCATTTGATGTAAAAGCGTCGTCACGTCCGGAGCGATCGGCAAAGCACGGGTCCATTGTACCGCATGCGAATAGAGTAACTGGCCGCTGCGATGTTGAGCGATCGTTTCGGGATTGAGTTCCACTTCTCCCAGGTCATACGCAACGATGACCCCAGGACGATCGCTTCCCTGTTCTGGCCATGGTTGAACGGGCAGATCCAGAAGCTTGCTTGCGGCGATTGCGAGAATTCCCGAATCCCGCCCGGGTAGCGCGTAGATGCACTCGGGTTTGAGACCTTTGTGCGAAATGATCTCCTGCAGCTGCAGCAAACCGTTCTTGCAGTTCTCCATCGTGTCCTGGAGGTACGCATATCGTCCGCTCATCGGTTCCGGGTAACCATGCGGGCTGAGCGTCGTCAGGATACTGCCGCTGGTGACGTAGTGCCAACCTCGCAGATCTCGCCCGTCCAGAGAGCACACGGTTTCGATTTTTTTTGCCCGATTCAGCAATGCCGCAATTCGCGCCGACATGAACGGATGAGCATCTTCAGTTTCCAAACCTTCAAGTGATTCAGCTGCTGTTCGCGCCGAAGCCAGGTCGCCAGCCATCAAACTGTTGAAGGCGAGAAGGTAGGCGAAGAGATAATGTTCGACGGTCAGGTTCGAATAGCCTTTCAGGATTCCGACGGCTTCCTGGTTGAACCCGGCACTTTCAAGTGCGCACACCAGTTCGGAAACAATTCCAGGTTGACCAGGAGCCAGACGGTCGGCTCGCGCCAGCACACCCGCTCCGACGCCAAACAGAGATTCCTCATAGAGTGCGTATCCCAGATCGTAAAGGCATTGAACATCTTCGGGCTCTTTGGCAACGTTTTCTACTTTGGTTGCAAACTCATTGTTGCCAAACTGTTGTGCAATCCGGGTGAACACCGTCATGGCATCGGCAAAAGTTTCCGTATCGCCGGTCATCGTCGCGGTTCCGTACTCAAGTGCGGAACGCAGCGTTTGGAATGCGATGTCTTTTTCGTCATTGGCCAGCGCGGCTAATGCGGTTGCCTTGATCTCGTCGAAGGAAGCTTCGGTCATGCGTTTGGTGAACTGAAAGGTTTTGATGTGTGAAGGTTTGTCGGGAGGTTGAGGGCCCTGCCGAAATATTGGTGCGAAAAACGGTGTCGGCAAGAGCCTCAACTTCCCAAACAGGGCTCGCACAGACATCGCCTAGCCGGGCGGCCAGGACATCGCTCGGCCGCCGAGGATGTGAATGTGCAAGTGATCTACGGACTGACCGCCATCCTTTCCGCAGTTGGCGACGATGCGATATCCATTTTCCAGATCAAGCAGCTTTGCGACTTCGTGAACTTTTAACAGTAAGTGACCTGCGACATCGCGATCAGGTTCGGATAGTGCCGCCACGTTTTCGATTTCCTTTTTGGGGATCAGTAACACATGGACAGGGGCCTGCGGCTGAACGTCATGAAACGCAATGCAAAGATCGTCTTCGTAAACGATGTTGGCTGGGATTTCCCTGTCGATGATTTTTTTGAAGATAGTTTCGGCCATGTTCAGGCTCCTGCATTTCAAGGTTGATCCAAAACGATCGCTTCGTCGGCGATCAATTGCATGATCCCGCCGCGGATCGAGTAGACGAGGCTTCCATCTGCGTTAACAAGTCCAGTTTCCAGTTCGACTTTGATCTCGCGTCCTTTACGATCCTTTGCTTTCCCGCTTCTGATACGCTCATTGATGGTTTCAAGCTGTCCATCATCCAGCAGGTTCATGCTGGAATGCGTCACGGGACAACGAAAAAGTTCAAGAATGGATGTGGCCGGGACAACCATGTAAATGCCGTCTGAAAACTGGAGGTTGGATCGTGAATACCCGAATGATAGCACTTTGGAAATTTATCGACAGCGGCGTAAAGTCCGGGCAAATTCGTATTGGTGATTTTTAAAGCGTTGATTCAAATGGCGATAGCCATGATGGCCAAGCAGAGTTGAAGTGCAAAATGGAGTTTGACATGACCGTGATGTTTCGAATCACCCGTTCCGTAGTTGTTCTGGTCGCCGCCGCCACGATTTTGAGTTCTTCTTTAGTGGCTCAGCAAAGCGACGAAAATGCCCTTACCAATCCTCGACCGGTTGACCGCGTTGCTCTATTGAGTGGCGTTTCTTCCACCTTGTCGGCCGATCCGGTCGCGAAAAACGAACCAGTTCCGTTTTCTGTTTCGTCAATGGCCAGCGACGCTGTGCCACCCTTTGCAGCTCATCCGGAGTTGCAACCGATCAGCGAAACATCTTCGGAAGATGAAATTTCGTTCGAAGAGAACATTCCAGTGACACCAAAATCTGTCGAATCAATCGATGATTGCTGCCGTGAGTTGACGGAGATGATTGCTGGAAACCTGGACAGTGAGATCAGTCTCGATGCCAGGAAACGCATGATTGAAACGGCATTGAAAATGGTCGCCAGAAATGTGGCACTCAAAGCCGAGGCAAAGATCACAAAACTGAAAGCCGATCACGCCCTGGAGATGGCGCGGATGCATGGTCAAATGGGTCAGATGCGTTCGATGAGTAACGCCGCCGATCAGATCAATCGTGTCGCCGGACCACTCAGTCAGATGCTTGAAAAGAACTATCAGCAAGCCGTTGCAATGTATCACGGCAATCAGCAACTTTCTCATACGCTGGCCCATCTGGGATTCGATCGGCTTGAGCAGGATGCAAAAACCGCTCGTGCGAATCGTCAGCGTATCCAGTTGAAGACTCCTTCTCGCGAAGAGGCTGCGAGCCGGTTGCGAATTGAAGAGCTCGATCAGCAAATTGCGCAGCTTCAAAGACAACGCGACGCAGAGTATGTCCAGCCAGTGAACTCAAATGTGGCGCGGGCATCTTTCATTCAGCCGTTGCAGCCTCGACGTCAACCGCTTGGTCCACAGCGCGTAGCGAATGAGTATTTCGATGGCCGCCAGAAACAACCGTCTTCACAGTGGCGAAGGTAAACAGGTCGACGGCATTCCGCGTCGCGTTTTGGTCCTCCGCCGCGCGGGATGCCAGCGACTTTTTTAAAGTGTTGCTGTACAAATTCCGGGAACCCAACTCATATTTTGCCGTGTCCAGTTACGGAACCTCACGTATGGCACCCGTCAATGCAGCTTTGACGAACTAGGTGTTTCGAATCATTGACATTCGAACGTCGGCTTCCTGATTCAGGTTTCGCAAGACTTCGCGTTGCTCTTCCAGAGCCAGCATCACATCGTTGTATTTCTTCAACGCCAGCGAATCACGGTCTTCGAATGTCGCGCCTTCATCAGGGTTCAGTCCACTCATCGTCAAGTCGTGCGTTAGCAACTGCTGCTGCATCGCCGTCACGGCATTGACCAGTCCCCTGATTGAAGATGCAACTTCCAGGTTGGTCAACTGAGCTTGCTTCGAATGTTCGGCTGCTTCTCTGCACTGTTTGTTCAACAGCCAGTGAAGGATGTATAAAAACGCAGCCGCGATGATTCCATTTTCAACCAGCTTGCTCATTATTTCAATTTGACCCATCAACATTGTTTTACCTCTTTCTGAATGTGCTGAATGACCGGTTGCTTTTGCTTTAAAAGAACCAGTATTCAGGGTCCCGGATCAGCTGCTCCGCATCGGGAACTCCAAACCCGAACCGGTTGTCTTTTCCAACTGCACCGCGATCGATGACGGATTGAGTCAGAAAGTTTCGCATTCCATCCATCGTCCGAATGTCACTGTCAAAAGGACGACTTGCCAGGACGCAAGCGAGCAGTCCAGCGGCCGCAGGCGTTGCCATCGAAGTGCCGGACATCACCTGGTAACGATCGCCAGGAACCGTTGAGAGAATCTCTGCGCCGGGCATTGCGATATCGACTTCTGGTCCTCCGCTGGAAAACTGGGCGATCTTTCCGTCGCTGCGATAGGCCGCGATCCCAAGCGTGTGCTGCGATGCTCCCGGGTGATCGACGGTAGAGCGCCCACCTCGAAAGCCACTGTTTCCAGCAGCAGCGACAACAAGGATTCCGGCTTCTCCTGCGGCAATGATCGCTTGTTCCTGACGAGGATCGAAACGTCCACCGAGAGACATACTCATCACGCATCCAACGAAGTCGCTCTTTCTTTGATTCCAAAGTTTGATGCCGTGGCGGACACCGGCTTCGATCCAGTCCGAACGACCGGACCCACGGTCGCTGAGCACTTTGATGTGTGCGAGTGTCGCCTCGGGAGCCCAGCCAACGACTCCGTTTTCGTCATTCTTCGCAGCGACGATTCCTGAGCAGTGTGTCTGGTGTCCATTGCGATCAATCGCACTTGAGTCCGACGTGAAGTTCGCTGTGAACAACGGCTCAGGCAAGTCGACATGCCGAGGCACGCCAGTATCCAGGACGATCACCAAAATGCCTTCACCAGCACTTCGTTTCCAAAGGTCAGGCATGCGGTGTTCTCGCAGGCCCCAGTCGGTTTGTTGCGACAGTGAAGCGGCGTCCATCGGAGGGCTGTCCAACCTTACAGGCGGCAGTTGATATTCGTTCATTTGAGTCTCCTTGTTTCTGTGTTTTGACTCGACGCCGCCCGGATCGCCGCTGCAGCCGCTCTCAAATGAAACGAGTGAGCTGACGTTGTCGGCAGTTTCAAGCTTTGAAAATCTCTTTGGATGACGGTCGCGACTGGACTCCATGCGGATGTTTCAATCCCCAGTGTTTCCCGGTTTCGCGTCGAGAGTTCACGCCAGACTTCGTTGGTGTCGCGGAAGTCTCCGGACTCACACTTCGCCGCCATTGCGTCAATGTTGACCGCGACCTTTGCAGACAATTCCCTGGCGGCATCGGTCCGAATCAACGGCCATGCTTTGAGCACCGATGAATACAACGGAGACTTATCCAGGGTTGGCACGTCTTGAGGCGGAAGGGCAGGGGAATCGTCAACGGGTGCTGGTTCTGATTCATCCCGAACGATGTTGATCGATCGCCGAATCTGACGGGTCACAATTCTTCCGTTTCGAACCTGCTGAGCCAGTAAAACAACAGTGATCCGTTGGCCAGGCTTGGTTCCCGTTGAAAACAACAGACGTTTTCCGTCCTGCACCTGTTCGTAGTCCAGTTCGATCGGTTCGAGCACAATCCAGAAAGGAGTTTCCTCCGCGACGGTGTTGGCAGACAGTCGCACCAGGGTGCCAGGTTTTGCTTCGTGAGGCCCCTCGATTTGCAGTGCTTCTATTTGTGCGATCGCCTGTGAACAAATAACCAACAGGCTCATGATCGCCAACGTAATATTCGTTCTCATCATGGATTCCTTTGACTTAAGCGCGTTCAATTTCACAAACAGCAGCCGCCGTTGCGGCGTTTCCGAAAAGTCCAATGATCAGCTCGATCATGCGAACAAGTTCCGGCCCGTTTTCCACGAACCACTCAAGAAGTTTCAACAGGTTGTCCACGATCGGTGAGCCGTCTTCGGCAATCGAAACATGAAAGTCGTCCGTTCGCTGGGCATGCAGTGAGGCGTGGTTCATTGCCTCCTCGTAAACGGTCTCAAAGATGGCCTGATCGGCCAACGCAACGCGAATGGAATCACGTTGATTCTCGGTTGCGGATGACATCTGCCGCCGAATTGAACGACGGCAGAGCCTTCGTTGGATCAAGGGTCGATCTCTCATTTTCTCAAACTCCAATAGGTGAATTGCATTCTCATGCCACGATTCCGGTGTCCGGCCGCAGCGCATCAGTTCATTCCATCGAAGGAGCAAGCCGTGTCAGGAATTCACCATTGAGTGGGCAGATTCGCAGTTCTCGTGCGTCAGAAATGACGCCCGGAAAAGAACCAGAAAACAAGTGTGAAATTGCGCCAGAAATTCCTCGGGCGCGGACCAAATGTGTCACATCCAGTGAACAAAATATCACTTTCCTGAGAGCCCTGAAAAACCGTGTTCAATGACCTTGTCCAAAATTGATTTTGGAACGTCATGTCACAGCCAACTGACTTCGTGGGAACCAGGTAGTTGTCGCAAACAGAGCGTGCATGCCTTCACTCCTCAATGAGACCCAAAATGAAATCCATGAAATCCGTAAGTGAAAATTCCTTGCGTTCCCGATCACTGGAAGATCTGGAACTACGTCATTTAATCGCTGTTCAAACTGCTGTCGATTGGCAGGAAGTTTGGGAGCTGTTTTATCGCAATCGCTGGTTTCGCCAGACGCTATTGATTGCAGCCAGGAAAGCCGTCAGGCGATCCGGCCTGAAGAGAGATTGCGTTGACGACGTCAAGCAGGAAGCGCTGGTCGAATTTTCGCGATGTCTCCAACGGAGAACTTCGTTGGGGTTCGATCCGTCACGAGGCAACTTTGCTGCGTTTGTTGGATTGATCATCCATCGCAGCTGTCTCAAAGGTCTTCGCCAATTCCGCCATCAGCATTTGTCGCTTCATGAAGACGGCTGGTTTCATCCTTACTACGAAGAACATTCCCAAATTGAAAAAGCCATTGATCTGCGACAGGCCGCCAACAGTCTGCAAGAGCCCTATCGTGGACTCGTGCGACAGGTCTGTGCCGGTGTTTCGATCGACGAGATTGCATGCCGCAGTAAGCGAAGCCGACGCACGATTTACAGATGGCTGGATCGCTCGATTGAGTTGATGAAAGCTCACTACTTCGAGGACTAGCACGCCAAAGGTGGCATAGGCTTCCAGCCTGTGTTTTACATTCCATTCACAGGCTGGAAGCCTATGCCACCTATACCGAAAACCACACACCGAAAACCGTACTTAAACACAGGAAACTCCCATGGTCAAACTCGCCAAAAGACAATCACGTTGCCAGACCTCTGCTCTTCGCCACCTCCTTTGGGCGGCGATGGAGAAGATTGGCAAGAAAGAACTCGACTCGAAACTGCTCGACGATGGCACCAGCCATACGGTCTCGATGCAGATTGAAGGCACGATCGATGAACAGCCTTTCTCGGAAACGATTGAGTCTCTCGTGTCGATTGGGCTTCAGCATCAGAAAACGTCCAGCGTCAATCCGCAAGTTGTGGAATTGATCGCCTGGATTCTGGGCAAGCTCAATCGGGCGACACGCAACCGGATACTGTCGGATCTACCGCAAGAGTTTGCAGAGAGTGGCATGCCGGAATCGAGCCCGTCACTGGTCGACGAAGTTGACCACATGTTGTTGCAACTGAGACAGACGAAAACTGTCAACGCTCGCGGCCCCATTCGCTGCGAGTACGTTTTGATGGGCGATGTCGAACAGGCAGATCGCTAGACTCAGATTTAACTTCATGGTTTTCAAAGCACGCTTCGATTCGGAGCGTGCTTTTTCTTTGCGCCAACAAACTGATCGTTTTCTTTGTCATCACGCCGTCGTGGATTGGCAAAGAAACACTGCCGCCGCGCTGCGATCGCTTCGCAGCATTCTGTTCTGCGGCACGCTCGCCTACTGACTCATGTACGCGAGATTTTTTCAATCTCTTCAATGAGGAACCAAAATGTCAAAAGACGAAAACGTCAGAGCTCAAAACGACTTGGTGTTCATTCACCAGGTTTGCCTCGAACTCGAAAATCTCGTAACAGGGGAGGTGCGACCCTATGGCTGCCTGCCAGTTGATGACACGGGGCCAAGTGGTGGTGGCTGTGGAGGCACCGACATCGCTGCACCTACAATGTCAGTCGGAGATGCGGTCGGCGGTGCACCACCAGCTCCGCAATACATGACTTCGGGTGAGTCCTACAAACCGGTTGATCTGTCCACGGGAGCGGTAGACGTCATGTCGGTGCTGCTGGGTGATTCGACCGCGCTGGGATTTCCGGCAGCGATGAGCTACTCCAATCGACTGCGAATCGGTGGTGACATCTCAATGGTTGACCACGGTATGGGGATCAACTGGGCTCTGAATCTTGATGCAAGAATTTTCAATGCCGGAAACGGCGAAATGCACGCCATGATGTCGCTTGGGCGTAGTGGTGAAAAATACGTTTTTGAAGCACGACCCGATGGTAGCTTCGACTCAGTCAGTAGTCATGCCGAACTGGTGGAACTGGCCAACACTTACGAACTGACGCTCGATGGTCAGCAAGTTATCTTCGACAAAACGTCCGGAGCGATTCTGCAAACAGTGTCTCCTGGCGACATCGTGACGGACTTTCTCTACACCGATGGTCGGCTATCTGAAGTCGTCGCCTCGCAATCAGGATCAAAGCACTCACTGGTTCTCCAGTACGCGGCCTCCAGTGGCGGCGGCGTCGGTCCTGGTGGACCTGGCGACCCCGGAAACGGAGGACCCGGAAACGGAGGACCCGGCCTTGGCGGACCAGGAA
>CAYUNP010000058.1:23084-24877 GCA_964446085.1 uncultured Pirellulaceae bacterium
CCAATCGAGCCACTCAAGCCAATCGAGCCACTCAAGCCAATTGAGCCACTCCAGCCGTTCGTTCCTATAGGAGGTGGATTTTCAGTCTCCAATGCGAACCCACTTGGTGTCCTCGAATCGATCACGCAGCGTAGCTATGTCGGCACCAATCCCAATCCATCGGACTCGGACTACAACGTGCAGCGCCGCGTCGAATTGGTCATCCCTGCAGAAAGCAGTTCTGGTCGATACGCCGCTCGCAACTTGCACAAAATCCATCAGCAGATTCCTGATGGCAGCGGTGGTTGGACAACTGAATCAACTCAGATGTTTATCTACTACACCAACGGCAGCGAAACTGGATTCCTCAAGTACGTCATCGACGACGCGGGTTATCAATCGCTGGCCAATCCGGACACGGCAACCGACGCTCAGTACAAAGCCGCTTCCACCAGCTATTTCCAGTACGATAGCGACGTTCGCGTCTCCCGGGTCGAGACTCATGGCGGAACCCAGTGGAGCACCATTTCCTATACGGAAAACGCGTCCACGCCAACCGATCCAGCCAACAACTGGAAACTGAAGTCCATATACATGTCCAATGATGGCAGCGAGAAAACGGTTTACTCCAACCATCTGGGCAGCGATATGTTGCGGGAAGAAAAAGTCGGCTCGGATCGCTGGGTGCACTATTTTCGATTCAACGCTGACGGTCGCCAAATCGAAGTCTATTCCCCGTCAAGCATTGATCTCTCGACGGCACCGTTCGATGAAGCACAACTGGATCTGGCCGTGCAAATCAAAGCCAACTCCGGTCGTATTGATCTGACTTCCTGGTACACCGCCACTAACGGGAGTGGTGCCGCCAAAGGACGTCTGGAAAGTCGATCCGTCAAGCAAGGCGCTAGCGGAACGCCCATCACGCTGTTCCAACGCGAATATACTTCGCAGATCGAAAACGGAAAGACCGTCTTTCCGGTCGCCAAAGAGACTCGCTTTGCAGAGGACTCTGGTAGTGGAATTGAAACCACGTACAGCTACACCTGGCATCCTGGCACATTGACGCCAAAAACCGTCACGACACATCTGCCCAATATCCCATCCAGTCAAAACGGCATTGCAGCACCACAGCTCGATACGACGGTCGTTGAATATGATCTTCGCGGACAGATGATTCGCAGCACCGATTCACGCGGCACCGTGACGGAATACGAATACGATTCAGCAACCAGTTCACTCGTTGGACAAACGCAGGACGTAGGCGGTCTGAATCTGGTCAGTGACTTCGAAGTCAATGTTCGCGGTCGTCGAACTCGAACACTCGGTCCAGCTCACGATGTTAACGGCGTCAGCGTTCGCACGGCCAGCTGGGATGTAAGAGTCGGTTCCTATGAAACGCGAGCTGCTGCGGGGTTTCAAACCGTCGCCAGTGGCAATTTTACTTTGGTCAATCCGGTATCCATTCGCCGGCCGTCAGCTGACGGCACAACAGTGGATCAGATCACCGCAACCCGCGGCAGCGCTGTCGAATCAAACGGTGAACTTTCTGCCAGTGATTCGTTTCCTCAAACATCGTGGACCGCCTGGACGCGCAGCACGCTCGACCTTTTCGGACGTACCGTTTCGACTCGCGTTTATCACAGCATCCCTGCATCAGGTGAAGGCCTGCCAGGCGCGAACTTTCATGAAACGCTTTATGCCTACGATGAAATGGGGCGCCAGAACCGCACCCAAACACCCGACGGCACAATTCGCCGTACCGTTTTCAGTGCCTTCGGTGAAACCATCAGTTCATGGATTGGAACCGACGACAC
>CAYUNP010000058.1:24977-26419 GCA_964446085.1 uncultured Pirellulaceae bacterium
TACGACTGGCGCAATCGCCAGATCGCATCAATCACCGAAGGTCCCGCCTTCAACCATGTCTCACGTCAAACGCTCGACAACCTCGATCGTCCCACCGTTTCCGAATCCCTTTCGGACGACGGCACGGGTGAGATCCTCGTTTCCCGCTCGCAAACGCTCTTTGACGATCGCGACCGCGCTTATCGCAACATTCGCGAAGGCGTCGATCAGGACAATGGAACGCTCACTGGCGAAACGATCGTTGTTGATATGGAATACGATGCCGCTGGGAATCTAACCCGGCAAACGCCTGCCGGTGCAAGCGACTTCATGACCTACGTTTATGATGCACTTGGCCGTCGAACGTCGCAGACAAACGCTCTTGGCCATAGTTCATCCATGGCTTACAACGAAGTCAGTCAAACGATCTCCAGCACTGACGCGTTGGGCAACACTTCGTCGTCCGAGTACGACGAAATCGGTCGCATGTTAAAATCCATCAATCCTTTGAGCCAAACCATCAGCCAATCGCAATACGATACGGCCGGCCGCATGTTAACGCAGACCAATGGCGTCGGCGATTCCACAACCTTCGCGTACGACGATGCGGGACGCCAAACAAGCATCACCGATCCTGCCGGTCACACTTCGCTAACCAGCTACGACTCAATGAACCGGGTCATCCAGATTCAGGATCCGCTTGGCAACTTTGTTTCGTATCAGTACGACCTGCAAGGGCGCCAAACGCGAGTCATTGACCAGATACTGGAAATCACGGACTCATCCTACGATCTGATCGGCAACATGGTTGAACAGGTGGATGCCAAAGGTAACTCGACCTTCTACGCCTACGACAATCTTGGTCGTCAGACTTCGATGACCGATCGATTGAGCAACGAGACATTGTACGAATACGATCGCGCTGGTCGTCGGTCAAAAATCATCGACGCTGAAGGTGGCGAAACGCTTTACGGATTCGATTCCTTTGGTCGATCTTCTTCAACACAGTACCCCGACCACGTCGCCGGCACCGTGCCTGGCGATTTGGACTACGGCATTGTTTCCATGGAATACGATTCACGTGATCGGCTGTCCATCCGTACCGACCAAAAAGGCAACACCGTCACTAACAACTACGACGCCGCTGGACGCATGACATCCCGCGCCTATCGGAAGTTCGTAGTACCGCCTTCAGGCGGAAGCGGTTCATTGGGACCCGTTGTCGACACCGACACTTTCACGTTTGACTCCGCTGGTCGTATGCTTACCGCAACGTCTGGCCGTTACTCCAATACCATCACGTTTACTTACGACAATGCCGGACGCAAAGTCAGCGAGACTTTAGGTGGCATAGGCTTCCAGCCTGTGAACTACACCACATCGTACACCTACGATGCCGCCTCACGCGTTTCTTCCATGACCTATCCCGATGGATCCGTCGTTGATCGCAGCTACGACCCTCG
>CAYUNP010000059.1:0-25863 GCA_964446085.1 uncultured Pirellulaceae bacterium
TGCCTGGTTCGAATCGACGGCGGCCAGTAAACGACGACGACTACTGAGGCGTTGACCGAGGAAGAAATTGAGGCTGGTAGACGTGTTTTTTCCCCAAGCCTCTGGCTGGCAAGTCATCCTTTTCTTCCGGTTGCTCGTCTTCCATTGCTTCGTTTATCGTGATTGGGACTGGTGGAGCACTGAGCGTTGTCGCCGCTGCCTGATGGCAGCTACAGATCGCATGGCCACAAGTTGAACACCCGGATGAAGCATGAGCTGCTGTTGTGCCGCAGCTGCATTGTCCAGAATCAGTCCCACATTGTGAGCAACCGCCGGATTGCAATCCTGCCCCTTTGGTCACTCCGATTGGCGGATCCTGCATGACGTAGTTCATCGGCTTGCTCAGACGTGAAATTCTTCTTCGGTAGTCCGAGTTTGCTTTGCCATCGGACTGACTTTCAGACAACCAAATGCCGTGATAGTTGAGAAAAGTGGCCTTCTCAAAATGTACATTCTTGATGGCGATCGCATATTCGACTTCGGAATTGATAAACTGGAGTTGTGCTTCCAAAATTCGCCGTTGTGCTTCCAACAGGACATCGTATTGAACACGGCCAGTTTTGAGGCGTTCTTCCGCCTGGCCTCGATACTCAGTCGCCGCATTGAACCGTCGCTCCGCTGCCGCCATGGTGTTGAAAGCTCGTCGACATTCGGCGATCGAATTGCTCAAATCGAGCATGATCTTGCGTTCCTGCTCTTTGAGAACGATTCGCTCCCGTTGAACTGAAAGCTCTGCGTTACGAACCCCGGCGTTTGCCTGGCGGAAGCCGACAGGCAGCGCAAATTCCGCTCCGAACTGAACCTCCTGGAAATCACCTGAGAACAAATCCGAAACGGCATTAGATTCTGCGTTTGCACTATCCGCCCCGGAGGCGATGTCGTCGGCTAGAGTAGCACCGGTTCCTACGAGTTGCTTCCCCAAGCCTCTAGCACGATAGTTTCCAACAATGTCGACTCGTGGAAGGAGAAAATTTCTTGCCGCCGTCAATTCAAGTTCACGCTGCTTGATTGTCCATTTCTGACGCCGAATCTCCGGGCGTTTTGAAATGGCTGTACCAACAGACTGATGCCAGTCAAAAGCCAGCGCGACTTTGATTGGTTGATCAACGGGTTTGAGGAGTGTGCCATCGGTAATCGCCATTCCAAGCAAATATCGAAGGCGTCTCTCGGCAGTTCGAACACCAATACTCCGATTGAAACTACCTCCCGAAGAGCCACTGTTTGCCTGTGTTCCGTCAAGCAGTCGACCTTCCAGGGATTCGATCAAGGCGATTTCGAATCGCAGTAACTGTTCCTCGGCGCTGGCAAGTTCCAGCTTCCCAATTTTTTCTTCCTGTTCAAGAACTCTGGTCTTTTTCGCAACGTCAAGTGCCGCATCCCGGGCAGACGTTTGAGCCTCCAGCTCGCGATAGGCAAAGTAGAGATCCCAGTAGGCGTTTTCCACATTGCTGACGAATTCTCTGACAGAATCTTCAAAGTCGGCCAGCGAGATTTCCGTATTTGTGCGAGCAATCAAAATACCGTTGTACTGACCTGGTATTCCGCTTGGCCCGGCAATTCGGTTGAAGAGGCTTCCAGATCCCTGGAGCAAAGGATGTCGGAAACCAGCGTCGAGAATGGCTTCCCATGAAGAACCAAACCGATTTCCTGTCTGATTGTTCGCGTCGTAATTGAATGAGGTACGTGAAGTAAATTCAGTACCTGTTGCCGAGATCTTTGAGACCTCGAATTGACTTGCAATCAGATCCTGATCGAGCAGCCCTTGATCGCCCGAGAAAAGATTGTTAAACGGTCGCTGAATATCCTCAAAGAACAAGCTGGAGTTCAGGTTGGCGTCGAACGCGCTTAAAGCAGCCGCTTCCCCAGCGAGCGGATTGGTAAACTGAAGTGCCGGATCCAATGAGGTGGCAACTGTTGAAGTCTGATTGACGATTGCGCCACCAAGATCGCGAAAAACTTCCGAGCTTTGTAATGCGTTCGCGATACACTGTTCAAGTGTAATCGTGCGGTACTCAACGTTGTTATAATCGATCGCCGTCTCAGGAGAGATGGCTGACAGATCCCCTGTATAATCCGCTTCGCAAAGCGTGGGGTCAGACAATTCAAGGTAGGATGCCAGACCGCTGGAAGGCACGATTGAATTTTCGGGAACGTACGAAGTGTTCAGCTTTCTTGAGGTCTCACAGCCACCAGTCAATCCGACCAAACCATAGGCAACCAACACCAAGAGAAAAGTTTTGACAACTCGATGTCGCATTTCTTCGTCTTTCTTGATCCGGACCGCCAATAGTACCGCTAAAAATGTAATAACCGCGATTACCAGAATCATCGAGAATTAGAGGGTGATCCTCCAACTGAATTTGCCAAAAACAAAAAAATGTGCTTATCGACCCTGTATTTCGCTTACTCTTCATGGATAGCGCATTCAAGAGATCTGTCTAATGGTTAAAAATCTGGGGGAGACTGGTAGTTTTGATTTGCAGACCCTTGATGTTCTGCTGGATTCAATTTCGAATTCTGCGTCTCAGCCCGGCATTCCTCGCCGCGACTTCTATCAGCAAACTGCCAGCAAACTGAAGGCAGGAACCGATTCCCTTATCTCTGTTGTTTGGGTTTCTGATGGGAAACAGCAACTTCGTATAGCCGGACATAGTGGCTGGACCGAGCTCAATGATTCCGTCAAGAAAAAACTACAGTCACTTGCGAGACTGCACTTTGATTCCAAAGCAACAAGCGATCGCGTCAATGACTTTTCGTTTGGAAGAGTCTTCAGCGAGATGTGCCAGCCTGCGAATGGATTCCGGTTCCTGTACATGCTTGTACGTCCTTCGGGGGAAGAGGAACTTGTTGGCCAGGTTTTTCACGATCTTGTTGCTGAGGTCGCTGGGCAGATCGAGGTTTACGAGAACGCACGAAAAGCGGAAGCCCCTGATGAATCCGCTCGCGACGTTTCGCATTTGGCTCAACTGGTTCAAAACGCTGGCAAGTCTGCAAACTTAAAGCAACTGTCTTTTCATTTGGTCAACGATTTTGCGAAGATAACAAAAGCCAGTCGTGTCACCTACCTCGACAACACGGGAAAGATACGCGCGATCAGCGGTGCGGCTGCCATTTCACACAAGACTTCGATCGTGCGCAACTTGACTCGTTTGGGAAAGATGGTGCTCGCCTCCCGAAACCCAATCGAATGGCACGGTGAAGAAATCAGCTTTGATGGTCGGCGACTTCCAAGGAATGCCCGCCAGTTGATCGAAGCGACGGGCACAAACATTGGTTACGTTCTGCCATGTGAGAGCGAAGGCAAGTTCTACGGAGCCGTGATTTTCGAATTCTTTGGCGACACGGCCCACTCGGTTGAAGAACGGCGACTGATCGGCGAAGTGATCGAGTTTTCCGCGCCAGTTGTTGCACGGACCAGCCAGTACAACTCGATACCGGGAATCCGATTTCAGAATTTACTCTTCAACCGCGTGCTTGGTAGCCCGGTGCGAACCATGTTCTGGCTGCTCACGCTGGCCGCCGCCGGTTGGCTCGCCTGGTATCTTCTGTTCCTGGTTCAAAGTCCTTTCGAAATCTATGGTGATGGGATATTGGAGCCAGTACGCAAGCAGCATGTATTTGCTCGAACCGATGGCGAAATCAAAGGCCTCCTGATTGACGAAAATGCGGAAGTGGTCGAAGGCCAAAAACTGCTGCAGATTGATTCAAGGCAACTTGAAAAAGAAATAATCAAGGTGGAAGGCGAAATCGCTGAAGTTCAGCAACAACTGCGAAACTATGCACTGACAGACGTTGACGGAGATGTTGATGACATCATGGAAGAGGAAGCAAGGCGTGCCTCGGAAGTTGAACGACTGAAGATTCGACTCAATGGCTTCAAGGAACGATTGGGATTCTTTGAAGAGCGACAAGACAAACTGGAAATCGTTGCGCCTCTGGATGGTATAGTCATTACACCGGATCTGCGTCGTCGCCTTGTCGACCGACCGATCAATCGGGGAGACCTGTTAATGACGATCGCACAGACGAAAGGCGAGTGGCAAATCGAGTTGCAGATTGCTGACAACCGAATTGAATTTATCGAAAATGCCATCAAGGAGCAGCATCCTGAACCATTGCAGGTTGAGTTTCGCCTCATGTCGGATTCTTCGGAAACGTGGATTGGAGAACTTCAGGGACTCGACTACCGAAGTGACATTAACGAGGCCGACGGGCAAAGCCACGTTACAGCGACCGTCTCGCTTTCGGAGGAAGATCTGGATCGTTCTTTGAGGATTGGCACCAGAGTGTTTGGAAAAATTGAATGCGGGAAAAGGAATTACTTTTTCCTGTTGAGCTATGAGTTGAACAACCGAATCCGCGAATGGTTTTTTTGGTAGGTAAAAACAATGCAAAACATATTGAATACATTTCTGTGTTGCTTCGCAATGATCACGGTTCTCTGTTTTTCACAGGGGCGATCCGTTGCCCAGGACCACTTTGTGGCAGAAGACGCAGTTCTCAGAATCCATGAATCGCGAGACGTTGCCAGCAAGGCTGGGGGAATGATTCAGATGAGCAATATCCGTGAGGGTAGCCCTGTCAAAGGCGGCCAACTCCTGATGGAAATCGATTCCAGAATGGCGAAGTTAAACGTTGAAAGGCTTGCCAACGAAAAGGAAATCGCATCCCGCGAAGCCGCGTCCACTGTCGAACTTGAATTCATGAAGAAATCGATCGAAGTGGCCAAAGCCGAGCTTTCTCGAGCCCTTCAGTCCAACAACCGATTGCCCGGAGCAGTCCCGAGATCTGAGATCGACCAGCTGATGCTCGTTGCCGAACGGGCCATCGCAGAAAAGAAGAAGACAGCGTTTGAAATGCAAATGATGGGGATGCAAACGACGATTCGCGGCATCGAATTGAGTGTTGGCAAAAGGCAACTGGCAGATCACCAAATCACCTCGCCCATCGATGGAAAAGTCGTCGAAATTTACAAAAAAGAAGGAGAATGGGTCGACGCCAGCGAGCCCGTTGCCAAAGTCGTCCAACTAAAAAAACTCAAGACCGAAATCAAGGTCCCTGCTTCGATTGCACTGGATCAGCTCGTTGGTACAAGAGCCATTTTTTCACCAGGCCTGGATTCCCTCAAAGGCGAAACGTTTGAGGGTACAGTCACGTTCGTCAATCCGGAAGCCAATCCCGTTAATCGGCAAATGAAAGTCTGGGTTGTGATTGACAACCGGGAACTGAAGCTTGTGCCCGGACTCGTCGGAAGTGTGGAGTTGCTCCGCAAGCCTGCAGAAAAACAGGACGTGAAACCAATCTCGGCGCGCTAGAAGATCATGTCTCAAAGTCCCATCATTCCGTGGCAAACAAGAAGCGATCTCAAGGTGGTTAACCTGGGGGGTCAGCAGGGGCAAATCTATGCAGTCAAGGATGTGGTGAGCAACGAGTACTTTCGTTTTGGTGAAATTGAGTTTCACATCCTGGACACACTGAAGAAAACAATCACTCTCGACGGACTCAAAAGCGCAATCCAGGAACGGTTTGGATTTTCGCCTGGGACACGAGAAATCATGTCCTACCTGAACCATCTGGCATCTGACAACTTGCTCGTTGCAAAAGGGCTCGGCGATGGCTTGAGGCTCTTTCGCCAACACGAACGAATCCATTCGACGGGATACCTGCAAAAAGTAATGGGCTTGATGAGCATCAAGCTGCCCGGTTTTTATCCAGGGCCTCTGTTGTCAGCACTTCGACCAGTGGGCATTTTACTGTTCAATCCTGTGACCGTTGCTGCGGCCACGGTCGCTTTTCTGGCAACAACATTGTTTGCAATCCTGTCGTGGCAATCGCTGGCAACCAGGGTTCCGACCGTTGCGGAACTGTTTTCTGTGGAACACCTCTTTTTGATGGCGATTGGATTTGCAATCGCGAAAGCACTTCACGAAATCGGTCACGGACTCGCTTGTCGCCAAACAGGCCACGAGTGTTCCGAGATGGGAGTCCTGCTGCTGGTGATGATTCCTTGCCTTTATTGTGACGTCTCCGATTTGTGGACAGCAAAGAGCAGGTACAAACGGATGCTTGTATCCCTTGCAGGCGTTTTTGTCGAGCTTTCGTTGGCGACGCTGTGTTTTTGGGGCTGGTACTTTTCAATTGATGGGACGTTTCACCGGTTTCTTTTTGGCATGATGTTGGTCACCTCGGTGAACACGATCTTTATTAATGGAAATCCACTGATGAAATACGACGGTTACTATGCACTGTCGGACTTTTTGAAAATCCATAACCTTTCAACCATCGCCCAAAAGAGTCTTGGTCGTACGATCGATGGGTTTTTCTTCGCAATGGAGCCTTCCCTGACGCTACACCAGAAAACACACTGGCTGAAAGCCTATGCCACAGGGTCAGTGATCTATCGATGGATGATTCTGTCAGCAATTGGATGGATGGCGTGGACCTTTTTCGAAAACCAGCAACTTCTGATGTTCGGTCGCATTGTGATTGCGGTGCTGCTGGTCATTGCGCTTTTACCAATGCTGCTAAACTTGCAGCGATTTTGGCGAAACGGGTGGAGGTTTGGACTTCGCTGGGTCAATGTACTGTTTTTCCTGGCTGCTGTCGCCGCGATCGTCTGGTTGGCCAGTCAGTTCGAGTTTGAGCACCGCGTTAGTGGACATGCAACGGTTAAGCTTGCTCAAGCAAAGCAGATTTTTGCTCCCGACGCAGGGTTCATCGTCGCCCGTATCTCCGACGGTGACGAAGTCGAAGCTGGAGATCCGATCGCCAAAGTGATCAATGACGAGCTCCTGTTGGAACAATTGATCGCCAACGAGCAAGTGGATGATGTCACGGCGCGGCTTGCAGCATTGGAGCATGCCAATGAGAAAACTGCGGCGGCTGAAATTGAGTTTTGGAAAAAGCGCAAAGCATCCTGGGAACGAAAACTCGAGGATATTGACAGTCAGATAGCCAAACTATCCGTTGTTTCGCCCCATCAGGGAAAATTCGTGGCTCAACTGCATCCGGGAGCCAGTCTCGCTGAATCAGAAGAGTTGCTGGTGGCGCAAAGTGGGGCGTGGTCCGACGCCGAATTCGCTGGTGGATCAGTGGAACGTGGGGAAAACCTGGGATACGTTGCCGATCCTGGGACTTTTGAGGGTACGATCCAGGTTGCAGAAAAAGATATTGAGTTAGTTGAAAAAAATCAGGAAGTGCGCATATTTCTACCTTTTGAGAAACGGTTCTTTGTCGGCAAGGTCACGAAAATTTCAGCTGAAAGCGAAACGACTGCCGGGCAGGAAGCGACAGCTATCGAAACCGGGGCTGAGAACGAACTTCGATACTATCGGGTCGAATTTCAGTTTCCTTTCGATGATCGCGTTAGAATAGGGTCTTCAAGAAAAGCGGTAATCCTCTGTCGGAAGACCAATGTCTTTCAATGGACCGCGCGATGGATACAAGGCACTTTTTGGCTTTAGAGTTGGTGGGACTCGGATGCGTGCGAAAATTAGTTATGAAGATGGCCGGGGACGGACACTGACAACTCAGGTCCGACTTGGGCAGCGGCTGGTAGTCGGTTCGTCGTTTTCTGCCGATATTGTTCTCGGCAACACGACCGGCGTGATTAGCGAACATGCCGAGCTCTTTTTCAGGACCAACGAGTTCTCCATTCGAAACCTTACAGGGAACGATGATTCGGTTCTGGTGAACGGTCAGCCCACAGCAAAGTCGGTTCTTGCCGACGGAGATTCGGTCGAGATCGGAAGTAACAGTCTCGCAATCTCTTTTGATGAACCGTATTCCCAAACAAAAACGTCCGGGAACAATGCCCTTGCCCCTGCGAAGGCTGTAGGAGGCACAGAACTGGCCAAATCGAATGAGCCAGTTGCTGAGGACGTCGGAAACCAAAGTCTCGAACGTCACGGCAAAGTTTCGATACTGATCGTGGAAAGCTTTTGCAAGTCAGTTTTCCCGCTGCTAGAACCTGCTGAGTCGCCATGGAGTTGTCATCTGATCTGCAACCATCAGCGAAGTCAGAGCAAGTCAGAGAAACCGGCTACCACTAATTTTCTGATGAGTGGTCCAGCGGAAATTACCGAGGAAAACGACCTTTTTCTTGTACCTGTTGAAGACCGGCAAGTACTCGACGAGTCCTGGGATTCTTTCGTTGCCAAAGACGCCGGGCTAATCGCGATCAACGAAACGGGTGAGAAAGAAAGTGTCATTGATGAACAAAAATTTCAGTTCCTTGCTGCGTGGTTCATGATTCCTTCGACGCTAAAGTTTCATCTAACCAATGGATCGCCGCTGTTGCTTGAAAAGGTCTTTGGCTTGTTCGATTATCTGGTAATTTCCGATGGAGGAGGCAGCGATCAAATCATCACTAATGATTTGAGCATTGACGGTTTTGAGAGTTTCCTCGATCGCATCAAGGGAGCCAAAGAGTGACGCTGATCATTGACGTTACATGCCGCGGGGTTGATGAGACCCGACGCTTGCAGTTGGAGGAAGGTGAAGAACTTGTGGTCGGTCGCGACAACAGGGATGTTGTCCTGCGCAAGGACCAAACGCTTTCCAGACAACATTTTTCTGTCAGATACTCCAACAGCTCGATCATTGTAAAACATCTTTCGAAGACCAATCCAACGCTAATGGCTCCCGATGGCTCGAGTGAATTTGAGCGCATAACCGAAACGCAGACCGAATTCAGGACATGCCGAATCATCGCGGGATCGCATCGATTCGTCGCAACGCTCGAATCTCTTGAGTCGGCAACGATCTCGGGAGACATCAGCGAGATTTGGAGCGATCTTGCTGAGAAGGATGATGAAGTAGTGGAAAACGTAAAACTACCCATGGTGGAAAATGTAAAACTTCCCATTGAGGATCCTGGAATCGATCCGGCAGAACAGTCTGAAAAACCAGTCTTTACATGGGACGATTCCATTGATGAGTATTTGGATTCGCCCACGATCGTTGATCATCAGAGAAAACCCAAAGATTCGGCCTCCAACAAAGACTCGTCGCCCAAACGTCCGACTTCAACGTCACATGAACCTCCGCTCGAGGATGATGCGCTTGCACCGCCTCCTTCGGCACCCACTCCTCCTGCACCCGCTGTCCCTGAGCAAGCTGCCCCTGAGCAAGCCCCAAAACCGCGGCACAAGCCCGTCGAGCGAAGCAAAGATCCGAAACAACCTGATTCCTTTCCCGATGATTTCTTCGACTAGGCTTTTTTTGTCAGAATTTTCGTCCGATTTATCGGCGTGATGACGTCTTTCTCTCTGAGTTGTTGGACGTTCAAACCAGGAAGATCACGAAGACTGGGAGACTGGGAGTTACCTGGTCTCATTTTTTTGTGCATTTTCTTGAGTCAGGAATTCGTCCCGCTACAATGAACCCTCGGCAGGATGGGATAATGGTTGACTGAAGATGGTCTCCCCTGCCAGGTAAATCCTTTTTCGAGAGATTCTATGGCAAGCAAAAAGATGGCAGCGAAACAAGTCGCTGCAAAGAAGAACAAGACCAGAACTCACATCTGGTATGAAGTCGAGACTGGTGGCGCGATCGAGAAGAAGGACATTCCTTTTGACATCGCTGTCATGTCTGATCTCTCTGGTGACAACACAGACAAGCGCGACCTTCGTGACCGTCAGTTTGTCGAAGTGAGCGATCCCGCAAAGTTTGATGATCTCGTCAAGAACATCAAACCAAAACTCGAAGTCGAAGTTGACTTCGGCGAGCCAGGCAAAGAAACGACGCAAAATGTTGCGCTCGATTTCAAGTCCATGGAAGACTTTGGCCCTGAAGCGATTCTTGCTGCCATCGCAAAGCAGGTACCCTCAGTTGCAGCCATGAAGGATCTTCGTGAAGCGCTCCTCGAAACTCGGCAAAACGTCAACGTCAGCCGTGACTTCGAGAAGAAGTTGAAAGAGATGCTTGGCAACCCTGAAGCCCTCGCCCAACTCCGCGCCGAGTTGGACAAGGAAAAGAGTTAACTTTTTTGCAGTGGATCCAAGAGACCAATTTGAAAGGGCATCATCGTGGCCGAAGAAGAACAAGAACAACAAACAACTGAAACAACAACAACCCAGGAAGTATCATTTCTGGATCAACTGGTTGACGCAACTGGCGGAGATTCGTCTCGCGAGGATGCCAAGGGCTGGCTCGAAAAACTTGTTATCGACGCCGAACAGGGCCAGTTTCGCATCGAGAAGAAGACGCTCGGTGCAATCGATGACCGAATTCGCGAACTGGACGAACGTCTGAGCGTTGAAGTCAGCAAAGTTATTCATCACTCCAAATTCCAGAAGCTGGAAGGCTCCTGGCGAGGGCTGCAAAGGCTTGTTGAGAATTCGTTGCTCGGAAGTGATCTGCGAATTCAGGTCATGGATATTGCCAAAGAAGAATTGCTTGACGATATGACTTCGTCAAACTTCCAAAGCACGATCCTCTACGACAAAATTTACACTCGTCGCTACAACACGCTGGGTGGAATTCCAATTGGAACCATTGTTGGCGATTTCGAATTTTCACATGCCGCCGTGGACGTCAAGGGTCTCGCAACAATGGCCAAGGTTTGTGCCGTTTCCCATGCTCCATTCCTGACCGCTCCGTCTCCCAAGATGTTCGGGATTCCTGAAGGTCAGGGCTGGGAAGTTCTCGAAAACCTCGATGATACCGCGATTGAAAACCGGTTCCTGAACCCCAGCGTGGTTGAAATGACCGACTGGCGAGCGTTCCGGGAGATGGAAGATTCTCGCTACGTCTCGATGTGTATGCCTCGTGCGATGTCGCGGTTGCCTTACGGCAACAGTGATTGTGAACAGCAGGTCAAATCTTTCAGTTACCAGGAGTTCCCTCTCGGTGAGGATGGAAATCCGAAACAAACGGAAGTCGACAAGTATTGCTGGATGAATGCGGCTTACACGATGGCTCAGTGCATGAGCGATGCATTTGCGTATTACGGTTGGGCTGTTGGAATTCGCGGACTCGAAAGTGGTGGTAAGGTTGAAGGCCTTCCGATTCACTACTTCACGTCCGAGCATTCTGATACTCGTGTTCAGTGTCCAACCGAAGTGCCTTTGCCGATGAGTAAAGATGCAATTCTCGGCAAGGTCGGTTTCTTGCCGTTGCTGTATGAGTTGAATTCCAATCACGCTGCGTTCATTGGTGGGCAGACCGTCCACAAGCCAAAGCAGTACGACGATTCGGCTGCTGGTAACGCGGCAACCGCGAACGAAAATCTTTCAGCAAGATTGCCGTACATCATGGCTGTATCGCGCGCGGCTCATGCCTTGCAACCGATGCTGAGAATTCAGTTGGGTAAGTCCAAAGAAGCTGATGAGATCGAGGATTACATCCACACTTGGTTCGTGAACAACTTTGTCCTCGACCAGGACAAAGCCAGTGAAGAAGCGAAAGCGCGAAAACCATTCCGCTTCGCCGAGATCAAAGTGGTTGAAGACCCAACAGACCCGGGTGTGTACAACGTGACTGCTCAGTTGCGTCCGCACTTCCAGGTCGAAGAGATCAACGTTTCCATGTCGCTGGTTGCCAGCCGCAACGAGTCGTAACAGGCACCAATGTGGAAGCTAAGGAAACAAACAGGACGGATTCAGAGAAGACCGGTTCTTCTCTGAATCCGATCTTTCTTGATTGGCTGCTGTCATCTGACCTGCGCAAGCTCAGAAACCTTGATGAGACTTTTTCGGCAATTGCCGTCACCATTGAAGAGATCGACCAAATGCTTGTCTCGGTCGTGCGACAAGTTCTGGACAATGAGCGATTTCGCCAATTGGAAGCTTCCTTTCGGAGCATTCACAGGCTGATCTCACTCGGGACTTCAGCAGATCTTTCAATTCGAAACATGCCGAAGTCGAGGGCCGTTAACGTATTTGTCCTGGATATCTCTGCCGAAGAGCTTTCCTCTGATCTCAATGCCAATTCGTATCGGCAAACGTGGATCTATGACAAACTTTATCGGAAGCGTTTCGACTTTTTGATTGGTGAGCAAAAAATCGATCTGGAGAACTACTCCGCGATCTTTCCGTTCAGTTTGATGATCGTCGATTTTGATTTTGGCCTGAATGAGAATGACCGCGACAGTGAACGGCAAATAGGCCTGGGGACGCTGCGAAAACTGGCTCGAATTGGCGAAGAATGTTTTTGCATGTTCCTTGTCAATCTTGCGCCAAATTTCTTCGGTGACTCAATTCGCAACTTTGATCAGTTGGAAAACGTCATCGATGTCAAAGCAATCCTGCGCCAACCGCGGTATGCTCGCTGGAACGATTTTCGTCAGCAGGAATATTCTCGCATGATCGGTTTGACGATGCCGCGAGTGTTGATCCGAAAACCGTATCGAAACTATCGAATGGGATCGTCCGTCGATGCCGAAGGGGTCGTTTCCAATGCCACGGGAATTCTGTTTAACGAACACGACGGATTCGAATCATCTGACAAACTTCTTTGGGGGCGTTCCTGTTTCGCGGTTGCCCAACCAATCATCAGAAGTTTTCGACTCTACGACTGGTTTTCAGATGTTTGTGGTGTTGATCGCGAACCAAAACAACTTGCGACTGAAGACGAGCCCGTCGATCCTGGCTATGACGGAGGACTGATTGGTCAGCTGCCTGCCACATTTTTCGATACCGATGCGACAGGAGTTGCGAACTATCCACCGACCGAGATTGTGATTTCCGAAAAAGATGAGGGCATCTTCAGTTCACTCGGACTCATTCCATTGTTTTCAGTGCACCAGTCCTGGTACGTAGCTTTACTGTCATGCCAGTCGGCTCAGGTTGTGAGGGCAATGGGTAGTGAAGACGCAACCACCAATCTGCGTTTGTCTTCGATGTTCAATTACATGCTCTGCGTATGCCGCATGGCACATCGATTGAAGATTGAATGCCGCAACCAAATCGGTAGATCCGTTGGTCCCGATGAAATTCAGGATCACATGCAGGAATGGTTAATGCAGCATTCAAGCGGACAGAACCGCGGACTTGAACAGAAGATGATCAAGCCGTTCTTTGACGAAGCAACAGGGTTCTTTGTTTATGAAGACATCACAGACCCTGGCCGCTATGACTGTACCATTCGGCTCTGTCCGCACCACAAATATGACAGTGGACGGACGCGGGTCATTTTCGAACCCGTTTCTTTGCAAATGCAACTCAATTCCAGTGAGGATGGCTAACGATGGATGAACTTATCACCCTTTTCAATCAGGGAAAACTCACCGAAGCCATTGAAAAGGCAAATGCGGAGGTTGCGAAAAACCCTCGTGACATGCCGCTGCGTCTGGTGTTGGTGCAACTGGTTTGCTTTACCGGAAACTGGGAGCGAGTGGAAAAAGTTGCGCAGCAGCTGAAGGCTCTCGATTCAGATCAGGAACACATCGCGCTGACCGGGATGGTCGACAATCTCTCTATCGGAGAATTGCAACGGGCAGCTGTCTGGCGAGATGGAATGGTTCCGGAGTTTATCGAAACTCCGGACGAAGCTACCAACAAGCTTCTTTGGGCGCTGTCTTGCCTTCGCTCTGGCGAGACTGACGACTACCACCAGGCGATGGATTTTGTCCTGGAGAATTCTCCCACAGTCAAACTGAAACTCGATGGCCAGGAACACGTTGGCTTTCGCGATCTTGACGATGTGACGGCAACCGTTTTCGAAGCATTCACTTTGCAAGGCAACTATGTCTGGTTGCCGCACCACCTTGTGAAATCGATTGACGTCTCACGACCTACACGGCTCGTTGATCATCTCTGGAACAAGGCGCGGATGACACTTCATAACGGCAGTAGTCTGGTCCTGTTTATGCCAGGAATCTATTTCAATTCCACCGACGAGTTGTCAAACGACTTCCTCAGACTGGGACGGGAGTCGCTTTGGCCTGAGTCAGAAGACGTTTCTGTTGAGTTGGCATCCATGGGACGCGGTCGACGTGTTTTTGCCGCGGGCGAAGAGGAGTTCACGCTCTTTGATTTGGCTGATGCGAGCCTGGAGGTCGATTCAGATGGCTGAGAGATTCCTGGCACCACTACTTTACCGATTCGAAAACCTCAGTCGCTTTCATGGTGCTGATGAGGTCATCGAAAGCGTTCGAAGGAATGTCGAGCGACTGCTCAACACGAGGCTTTCGATTCCGCCTGGCTACGTGCTCAGGTCAACGGACAAGGAAGCGAACGAAATTCTGAACGATTCCCTGGTCAACTTTGGAGTCGTCGACTTTCAAAGCTTGAACATGGGTGATCCATTAATGGAAAAGCGATTTTGCAAGTCTGTTCAACTTTCGATCGATCGTTTTGAACCGAGGCTCGCAAGAGTTCAGGTTGAAATGGCTCCGTCAAAGAATCAACGCCTGATTAACACCGAGGTCAAAGGTCAGCTTGTGGTTGAACCGTTTGAAGAGATTCGTTTTGAGTCCGGACTGGACATCACCAGCCAGTCATTTATCGTCAACCCGTAGATTGTCCGCGCATGTCCAACCGTTTGTTCGAGTACTACCGAGAGGAGCTGCGCTACCTGTACGAACAGGGACGCGAGTTCAGCAAAGTCCACGGCGACGAAGCCAGTCTGTTGGACTTTGAGCGGGACGCTCGTGAGGATCCGTTTGTAAGAAGACTTGTCGAGGCGTTCGCATTTCTTACTGCTCGGGTCCAGATGAAACAGGATGACGACTTTCCGCAAATTGCGTCGGCGATGTTGGAAAAGTTGCTACCGCTGGCGACGCGTCCGTTTCCGGCGTTTTCAGTGGTTCAGTTTGAACCGGGCGACCAGGTTAAACCGGGCGGCGAGTTTCTGCCGCGAACTGAAACGAAACTGGTGCTCGAAAACTACGGCGACACCCAGTTTCGAACCTGCTATGACTCTCGCTGTTACGCGATCAACATTGTGGGCTGTGAGCTCAAAAGAGATTTCCCTGAAGCCAGACATGTTTCCGCCAAACCTGCTGTCTCTGCGCTTAAACTGACACTTGAAGGTAGCGATGGTCTTCCGCTGCACGCCGCGCTCCATCAGAAGTTGCAATTCTATATTGCCAACCGTGATATTCAGTTTGAACTTTGCGAGTTGATCTACAATTCACTCTATCGTGTGGCCATCGGCTTTCAAACAGAAGCCGGAACATGGGAGCTCAACCCGGATCAGTTGCGGATTTTGGGATTCGAAGAAGATGAGCTGGTGCTTCCCAAGTTTTCGGGCTTGCCGTTGGAATATCAACTGCTGATGGAGTTGTTTGCCTATCCAACGAAACACCTTTTCTTTGAGCTACCGGTCCCGCAGGGGCTGTTGGAGTCTGAAGAGAACCGGTTCGATCTCTACATCTATTTCAGCACTTCCAGCGAGCGACTCGAATCGATCGTTGGAAACAATACGCTGGCAATCAACTGTGCTCCAATTGTAAATCTGTTTGAGCCTCAACCGATCGCCAGGCCAATCAGCAAATACTGCGTTGACTCGCCTGTCGATGCCAACTCAGGTGAATTGGACTTTGAAATTTTCGATCTCCAGTCAGTCAACGGAATTGATGACGACGGAGGCATCGTTCCTGTCGAGTCGTTTTACAGCGTAAGTCACCACGGTGCCTCGTCATCCAACTCTCTCTTTTATTCGAACCGGCGAGTCTTTCGCCCGCAGGGAGACGGAACAGACATTTTGCTTTCGCTGGTTGACCTGAAAATGGAGCCAACATCAGACAGCAGATTCACACAGGTTCTGATCAAGCCCGTTTGTTGCAATCGAATCTTCCGGGATCTCAACCTGATCTCCAAAGACTCCAGCTCCTTCAAAGTGATCGTTGGAGGACTGGTCAAGTCTGCAAAGAGGATGGGTGACTGGAATCGGATGCTGATTCCAAAAGATAATTCGCGTCACTATTGGAAACTGATCTCACTGTTGAATCTCAATTTCCTGCTGCTCGACGGAACAAGAAAAGTGGAGACGCTTCGACGGCTTCTTGAGCTTCTCGATCGACCTTCAACCGTCATGAATCAGTCATGGATCGAATCCATCGTGAGAGTCGAAACAGATCGAACCACTGATCGGATCGACAATCTTCCCTGGGGTGCGATTGCCGATGGAACATCGATCAGAGTTGGGCTCAATGAAATCCGCAACAGCAACCGCCCGGGAAGTTGGTTTCTGTTTTCCTGTGGACTCAACCGATTCTTTTCGCTTCATTCAGGGATTAACTCCTTCACACAGGTTTCCATCAAGGCGGCCGAAGACGACAGACTCCTGTCAAGGTTCTTAAAGAGATGCGGGACGCGAAAACTAGTCTGAAAAATGAGATACTCGAAAACGCGACCCGTTTCGAGTTCTTCGAGGCTGCGCGCTCGCTTCTTTTGATGACGCAGGAACCGCCCGATGGTCCGGGCGAAGCGACCAATCCACTACTTCGTTTTCGCTCGTCAGCAACCAAAAATTTCCCGTCCGGACAAATTGAAAAGCTGGACCAGAGCGAAGGAGTCATGGAGCTCTACACGCATGTTATTGGCCTGTTTGGCCCCAGCGGAGTGCTTCCTCATCCTGATCGAGACATGGTTGCTGGAGGAGAACCCAATGTGTTGATGCGCGATTTTCTGAACATCTTCAATTCCCGGATCATCACACTTTTTTTCCACGCCTGGCTGGCAAATCGTTACGATGTTGGATTGGAATTGCATCGTCGCGACGTGTATGGGGTCGAAGACGCATTTTCGATGATACTGTTTTCGCTTTGTGGAATGGGACTACCCTCAACACGCGGGCAAAGGCTCTTTTCGGATGATGTTTTCGCAAGTTCGGCCGGGCATATTTCCCGACCCATTCGAACCGCCAGTTCGATTCAACGATGTTTACACGCTCAGTTTGGAGTGGAAATTGAGGTCGTTGAGTTTGTTGAGGAACAACTCCATTTGCCCGTCCGAATTCGCAGTCGAATTGGTTCTTTTCAGGGAGCGCACAACATTTTGGGAGACTCCGCAATTGTTGGTGAGTTTGTTCCGGCATTCCGACAGCGATTCGAAGTCCGCATTGGACCGTTGGACCGCGATGAGTTCGAGTCACTTTGTCCCTTCGATGATGAATCGTCAGACAAGGTTTCTCAAAACTTCAGGTTCAAAAGACTCGTCGAGATGACTCGATCCATCCTTGGCAGACCACTTGATTTTGACGTCAGGTTGACGGTCAAACCGGAAGCGGTCTCTCCTGCGAAACTTGGCGAAACAAGACTGGGATTTGACAGTTGGGTGTGTTCAGAGCGTGAAACAAACGAACGAGCGGACACCCTGAGAAGATTCAGGTGGGATATGGAATAAATTGGTCGCAAGTCGAACCGCCAAACGACGGCTTGAGCAAGAGAGCCCTCGTTTGACTGCTCCACTTCTACCGGGAAAAAACGATGCAAGCGAATCGTCTCAAAACTTTAATCAATCGACTCAACTCAACCTGCCGCACAGCTCTGGACGAAGCTGGACGCGTTGGAGTTGCAAGAACCAACTACGACATCGAAAATGAGCACTGGTTGTCGTGTTTGATGAATACACCAAACTCGGACATTCCATTGATCCTGCGCCACCACAGCATCAGTGCTGAGGCTTTTCATGGCGATCTCGTTCGTGTGCTTAACGGACTCAAAACGGGCAACACACGAACACCAGGTCTTTCGCCCCACATGGTGAACCTGATTCGCGACACGTGGATGATTTCTTCGCTGGACTTTGGTGGAAGCCTGATTCGGTCCGGGCATGTCCTGATCGCGATCATCAAGGACGCTCGCGGGCACGGTCTTCCAGTTGGAACGCTTGTTTCAATCGAAACCGAAGATCTCGTCAACCGATTTCACGACATCACCAAAGGGTCCGTAGAAAAAGGAACCGAGCAGGCCGTAACGGCAGCTGGTGGTGGGGCTGGCGGTGAAGGCGATCCGGTTTTTACCAGCAACAAAGCCCTTGATAAATTCACGATCGACCTTACTCAACAAGCCAAGGATGGGAAGATCGATCCGATTGTCGGCCGCGACGAAGAGATTCGCCAGCTGATTGATATCCTTTGCCGGCGGAGACAGAACAATCCTATTCTGACGGGTGAGGCCGGCGTAGGCAAAACCGCGGTGGTCGAAGGATTTGCCCGTCGAATTGCCGAAGGTGATGTTCCGCCGATGCTCGAGGGTGTTTCCATTCGTTCACTCGACCTGTCACTTCTTCAAGCAGGTGCCGGAGTTCGCGGGGAATTCGAGAACAGGCTCAAAGGCGTCATCGAGGAAGTGAAGTCGTCTCCGAATCCGATCATTTTGTTCATCGACGAAGCACACAATCTTGTTGGAGCAGGAGGACAGGCAGGGCAGGGCGATGCAGCTAACATCCTGAAGCCCGCGCTTGCTCGTGGCGAACTCCGAACCGTTGCCGCAACAACCTGGGCTGAGTACAAAAAATACTTTGAGGAAGACGCCGCTCTTTCACGGCGATTCCAGGTGGTGAAAGTCGATGAACCTGACGAGCCAACGACCGTACAAATGATCCGGTGTCTGACTTCGACGCTGGAGAATCACCACAACATTCGCATCCGCAATGATGCTGTGATCGATTCAGTTCGCCTGTCAAATCGGTACATCCCTGGTCGTCAGCTTCCAGACAAAGCAGTCAGTGTGATCGATACCGCGTGTGCAAAGATCAACCTGAGCCAGAATGCGACGCCTCCAAGAGTCGAAGACTTGCAGCGGACGATTGATTTGTTGCTGGTTGAAAAGGAAAGTTTGGCCAAAGAATCAGTCGGCTCTGTTGACCATACGGATCGGCTAACGGAAATCGATGCCCAGGTTGTGCTACACAAGGCAGAACTTGAAGCTCTCAACCAGAGATGGGAAAAGGAAAAAGGACTCGTCGCAAGAATCTCGGAACTGTATCAACAGTTCGCCGAGCCTGCAGAGGACGGACCATCGGCTGACGAAATTGAACAGAATATCGCCGCCGTCGAAAAAGAACTTGAGTCCATGCAGGAAGGTGAGCCGCTGGTTCACGCTTGCTGTGACAAAGAGGCGATTGCCGAAACCGTTTCCTCGTGGACTGGAATTCCGTTGGGGCGAATGGTCTCTGATGAGATTCAGAACATTCTCAAGCTTGAAGACTTGTTGAAAGAGCGGGTCATCGGTCAGGACCACGCGCTGCATTTGATTGCAGAAACGATCAAGTACTCTCGTGCGAATCTTGCAGACCCGGACAAGCCGATTGGCGTCTTCATGCTTGCAGGTACAAGTGGTACGGGAAAAACGGAGACGGCGCTTTCATTGGCTCACTACCTGTTTGGGAGCGACCAAAACATCACGACGATTAACATGTCCGAGTTCAAGGAATCTCACACTGGATCATCGTTGACTGGCCCGCCTCCGGGATACGTCGGATACGGAAAAGGTGGCATCCTCACCGAAGCAGTACGGCAAAAGCCTTACAGCGTGATTCTCCTTGACGAAATGGAAAAATCCCACAAGGAAGTCCAGGAGATGTTCTTTCAGGTCTTTGACAAAGGCCAGATGACCGATGGAACAGGTCGCGTCGTCAACTTCCGCAACTCAATTATCCTGATGACTTCCAACGCGGGAACCGAACTCGTGCAATCGCTCTGTGCCGATCCGGACACGACGCCCTCGTCCGAAGCGATTGCCGAGACGCTGCATGAAGAGTTTCTAAGACAGGACATTTTCAAGCCTGCGTTTCTCGGTCGAATCACACTTGTACCTTTCTATCCGTTGACCGACCCCGTCATCCAGAAAATTGCTGGCCTGAAACTGAACAAGGTCAAGAAACGGATCGAGACTGGTTACCAGGCGTCCGTTGAAATCGATGAAGCAGTAGCAATGGAGATTGCTGCACGTTGCAAGGAAGTCGAATCGGGAGCCAGGAACATTGACAAGATTGTCAATCAGTCTCTGCTTCCTGAATTGTCTTCTTCCATTCTTCAGCGAATGGCGGACGGCGAAACAGTCTCCACCGTCAAAATCGGGCTTGGGGATGACAAACAGTTTAATGTTGTTGTTGAGTAGCACCGAAAGGGTAGAGTGTCATGTCTTCATCCAGTCGACGCAAGAAATCCTTTGAAGCGAAGCAAAGGGAATTCCAAAACCGCAACATCTTTGCAGGCATTGTTCTCGCGATAGCGGCGGGATTTGCAATATGGCTAATGGTTGCCGTGTTGGCGGGTAACACTCCCGACATCTATCTTTCAACCAACTACATCAACTATACGGGGACCCAGAAGGAGATCCCATTTGCTGTAAAGAGCTGTGAACAGGTCGTTAGTTCTTTCAAGTCAGAAGTCGAACTTTTGCAGTCGGAAAAACCTCTTGAGCTCGACTCCAACACCAGTCAGCTAAAACTCTCAAAGAATGTTCGTGACAAGGATGTCCTGATCGTTTATTTCAACGGTCATCTGGTGCCAGGAAAAAACGCACCTGTCGAATACCTGCCTGCTGGAGATTATGAAGGATCTGAAAGACGAGGAGATTTTGGGACACTCCTGAAGAACATCAACGACTCGAGAGGAAAACTGAAAATCCTGTTGATCGATGCCGGAAGGTACACGCGGTCACCCGTTTTCCCAGCCAGAAAACTCAACGATTTTCAAAAACCTCTGGCGGAAGCGATTGCTAAAAATGACTACGGCCTGGATGACAATTTCTGGATCATCGTCTCTCATTCAAAAGACGAATTTTCCCGCGTCTCGACACCGATGGAAAGCTCATTGTTTTCAAAAGCCGTAGCTGCATCAGTTGAGCACTTCGCTGATGAAGGCGGAAGTGACCTCTCAGTATTGGATTTCTTTTTGGAAATACGCAAACGAACTGCTTCCTGGTCAAGAAATCCAAGAGGCCGAGCCACGCAAACTCCGATTCTGATGTACCCCTCGAAAGGCCGCATGCTGGACGACGGAGAGATCGAAGGAATCGAAAGTACCTTCGCGGAGAACACTGAGAAGTTTCAGTGGAAAGTTGCCTACACACCTCGCCCGGAAGAGGAGTCGGAAGGCAAGAAGGTCGAAAAGGATGTCGCCGCCAAATTCAATGGTGCACGATTGGGATCGGAAGCCGCTGAACGACTGCTTGAAGAGTATCGCTACGATTCTTTACCAAGAGAAACAGTTGGCGACCTCGAGAGGTTTCTTGAGTTGGGCGAGTCAGTTGGGCTCGGCAATAACAGGAAAAGGATAAAGGAATACGCCGGGCAGTTATCGGAGGAACCGGACAAGTCGCAGGGAAAGTTCGACGTAGATCCTACAAAACTCAAACCCAAACAGACTGCCGTTCAAAAATTTCGCCGGGCCCTGTTTGGCGTCACGGTTTTGACCCGCTTTCAGAATGAACTCAGGCACTGGGAGGATCGTGAAGTTAAGCGGTATTTGGATGAGTTCAATTCCGGCCTTCCCAAACTCAATTTGATTCCTGACAGTGAATTGACCGAGAGCGGAAATGTACCTCCAGAGTACGCCGGATTCACCGCAGCTTTTGACGACTTCTACAAACGCAATTTACCTCTGATCGAACGAGTGGAAGCTCGAATTGAGGAAGCAAAGAAAGATGATTCACGATCAACGCCAACGCAAGCAGAAATGCTGGGCCGCATGTCCGGGAGATATTTGCCGATTATCGCTGCCTTCGAGCCTGGCGAGATGGACGACAGTACAGACAAAGAAAAAGATAATACCAACCAGGGAAATACTGAAGATGACCCAAGTTTCGTCCTCGAACTCACGCCTAATGAAGGAAAGGAGAGGTTTGAAGGAGACATGAACGTTCTCTACAACGAGACGACTGGAGCCTTTGGAAGTCATTTCGAATCAAAGAACGACACAGCGATTCGATTTCGCCTTGCAGCTCAAGGATTCGAAGGCGTCGCTGCAGTAGAGAACCTCAACAACTTCAAAGTCGCAGTCCCCAATATCAAATGGGCACCAGTCATGCCCGGAGTCAACTTCCGGCTTGCTTCAGGGGGCAAAAATGCAAAGGTCAATCCAACTGACCCGGAAGCGATTAAAATTAGAGTCGAGGCGCAGGCCATCGGGCAAGTTGACCTCTTGATTGCTCCCGCGGGAAACCATGACACGGGGCGGTTGCAATACAGTTTTTTTGAAGACAGTGCCGAAAAAACAAGGCGCGTCCTGTTCGACGAGCTGAAAGAATCGAAGTTCGTTGATGTCTGGTTTTCGAATCGCAGCTTCGATGGGCCAAATAACACGATTCCCTTCAAGATCACAGCAACATGGAACGAGGGCAAGAAGAAGGAATTTAAATTTGATGTGACACTGAGCAACGACGCTGATCTTGTTTTGACCGCGTCGCGAAAGCTCGGCGAGGGCATCAGCAAGGAAAGCCTCTTGCGTTGGGCCAGGCGGGACTTCTCAGAAGAAGACTCACGTCCCTTAATGCTCAAATCGCTGGCTAACATTGAAACGGGCTTCGATTTTTCCGTTCAAAACAGGTCGTCAAAAGTGCGAAATCTGAGTTTTGAACTCTACAGTATTCGTGCCGACGAATGTGAAGTTCGGCCTGACCGCAGGAATGGCTTTGACGAACTTTCGGGTGAACTCGCGAAAATCAAACCTGCGCAGAAAATGCCTGACAGATTCCAACTGTTAGGAACAACCAAAAGTGTTGCGATTCCCGTAAAGAGCGATGAAATACGCCTGGAATTCGCGCGAGCCGAACCCGACAAAGACGATGAAGAATCAGAACAGGTATTTGGCCTTCAGGAGATCAGGCACTGCATGTTATTGGTTGGAACCAACGCGGACACTGGAGAGAAAGAGTGGTTTCGGTGGATCGGGTTTAATCCCAAAATGCCTGCCGATTATTCGGCCAATGACTTGTCCAGTGATCAAAACTTGCTTGCTCCATTGAACGATATTATCGCAGGGATCAAGCTCAATAAAAACGAACTGGAGAGACAGCTCAGGAAAAGTTGGCCAAAGAAAGAACCGGCTGCAAGACTCGATGTCGTTTCTCCAATCTCGGGTCGTAAGGCGAAGAACCAACCTGCGTTGTCTTTCGATCGAGTGTTTGCAGAAGAGGGCGGTGAACTGCAGCCAGGAAAGGTAAGCGGGACAGAACAGCGCATTCTCATCATGGAGCTATTCGGTGTTCCAGGGTATCGAGTTCTTCGGCAATCCAATGACGGCATTGTTCGCTTTACCGAACGAAATCTCGTAGGTCTGAGAGTAGAGACAGAAGACTCGGGCTGCGTGTGCTATCCGACAACATGGAGTTTGCTGAACTTTGATGCATCTGGCAAGGATCGACAAACGATTTTCATCCGATCTGATTCTTCCATCCCAGGTGATCGAGAGGTTGAATTTGAATTTCTGTTGCCGGCATTGAACGCGAATGCCCTGGCAAGCGGGCCGGATTACTTGCTGAGTTGGAATGGAAAGTCGACTCGACTGTTTCCCAACAGCCGCAAACACTTCATGCAATTCGGCGAAGATGGGGGACTCAGTTTCAAGTCCGAAGTATCGCCTCACTTGCTTCCTGAAGTGTCTTTTGGAAATATTGCAGACGAGAGTGTCCTTGAGGTCTTTCAAAAGGGAAAGGATCGCCCTATCGGCTCGTGGCAATTCAAGACGGAGTCTTTCGGTGACAAACCAGGTTTGAAGCTATCCAAAAGCCAGGTAACCAAAGGAAATCTTGTCGATGTGAAAGTTACCGCTGACATCAGTAAGATTCGTTTTCCAATCGATCTTTCGTCTGTCAGGCTTTTGGTAAATGGAAAAGAGATCAAACAGTTCTTCAAGAACAAATTCAACAAACGAAACCCGAATGGCATCTACGAATTCAATTTGGCAGATTTGCCGGACTCAGTGGAATTTGGAATCGATTCGCACAAAATTGAACTTTCAATAACCGACTTTTTCGGTGAAACGCTTTCGGCCACTCGGACGATCCGGGTTGAAAAACCTGAAAAACAGAAAGTGATTGTTCACAAAGTCAAGAAGAAGGTCTTCAAATCCGTTCGGCTCAATTTCCCAAGAAAGGTTGGCGTTGGCAACTTCAACAGTCTCAAGATCGGCGATCGAGTAGTCCCATGGTCGACCGGACAACAGCAAGGAATTGTTGCAGCACGCAAGAATGGACATATGAGTGTTTTTCGTTTGCCGCAAGGCAAATATTCCTTCACAGTCACTGCCACCTTCCTCAACGATGCGGAAACTCACTCGGAAACGATTACGTTCAAGAAAACGGTTGAAGTCAACAAGGAAGGTCAAATCATCGAACTGGAATCGTCGCAGTAGTGAGATTTGTTTGTTCCAAAAATCTCATTTTGATTGCAACGCTTGCTTTGCCGAAGAGTGATCTGTTCAAGACAAACGGGAAGCAAATATGGCGGATTGAGAATGCATGGTTAAAGTTGGCTATTCGTTCAACTCAGCAAACGCATCGTAGATGTCCCATGCTGTAAATATCGTCGTGGCGCCAGCTTTAATTATTCTGCCCAATGGGCCTATGCCTTTCAATGCTCTACCGGTCTTTGCCGAGGCCCTCGTCTTTCGATGCACTTCCTTCGCATTGTAGTATTTCGCTTTCGCTTTTTTAACTCTACGGGTCGTCTGACTGGCACGCTTTGCATGACCTCGTTTCCCTTTATGCTTGTTTGTTTTTTTCCGTTTTTTGCGGCTCTTTTCAAACTCACTTTTAGCCAGCTCTTCGGCTTCTGAGGCATTGGCAACGTCTCGACCTGTTTTGAACTGTTTTTCCAGGTTGATCATGCCGTCACCAGATTTGTCTGCGCCAACAGATGCAGCAGATTTTTTAACTTCAAATGCGACTTGAACTGCTTTGGCTTCGGAAGCCTGATCCCATGATTTAACCAGTGATACTCCCAAACTTTTCAGCATTGGAGCTCCAACAATTCCTATTTGCCCTCCGCCAACCCACTTTGCAGCTTCCGCAGTCGTCCACAATGCACCTCCTGCATACAGGGCGGCTGCAGTTGCAGTGGCACCAATTAGAGCCAGATTGTTGGTGAACCTTCCAGCTTTGGCCAACTTCACTGCAGCATCCAGCTTGAATAGGGCTTTGTTGTTGATTTGATTAAAACTGCTGATCGTAGAATGTATATTCGAGAGGCACTTCGCTTTTACTTCCAGCTTCCCACTGAGAAACGTCTTCAACTCCTCTGGCCCCTCGCTTGCATGTCTGACGAAACCATTCACCAGTTCATTGGTTTGCCAGTTGATGTCGTTACGCAGATCCTGCGGCTTTGGAATTTGCAACTCCCAAACACCGGCTCGGTCCATTCCGGTGAAATTCAGATCTACACCAGACCATTTGTGGTCGATGTTATGCGAAATCGTGTATGCCGATGCAACTGAACGCAAAATTGGATAAATATCGCTGAAATAAACGGCGAGGACCGGATAGGATGCGTGCGGAGCCATATCACGTGTGTGTAAGTTGTAGATTTGAGAATGCTATTTGTAAAAACGCAGTTTGGAACAGGGACCGGACAGCACTTCTCGAAAAGAGGAGGAAAAATCTGAATCATGAACTGGCAGGATCACTCGTTGCCAGGAAAGCTGAAATTCGCTGAGTTAAACCCGGGCTACCCAGGATTTAGCGCCCCACAAGAAATCGTGAAGGACCGAAAAAAAAATCCAGGGATTTTCTGCGACACAGACGGTCACGAACCGTAGACACAGTCATCACGGGAGTTCAAACCTAATCAAAATACAAAACTAAATTTCGGGAGAAGACGATGAGTAACGCAATGGGATACGTCAAACTGGGTGACCTTAAAGGAAACAGTGCTGACGAGAATCACAAAGACTGGATTGAAGTTCTGTCGATTAGCCAGTCGGTTAACCGCA
>CAYUNP010000060.1:0-23553 GCA_964446085.1 uncultured Pirellulaceae bacterium
TCAGATTTATGTACTTGTCGCAGAGATGAACTAGCCAAACAGTTTGCGCATGTTTTCCATCGCTGCTGGAACGTTGTCGAATGGCTTTTCCTCTTCGTATTCCATGATCACGTTGCCACGATAGTTCGAAGCCTTGAGGATCTTTGCAACGCGTTCCAGGTCTGCGTCAAACTTCACTTTCTTGTCCATCGTCTTCATTTTGATTTTTATTTGTACGTTGACGGCGAAAGGAGCACATTGCGCGATTTCAGCGTAAGGGTCATCAGAAACGAAGTTGCCCGTGTCGAGGTTGACACCGTACCAGTCACTCTTGATCCCTTTGACGATTTCGATCACCTGATCACCCGACAGATTGCCATGGTTCTCAACGCCGACAAACACACCGGCTTTCGCGGCATAGTCAACGCACTCCTGCAAGGCTTCGATCGCGACTTTCATGAGCTCTGGAGACTCCTCAACCTCTTTTCGCTTACCGGCAAAGAATCGAATGTGTGGAGCGCCCATTTGAACCGCACGGTCAATCCACAACTTTGCGTCAACGATTTGCTTGTCCAGCTTTTCACCTTTAGGAATGGTGAAGTTGTTTCCGATCGCGGTGCCGGCAATGGGAACTCCATTCATATAGGCGTATCGTTTGATCTTTCGAAAGTAAGCCTCGTCTGCTTCTGGCGGAAAGAAGTAGCTGGTCAACTCGGCCGAGCATTTCTGTTCGGCGCAGTAGTCGATGAATCCAAACATGTCGATCTTCTTGCCATCAAGCGGCGCCTTCTTGGCTTTCTTGCCTTTATAGAATTCGAAATGCGGCTTGAACGAGTACGCAGCGAGTCCATATTTGAAAACCGGACTGTCAGCAGTTTGCAGAGGCTCCTGCATGATGGCACCCGGCGCAGATCCCAGTGTGCCGCCCGAGACCAATGCAGGTGAGGCTCCAACAATGGCTCCAGCAGAAACTGTTTTCAAAAATGAGCGTCGATCAAATGTCATGGCTTGTTACTGGTGTTAAAAACTGGGGTCAATTAAGTGGGATTGGATGATTTGCAGGTGGTATAGCATGGACGGTGTCAGGACCAAAATCAATTCCTGTTGGGGCCATTACCTCGAAGAAAACTGACTCCGACGTCTGATGGCTTGAGTGGACCTGAGGTGCGATCACCGGTTGCGCCGGACACTTCGTCGGCTCCAATGTCTGCTTTGGATTTCGGACGTGTTTGCCCATCAATGTCTTTTTCAATGTTGGTACCGATTTCAACCGCAGAGTTTGCTGCGGGGCCTTTGGGCGACGGTCGAAACAGGCCTTTGACTTTCTTCAGTCTGGGGTCGGATGTGATTGCATTAAAATCGCGGCTCCGCGATGGACCGAACATCAAATTTCCCGCCCATTTGAGTTTCTCCGCAGGAAGCTCGGCGAGAACCAATGGTTCGCTGCGACTGGCAACCAGATTATTGGCGATGACACCAGTTGGCGTTCCCGAGCCTTTTACATTGTTAAGCAAAATACTGCGTGTGCAGTTAAAAAACGAGTTGTGTGCGATGGTGACATTTTCAACACGTTGATAGCCATTGCTGGTGCCGCCGGGAGGAGCATCGCCTCCAAGGATCGAAAGCGACGCGTTCCAGGTCTTCCCCGTCAAATCCTGGAAGTAATTGTTGACGACGGTGTGATTACTATCGATCACGCGAACGCCACCTGAATTTTTGGCTCCATCGCCGAAGAAAAAGTTCCCTTCGACTCGTGCGTGTTGGCCGTGACGCAACACAAGTGCACCATTGCATTGGCGAAACGTATTTCGTTCATACAGGTTGTAACTTGATTTGTTGCTGATGATTTCCGGTTCTCCATCGCAGCCAACAAAGTAGTTCTCACACACGATGCAACGAGCCGGCTTGTTCTGGTCGTGACTGGTGCCGACTCGAATGGTTTCGTTGTCGCTGCCTTTCTGCGGGGCGACATCGGCAAAGTAATTACGAGTGAACTGATGTTCGGCAGTTTCGTCATCCTCAAGGCGTCCAAGTTCGACCGTAACCAGAGCGCCCTTTTTGTTCTTGCCGCTGAAGTGACAGTGGTCGATGGAATTGAACCTTCCGTAAACCAGAACCCACTTGGAGGTTTCTTCATTGGTTCTCAAATTCGTGAATGCACAATCGGTCATTCGAACGTGCTGCGCCGGTTTCCCGCTGTTGCTACGAAACTGAAACGTGTTGAAGGCGTTGGTCTCGCCATTGCGACCTGTAAAATGAAAACCCTGGATGACCCAATGCTGTGCACCGACTTTGAATTGGGATTCGCCGCGGATGATGACTTTGCCCGGTCTCGCAGCACGCAGCGTGATCGGGCGATCTTTCGTGCCGTTGACTCCTTCGATGTCCAGTTCGACATCCTTGTAAGTTCCCGAAGACCAAACGATCGTGTCGCCCGCTGAGAGTTTTCCGGATTCGATCAGCGATTCAACTTCATCTGCTGAATCGACTTTGAAGCTTTGTTGTGCGTGCACGCAAGAGGCACTGATAACAATGCAAGCTGCCAGGATTATCGTTTTCAATGGTTCGCCGTTCGCCACCAATCGGGGCCAGAGTTGGCCGGCGACGGGAATGTACGCAAAGAAGTTTCTGGCTCATCACATCCAGCCAGGGCCACTTCGCCTCGGGGTTGTCCATCGATGTCGGTTTTGACTTCCATCTTTGTCAGGGATTCAGTTTGAAGTTGTTTTGAGTCGGCAGGACGCATCAAGGCATCTTTCGATCGCTGCAGCCCCAATGCAACTCGATCGATTTCAACCAGTTGATTTTCGTAGTCTCGACCGCTCTGCAGCTTGTTGCCAGCCCAAACAAACCCGACCGGATCCGCATGAATGCGAAAGGGTTGCCACTTTCCGGAACTGAAAACATTGTTGGCAAACAGACAGTTCGCTGGAGCCACAGTGCGTTTCCTTTTGCCAGCCCCGACACCGATTTCAACGGTGACCTTACAGTCGATCAATGTGTTGTGGGCGACGATCGCGTCTTCAACCGGTGCGAAGCCGTTGAGCGGGCCATCTGGAATACCATTCATCAAACAAATCGAAGCACGTTCCTCGTCGCCGCGAAGCCCTTCGAAGTAGTTATTGATGACACGATGCCCCTGGCCAATGATTCGTACGCCTCCCGTTCCAGGTTGTTCATTCCCCAGAAAAACATTGCCCTCAACGAGACATCGATGCCCATGCCGCAGGGTTAACGCTCCTGAACACTCCCTCATCACGTTGCGACGGTAGATGTTTTCACACGACTTGTTCGAGATCATTTCGGCTTCGCCATCGCACTGAAAAAAATAATTATCTTCAACGACAGTTTGGCAAACGAACTCTGAGTCCTTGCTGGAGCCAATGCGAATCGTCTCGCCACCGTTCTGACCAAGCTTGGGACGCGGGCCAAAAAAGTTGTGATCGATCCGGTGTTTTTCAGGTTGCTCACTGACCCAAACTACAATCGTCGCACCACGTGTTTTCTTTCCGCCGAAGTAGCAATGATCGACGCGATGGTTCATGCCGTAGATCGCCAGCCAGGTGGTTTCCTTGTTGGATGCGATATCCGCTGGTTGTTCGAAAACGCAATCAGTGATTCTGCAATGACTGGCGAGTTCTTCGTCGTCAGATCTCATTTCGAAAACGTTGTCGACGTTCAAGCAGTCTCGAAAAACCAGGCCAGCGACAACAACATGCTGCCCCGAAACCCGAACCTCGGTCTTTCCCGAAAGCACAACTTTTCCAGGAGTTTCAGCAACGATGGATACTGGCGAATCTGATGTGCCAGAAAGCCCTCCGAACTCCAGTTCGACATCTTGCCACGTTCCGTTTTCCAAAACGATCGAATCGCCAGCTACAACTTTCTTGCAGAGCTTCTTCAGATCGGTGTCGGAGCTAACGCGATGTTGCTCGGCCTGTGAACTGCCAATCAGTAACAGGACAAGAGCGAGCGCTTTAAAAACGTGAAGAGTCACAACGCTGTATTCCTCTGGGCAAGTAAAAAGAAGGGAGGTTGGGGCTCCCTTCAAAACAAATCAAATCAAATCAAATCAGAACTGGCTAACGCCTGCGGCGGGAGCCTCAACCTCCCAACCAGCCTTTACAGCATCCGGTCTATGACCAAGGATCGCGTTCTTCGCGAACGATCATCTTGTTAGCAGCATCGTTGTCGATGAACTGCTCCGCTTTGGCGTCCCATTTAGCGACGTGGCCAGGACCAGTTTCCGGGTACAGACGAATCACCGCGTTGGCGATGTGGCAAAGGACAGCTGAAGCGTGTCCGACTTCGACGGGAGCTCGTGGATCTTTGCGCGACTTGACGCAATCAATGAAGTTGGCCATGTGCGAACTGTGAGGATCGTCGACGCCTTTTGGCTTCTTCGGGCAGCCTTCCACCAAAGCAGGATCGGACGCGTAAGTACCGCGATAACCGGTAACCATCCAGCCATCCTTGCCTTCGAAACGCGTTTGAACACCTTCGGAGCCACTTTCACAAAACAGCTCGACGCCGTTTTCGTACTTGCAACGGAATCTGGTTTCAGTGGCTGTGTTAAACAGGCTTCCTTCAGGAAGAAATGCTGCGCCTTCGCATTCGATTTCTGTTGGTCCGCCAGTATCCATATCCATGCCCCAGTGAGCCATGTCATTACAGTGGGCACCGAAGTTGGTAATTTGACCGCCGGAGTAATCGTAGTGGAACCGGAAGCGGTACAGGCAACGATCATCGTGATACGGAAGATCTGGTGCCGGTCCAAGCCATGATCGGTAGTCGAAAGTCTTTGGCACAGGCATCGGCTTCCAACCTGGCTTAGGACTGACTTTGTTGTTGAATCCAACTTTGGTGACAATCTTTTTGAGCTTGCCAATCTTGCCGGCCTTGACCGCTTCGCAAACGAACTGGCTAGTCGGGTTGGATCGTTCGTGGCTTCCTGTTTGGAAGACGCGATTGTTCTTGCGAACAGCTTCGATCATTTTGCGGCCATCAGATACAGAAAAGGTCAGAGGCTTTTCGCAGTAGACATCTTTTCCGGCTTCCAAAGCCATGATGGAAATGATGCGGTGCCAGTGATCAGGAACGACGATGATGACGGCATCAATGTCGTCACGTTTGAGCACGTCACGGAAATCGGCGTAAGCTTCACACAGATCAGACTTGCCGCTCTTCGATTTCTTTGCCACGTGATCGTTGACCATCTTCTTGGCTGGTTCGCGACCGTAGAAGTGTTCCGGCTTCTTGTAGCCATGGCTACCTTCATTCACATCGCAAACGGCGAGCACGTTTCCGATATCGCGTTTGAGGAATCGTTTGAGCAATCCAAAACCCTGGTTGCCGGTACCGATGAAACCAACATTGATTCGTTCGCTGGGAGCGCTGGCTCCAAAGACTTTTGAACTGACAACCAATGGAACGGAAGCGGCAAGAGATTGCTTTAGAAAAACACGACGATTACTCATTACTTAAAACCTTCAAAGATGGCGGTGATGCATTCAGCCGACATTTTAACATCGTTGCCCTAATTGAGAATTGCTACTTTTTTCAACGGCCACAATTTCAGGGACAGACGCAACTCAAGTTCCTTTTTTGCAGATCGTTCGGACCAGGATTCACAATTGCTGGAAAAACCGAATCGCAACCTCCAACGTCTTAACTTGATCTCTTAAAAGTAAGTCCGAAAAATATTTGGGATCCGAAGAGGCTCTGCGTTTAAGTCGGGTCGCTGCAATCCTAAACTGTCCAAATTTCAAAAACGCAAAGAACGCCCGCTGAAATCGCCCGCAAGCTGGACGCGGGCGCCAGAAGAAAATTGGAACCGGTTTCGAATACCCTTTAAGGGGCACTTTTCAGCATAGTGTTTTTTGGCAGGCCCTCAAACTCCTACCAGGAAAACCAAAACATCATTGTTTTCTGGGAAAAAAATGCGAATCAAATTGCAACACGAACTAAATTTTGTGTAATGTAACGGAGCTAATCTTTCGTTAAATTTTACGGAAACTTGCAACTCGACTCACACCAAACAACTTTGAAGACCATAAAATGCTTAAGTTCTTTCCCCACCTTCGGGGTGCAGCACGATGCGCTACGATCTGCTGCTTCAGCTTCGGATCGGCAAACGCACATGCTGGCCTTTCAGGGGAGGGACAAGCAGAGCATTCAGTGGTACAGATAGACCTGCTTGGTACAGGTGGAGACAACAACGGAATTGACATCTCGAATGTCACAATCGACTTCACAACTTCTGCAGTTCTGAGCCAAGCTCAAGCTGTTCTGTTGTTGAGTGGTTTGTTTTCTTTCGCTCGGCTTGATTCGCCGTCGCAACGCGTAAACGAAGCAGCGAAAGCTAGTAGTAAACTGAAAGAGAACTGCCGCGGACTATTGTTGTCACGGGCGGTTTTTTTTCGCAACCAGTTTTGCACCAGGGTTAACGCGATTTGCTTCCAGGTGTGTGAAAATAGGTGTCCAGTCTGTTAGTTAACAGTAACAGGAAACTTTGAATCTTGCTGATTGTGGGCTGCCAATCCGATGGTCGCGGTTTCACAAAAATAAGGTTCTCTGGACGCGATAATCTTTGTTGCAACAATTTGCAATAAGGTCTACCTTTTAATTTATCTTCGCATTGTCGATAAGATTATTACTTACCTGAGCTCTTAGCTCGATCCTTTCCGAACTCATCCCAATTTAAGGACTGGTCATGAATTTAAGAAAAAGAGGTTTCACTCTGGTGGAACTGCTGGTGGTGATTGCCATCATTGGCATTTTGATTGGCATGTTACTGCCTGCGGTACAGCAGGTTCGAGAAGCTGCTCGTCGTACAGAGTGCATGAATAATATGAGACAGCTTGGCTTGGCCACTCTGAACTACGAAAGTGCGTTCATGGAGTTCCCACCCGCTACGCAAAGAAACTCCACGGGCCGAACTGATGTGCGTGGCGTGGCTCCTCGGCGGCGACCAACCGCCTCTGATCCCAATGATGCCCGTAAATTTTCCTGGGGCACGTTCATTCTTCCGTTTATAGAGCAGAACAACCTTAACGACCAACTGAAAGTCGCGACTCGCAGTTGGGATGACCGTTGGGAATCGGCCGTGGATGCAAATGGCAATTTTCTGTGTACAGAAATAATTGCCGGCTTTATCTGCCCCAGCGATGCCAGCCCTGACGGTGACAGTAACAGCTACTACACGTCTGTAAGAACCAATGGTTCTGGTGTCGATGGCGGACTATCCGGCAAGTCAAATTACATTGGTGTCGCAGGTAGCGCAGGTAGTACATACACTGCCAACAACACCGCTGCTAACTCCAGGTTTTTTGGTATCCTTGGGGAAAACTCACGGACAACCTTTGGAAACATTAGCGATGGATCGAGCAACACCATGTTGCTTGGCGAGCGATCGAGTCAAACCGAGGAACAACTCGGTAACACCGATAGCAGCCTTAATCTGAACTTTGGAGCTATTTGGGCAGGTCGAGTCGATTCAAACTCTGATCTTGTCAGCGGTTCTGGCACTCAAACTGGTGGTTCGGAATATGGTATCGTTGGAGTCGTGGACGACGGAGACGGTGCCAATCCAATTAGATGGGGCGTCAACGGAACCGACCAGCCACGCGGGGTCGCTTCCAGTTTTCACCCAGGTGGAGCCAACACTGTTTTGAGCGATGGCTCGACTCATTTTCTTAACGAAAATCTGAACCTGCAAGTCCTGCAAAACCTCGCCGCAATGGCCGATGGCAACGTAGTAAGCGCATTCTAACTTGAGTTTAGTATTCCAGATTGATTCAAAAAAGGTTCGGTTGCGTTGAGCGCCGAGCCTTCTTTTTGTATATTTTTATTAGCCCCAACTCTTCACAGTTACTCGAAGGTTTTGCAAATGCGAAATATCAACTTTATCGCGATTACTTTGTTTTCAGCATGCTTCCTGGCTTTGTCTGGATGCGGCGACAGTTCAATTGCACCAGTGTCAGGAACAGTAACATTTGAAGGGAAACCCGTTCCAAATCTGCAGATAATTTTTTCACCTATACCAACTGAAGACAACAGTGCCGTCGGTCCCTTTTCGTCAGGAAAAACCGATGCTGATGGTAAATTTTCACTAAAGACGAAACAGGGCGCCTCGGGTGCTTTCGTCGGAAATCACAGAGTGTCATTTGAATATACCGACCTTCCAGCAGATGGAGTCGATCTTTTGGTTGACAAGATGCTGGAAGCCCAGGATGAAGGTAAGGAAGCAAAATATAATGAGGCCAAACAGAAGATGGCAGAGCTAAAAGCAAAGCTCAAAGAAAGGCCCAATCTTGAGCAACGTTTCAAGCCCGTTAGCATTCCAGCTGGCGGTTCCGATGATTTGAAATTGGAACTTAGCGAGATGGCGGAATAGTCCAAAGCCGACGGCGTACTTGCCGCAGCGTTTGGATGCATTCTATTTTCGCTACTTGATTTGACGACTTGGCCAGGCATTTTTGCCTGGCCATTTGCATTGATGCTGGAAATTGCCTGGCGTGGCGAGCCCATCCAAATAGTTCATTCTGAAAAAACTGTGCTTCCGTATTGCTAGCGAAAGCCAGTTGCAGACAGCTAATCCGAGCTAGGTTCAGAATCGACCACTTGATAGACTCTCGGAATTACAAAACATTGCCATTCGTTGTCAGGGACGATCATGAATTTTGGTGAGTTGAAGAATCAGTTGTTTGCCATTGCGCTGGGTGTCGCTATTTGCCTGCCTTGCAACACCTTGAGTGCTCAGCAACGACCAGCTGCTCAACAGCAACCTGCCGCTCAACAACAGGTTCAGGTTCAGCAGCTTTCACAACAACAAACAGATCGCCTGGCACAGAGAGGCGGTCTGACTCCATCCCAACCCATTCGTCCTTTCCCCGAGCTGACGGCAGCGGAACAGGACTACCTGGTCAAAGTTCTCGATTTCTGGCAACAGCAAAGTGCCGGTATCGAACTCTATGAGTGTACGTTCAATCGGTACATGTACGATACAGGCTTGACCAACTATCGGGATCCGAAAACGCAACAACTTGCAGCAGACAATGTTGCAGTCGGAAAAATTCGCTATGCGAAACCCGGAAAAGCCAGCTACGAAACACATTCACTCTTCAAGTTCGACGGCCCTGGAAAAGATTACAAGCCAGTCAGCGACGCCAAGCTTCGCGAGAAATGGGTGACTGATGGTGAGGGCGTCTACGAATTCGATTTTCAGCAGAAGCGACTTTATGAAACAAAGCTGCCGCCAGACATGCGTGGCGAAGGAGCGATCCTGAACAGCCCAATCCCGTTCATGTTCGGAGCTCGCAAAGATCAGATACTCAGTCGCTACTGGGTCAAAGTGATTACACCTGCAGAAGTTGAGGACAAGGAAGTTTGGCTGGAGGCGTGGCCAAAGAAAGCTGAGGACGCACAAAACTACAAGAAGGTCGAGATTATCCTGTCGATCGAACCCTTCCTTCCCAAGGCAGTCCACATGTACATGCCACAGTACAATCCAAAGAAAGAAAACTTCAGCAGCGTATACATTGCGTTTTCAGACATGAGAGTCAACGATCGTCTTGCGAAGCTCAAAGACTGGTGGGGCAACTTTGTCAAACCAAGTCTGCCGAAATTTGAGCCGGGCTGGAAGATGGTACCGCGTCAACAAATGAACGCGAGGGCCGCTGGTCAACCGAACCAACAGCGTTAAATCCCAATACCGTTCAATGAAGGTGGGATAGGCTTCCAGCCTGTCAAATTTTACCGAAGTTGTTTTACGTTTCGCCGGGCTGCAGCATGTTCACAGGCCAAGAGGCCTATGCCACCTTTCATGCTCGTTGAATGGTATTGCGTTAAATCCCGGGCCGCCATCTCAGCACTGGGCCATCACACCGCTGACAATGCTTTTGAGCTTTGGAGCAGCAACCAGAGCCGCTTCGATAACTTCCTCTCCCGAGGTCGACTCCAGTACGTCTGGATTGGCGATGTTGGTAATGATGGACATCGCCAGTACCTGGATACCGCTTCGGGCGGCAACGTTCACTTCCGGAACCGTCGACATGCCGGCCACATCAATGCCTAGTCGACGGAGCATCCGATATTCGGCCCGGGTTTCATAATTCGGGCCCAGCATCGCGGCGTACACTCCCTGATGCAAAGCAAAACCGGACTTTCGCCCGATCCCATGAGCCATCCCGATCAACGTCGGTGCATACGCCTGGTCACTGCGGAGTGAAGGTCGATGTTTTACTGGCGATGCAGAGATTTGTGGCGACGTACGATTCATGAAGTCCACATGACTCTCAATCAGCATCACATCGCCACTTGCCATCTTCGGATTCAAGCCACCAGCAGCGTTGCTGACAAACAGAACTTCGACCCCCATGGCTCGCATCACGTGAATCGGCAGCGTCGCGAGGTCCACATCGTAGCCCTCATAAAGATGAAATCGCCCCTGCATGGCGACCACTTCGTGCCCGTCGAGCGTCCCGCAAACGAGATTCCCTTTGTGCCCAATCGCTGTACTGACGGGAAAGTTCGCGATCGAGCCATAGGGCAGGGTGGCTTGAGCCTCAATCTGCTCGGCAACAACACCAGCACCTGTGCCGAGCACGATTCCAAACCGCGGCCTCCCTTTCCAACGACTGGCGATGGACTCGACCGACTCATCGATCAAGGTTTTGAAATTCTTATTCATGGTGCCCTCCGGCGAGGCTGGGCTATGCAGATTCCATTTCAAGAACTTTCATCACCAGCTTCGAAAGTCGAGGCTCCGCTTCGTTGGCGACCCGTACAATCTCATTGGCATCAGCCGGTTCAAGGGCATCCGGGAAACACAGATCGGTCACGACAGAGAACCCAACGACGCGCATGTCGGAGTGAACGGCAACGATCACTTCGGGAATCGTTGACATGCCAACCACATCAGCGCCCATCGTTCGCAACATGCGGTACTCGGCACGTGTTTCCAGGTTCGGTCCGGCAACCGCAACCAGCACGCCTTTGTGAGCCACGATGTCTTCGGCCCGAGCGATACTCAACGCGCGATCAACCAGATCCTGTCGGTAGGGCTCGCACATATCCGGGAACCGTGGTCCCAGGCGATCATCATTGATACCGATCAGCGGGTTGTCACCCATCATATTGATCTGATCTTCGATCACCATGATGTCCCCCTTGCGATAGTAAGGGTTCAATCCACCAACTGCGTTGGAACAGACCAGCAGGTTCGCGCCAAGCGCCTTCATAACGCGGATCGGCAACGTAGCTTCCTTAAGCGGGTAGCCTTCGTACATGTGAGTACGACCTTCCATCGCAATCACCGAAAGCCCAGCCAGCTTGCCACAGACCAGTCGACCTTTGTGCGAAAGAGCTGTCGACTTTGGAAAGTGCGGAATGTCGCCGTAGTCAATCGAGGCTTCCACGTCGATCTTTTCTGCCAGCGGGCCAAGCCCGGTACCGAGAATGATACCGGCGTGCGGAGTCGTCGAAAATTGCTGCTGGATGACGCCAACCGCTTCCTGAATTTTGTCGTACAAGTCGAGCATTTTGGATCCGTTTACGTTCTGAAAGAATGCCAAAACGTAAACGATCCATTGCCTTACCTCAAGTGTACGACACAAGCACCGAATTCTAGCGTCGCGAAGCAGTTTTCGAGTCCGCTTCACGTGTCGGTCGAGTCTTCGCAGCCTTCTTTGACGGACGGGCACCAAAGACCAATCCGTTGACCATTTTTCGATCCGCTGGAAGGAACTGATTGAGGATCTCACGCTCGAGTGTGAAAACAAACGTCAGACGTCGTCCATCCTTCTCGTTAACGTGGTAGTAGAGCCACGAAACAGGAACTCCGCTTTCTTCGCCCTTCACCTCGACCATCAATGCTCTGGCTGAACTTTCGGTGTTGAACTCTTTGGCACTGACAATATTTGCAACGTCATCGGCAGCAATGATGCGAGCCACTTCCTCTTTGTACTCATTCAACGTGAGTGGCTTGTTGGCCGGACGTGCTGGAAGCTGGACAATGTTGCACTGAGCCAACAGGCTGCCATCGCTAACAAATCGCAGGATGGCAGCTTCGGGTTCCGAAGCGATAACACGCCAGCGAGGATCATACTTCAATTTCAAACCTGGTGACTTCCACTGCAAACGTTGTTCAATCACGCGACCCTTGGTGAACTTGGCCAGTGAATCGTTCGTCAAAAACTTACAAGAGCTGTCTGGACTGATTTCCATAGCCACGCTGCTGTTGCCATCGAATCCCGGAGCAACCTGACCTGGCTGACGGATCTCTCGCAAGTTCAGCTTGGCGGCAGTAAGCTGCTGCTTCGCGCCCAACTTGATTCTGACAATCGCAGCGACTTCCATATCAGTACTGACATCGTCGACTCCAGCGCGAAGCTTTCCAGTGACATGCAAAATTGCATTGCCATTTTTGACCTCTTTGAGCCGCACTTTCACATCATTGCGAATAATTCGGTCTACTGACAGGAAGTTCGCCAGGCCGTCATCTGAAGGTTTCCAATAACCACCAACTTCGGCGTCCTTGTGGTTGACCAGCTTTCCGATGGCCAATGGATCAACAGGATTGCGAAGTAGCTCAAGTTCGTATTGAGCCAGCGTTTCCGAGACAGAAGCCATTTGAATCCGTTTACCGGATTGAGATTTAACGCGAACCACAACAAGGCGATTTTTGTCCAACAGGTCAGCGCCTGTTTTGCCTTTTAGAATTGCGTAGCGACCGTTCGCTTCGTCGTAGTAACGAATTGCCTGAACGTCGTTACCTTTGCCAGTGAAGCGTTGAAAGTAGCCGAGCTTGGCAATGGTTTTCATTGGCAACTTGCGGAACTCTTCTTCCTCGCGTTCCGGGTCCTTCTGCATGATGACTTTGCCTTCATGCTCGAACTGCATTTGCACGCGATGTTGCTGACCTCGCTCGAATTTCAGATTGATGTCGATATCTTCTGCTGCGACCGCAATCGTGCAGGTTGACATGGCGATGGCGAACAACAGACTTTTTGCCGCAAATTTCATTTCATTCATCCTTGAATTACTCGCTTTTGTTCCGACCAAAGTGCGAGGAAATCACCGTATTAGCACAGGTAACCGGAACTATCCTGAGAATCATCGTCAGAAAACTGTCTCAAAACGACATTGATAGGTAGCAATCCGTACTTTTTGACATCGTCTCAAAAAAGGAATTACGGCGTTTCCAGGCCTAAAAAACCCTATAAAACACTTGAAAACATGAAAATGAAGGGCAGAATATGGGCGTTGGCATCGCGTTTGCAAGACAGTTAGAGCGTGGAGATTTCCTGACATTCGTCAAAACAGGAGAATCCCGCTAGCGATCTGAAGGGTATTTAACGGTAGGCATCCCTTTTGCCTCCGCTTAGTTACCCACTTTTCGCTGAGTTGTTGAATACTACTGTTTGAATGCTCGCCAAGTTGAGTCTTTGAACGGAAAGAACATCAACTCCGTAGAACAGCACAGTATGAAGCTGAGCTGTTGAACCATCAGAAGATTGTGGACAACGGAGCAAAACCAACATGCATATCGATTACAAATGTGACTCAATTCGCGAGCTGCGAGACCAGCAGGTTCGCTTTGCACCCCGGAATCGCAAAATCGAGCAACTGGACGCGGCGGAAAAGCTGCTTTTGGAAGTCAATACTCGCCAGGACTACAACTTCGAGTTCGTCTGCTTCCGCATTACAGGTTTCCGTGCCGACGCTGGCCCGATCGTCAAAATTCCTGGCAAGCAACTCCTTCAAGACCTTCATCGTTTCATCGAAGACATGTCGGAAGCTTCGGATTTGGTTGCCGAAAACTCCGGTCAGCCCGTCCTGACAGTTGAAGAACTGAGCAAACGATTCAACGTTTCCACAAAGACAATTTCAAGATGGCGACAGCAAGGGCTCGTTAGCCGAAAGTTTATCTTTGACGGTGGACGCAAGCGTGTTGGATTTTTGCAAACCAGCGTTGATTCGTTTGTAAAGAACAATCGCGAGAAAGTCAGCCGTGGCCAACGATTCAGTCAGCTTACAGATACTGACAAGATCGAAATCATCGATCGCGGCCGTCGACTCGCTCGTGCTGGAGGATGTCCTGCGGAAGTAACCCGTCGCATCGCCAAGCACATGAGCCGAAGCATCGAGACAATTCGCTACACGATCAAGCAGTTCGACGAAAAGAATCCGACGATCGCCGTGTTCCCGAACCAGACTGGTCCGTTGAACCTGGAAATGAAAGAGCGTATCTACGCTGATTTCTCGGCTGGAAAATCTGCTGAAACGATCGCATCGAGATATTGCCGCACCAAGACAACGATCTATCGCGTGATCAATGAAATGCGTGCGACCATGATCATGGAGCTTCCGCTGGACTTTATGGACAGCCCGGAATTCCATCGCAAGGCCGCGGAAAAGAAGATTGTCGATGCTCCAATTCCTGAATATGAGAAAGCTCCCCGGCGCGTCAAGGCTCCTGCTGGACTGCCACACTATCTGGCTTCACTGTACGAAGTGCCACTGCTCAACCGTGAGCAGGAGCAGTACCTGTTCCGCAAGTACAACTTCCTCAAGCATCGTGCCAGCAAGTTGCGTGAAAAGATGGAAGTTTCACGGGCGCGTTCAAACGAGATGGACGAGATCGAACGGCTTTATAACGAAGCGGTGAAAATCAAAAATCGTATCGTGCAGTCCAACCTCCGTCTGGTTGTCTCGATTGCCAAGAAGCACGTTCAAGCTACGGAAGACTTCTTCACGCTGGTCAGCGATGGAAACATGTCCCTGATTCGTGCGGTTGAAAAGTTCGACTACACTCGTGGCAACAAGTTCAGCACCTACGCCAGCTGGGCGATCATGAAGAACTTTGCTCGCACGATTCCTGGCGAGTACCGCCAGAAAGATCGTTTCCGTCCAACTTCGGAGGAGATGTTCCTGTCGAAAGCCGACGAACGAACTGACCGCATCATGCTGGAAACCGAGCAGGCAATTCGCGAAGAGCAGATTAGCTCAATCCTCGAAACGCTTGACGATCGCGAGCAGAAGATCATCATCAGTCGCTTCGGCCTGGACTACAGCAACGAGCCTCAGACTTTGAAAGAAGTTGGCGAAGAGCTTGGCGTCACCAAAGAGCGTATTCGTCAAATCGAAGCCCGTGCCCTGAGCAAACTTCGAGCTGCAGCTGCTCAGGACAAGTCAGTATTCGCTGACTACATCGAGTCCGAGAACTAACCGCTTGATCAATTCGAAATTCAACTGCGGAGCATTTTCACTGCTCCGCTTTTTTCGTGCTCAATCAGGTCATTCCTGCTTTCCTTTTGTGGCTTTGTTCGACTTGAGTTCGGTCAATACGATTCCGACTCGTGCCAGTTCCGTCGGCTTGGGTGAAACTGTCATTGGGCACATCTGCTCGTACTCTTCTTTCCCGAATATCGTCAGCAGGCGACGTCCATCGGTTTCGAAAAACTGAGGCCGCCAACAATCCACCAACCCATCCGCCTCTTCACGGCTCAGGCCATGAGACACAAGTTGATCTGTCAACTTTGCAGCAACCTGTTCTCCCTTTAGCGGCCGATCAGACGTATCCAAAATCAGCGTCTTCGGATGCTTGAGCACACTCACAGATCGTCCAACGGCAGAGATATCCAGGCCGTTTACTTCGATGTACAGCAACTCGCGTTCATAAGGGAGATTCGATTTGTGAGACGTTCCAATCTCAAGCTGCGGTCCATCCACCACGACATAAACTGGCGAGGGCTTTTCTGTTGGACCATCGTAGTAAAGAAACCTCTCAGCTTCACCGCGATTGCAAATCCAGCTCGATGGAACATCCCGCAACCGTTTCCACCAGTCATACTTTGAATCCGAAATGGCCTCCAACGACATCCAATCCGCTTTCTCTGGCAAGACGATCAGGCTTTGCCAACGAAAACCAATACCGGTCGCCCTCGAGTGAATCTCTTTGTAATGAGACGGACCAAGCCACGGATATCCGCTGCGGACCTGAGTCAGGTCCTGAATCGAAAGCTCCAAGGGCACATCGCGGGGCATTGGTCCAGTGAATCTTTGCGGTAAAACAACACTCCGATTAAAAGCAGGTCCAGTGACGGTAAAATCATCTGGCATCGGATAGCCGAACCATGGTCTTCCTGCCGCGATCCTGACTGACAGATTGATTGCCATTGGACGATCAGCGTAAACATGAATGACAGGTTTGGTAACAATCATGGGGCCTCTTTTTTGGTGGTCCTGTTCAATGGACGCCACACGATTGCCACTACGGTGAACGAACGGCGGAATTTCATCAATGATTGACTGCACGAAGGTCAGACTCGCGCCCTCATTGACCCAAACTCCCCACTCGGCGACCCGCAACCGATAATCCAGTTTCGTTCGAACTGCCAGCGCCCTTGCAGCTGCCTCACGGACTTCACTGTGGTCATCTGTTTCCATCATCTGACTGAGTTGCGACACCAAATCGTTTGGCATCGGAACGTTGTCGAACACCTCTCTCCAGCCATGCCTCCACGCAATACCGTCAGGATCCGAAATCTCCTTGACGCCGTCGGTTGCTATCTGCAATTCGCCTTTGATGAATGGCGCGCTGAGAAATTCGCTTTCGACTGGCATCGGATAGGACGGGAAATGAATGATTGCAATCGCATCCACTGCAGCACTTCGAACATGAGGATCTGGTTCAAGTAACAGTCGCTTACACAAATCAATATCCGCTTTGTCCCGAAACAACCCCATGAGTAGAATTGCAATTCGTCGAAAATGTGGATCGTCTGACTTTGTCGCGATCTGTCGACAACAGCCAAGAGCTTCTTTTGGGAATTGCTCAGCAATAATTTTCAAAAGACAGTGCTTACGTTTGGAATCTCGTTCCCAACGAGTCGCCTTCATCAACAGTCTGAGTTGTTCATCTTGCGCAATATCATACGGACAGGGAGTAACACTGGATCGCATTCGCGAAATCCAATCCGTGGCCAAACCTTCCTCTTCATGCGCCAGAACCAAATCTACCCAATCGTTGATCGTGCCGCGTTCGTATTGATACTGCCGCCAGGCAAAAAACACGCAACTACAGGTAACAACGACAAACAGCGCTTTGAGGCTGAAGCCTCGCCACATCGAGCGAGACTTCTTTTGCGATGGATTTTCCATCTCACTATTCTACAAACTTTTCTGTTGACAATGCAGCTCAATCTTGTATCATTGAATTAACACAAGAATACAACATATGGACATCCACATTTCACTAAACGACGGTGTTCCGATTTACCAACAAATCGTGACGCAAGTCAAATATTTGATTGCGGCCGATCGCTTGAAGCCCGGAATCGAATTGCCGACGATCCGCGCGCTGGCAGAACAGTTGCAAGTGAATCCGAACACGATTGCGAGGGCATACCGGGAACTTGAGCAGGAAGGAGCCGTGGAAAAGCGGAGCACGAAGGGGACATTTGTTGCTGATTCAGTTTCGAAACTGACCGCAAAACATCGCCAAATTGCGCTTCAGAAAAGGATCGATCAACTATTGGCCGAATCCAGACAACTTGGCTTTTCCATGGACCAACTCTTTGACCAAATTGAAATCCGGGCAAATAAGCTGAATCGAAACGATTCGAAATCAAAAACCACGCCCAAGTGAACATACCAAGGTGAAGCGTAAATATCCGTTAGTCATAGCAACCCAGTGAGAACCGACGCATGATTCAGTCCTCGGCAATCCGCCCGTCAGATTCGGAGCATCGACAATCTGCCGCACCAGAAAACGTTATTGAAATTTCCAACTTGACCCGCAAGTTTGGGAGCAAGATCGCGCTCGACAACGTCACACTCAATATTCCGCAAGGAGTCGTTATTGGTCTGGTTGGGCTCAATGGCGCAGGAAAAACGACCCTGATTAAACACATTCTCGGTCTATACAGAGCCCAATCCGGCACCGTTTCTGTTTTCGGTAACGACCCATCTCGCAATCCGGATAAATCGCTTTCACAAGTTGGCTGTTTGACAGAAGAAGATACCCTTCCTGGCTGGATGAAGGTTTGGCAAATACACAAGTTTGCATCCGCGTTTTATCCAGAGTGGGATCACGATTATGCCAACGAGTTGATCCAGACATTCAAACTGGAAACCAACAAACGCATCAAGCAAATGTCCAAAGGCCAGCGGGCGCGAGTCGGATTGACTCTCGCCCTTGCGCACCGTCCAAAGCTGCTGGTTCTTGACGAGCCGAGCTCAGGGCTCGATCCCGTGGTGCGAAACGACATTCTCGGTGCGATTATTCGAACGATCGCGGACCAGGGAAACACGGTTTTGTTTTCTTCCCATTTGCTAGACGAAGTTCAACGGCTAAGCGATACCGTTGGCGTAATTCGGGAGGGAAAGCTGGTCGAGTTCGGTGCACTGGATGAGATGCAAACCAAATATCAGCGCGTTCGGGTTCGCACAAAGGACACAAACTCTCCGCCAGACCTCAGTCCTCTTGGTGAATGGTCACGTCACGGAGATGAGTGGACCGCAATCCTGGACGTGCGCGAAGAGGAGCTGGATTCGACGTTTGCGTTTTTGGATGCGGAAATCGTACGCTCCGAAAGTGTCAGTTTGAACGAGTGGTTTGTTGATTCGTCGAGAACATCATGAGACAGGCTGCTCAACTGATGGCCTGGTTTTGGTGGCGACACAAAGTGATGCTTGTCCTGGGCTTCGCTTCTGTAGTGGTCGGCCAGCTTTGCTATTGGATGGCAGTTTATTGTGGCGCCTCGCAAGAGAACCTGAGGCCTTTCATAATTTTGTTGCACGCCTCTTTTTTTACCGCTCTTGGTACAACGTTAACTGTCTTTTCACACGGCGCCGACTTGGACCTGACCAGCGGCAAGTCATCCTTACCGCGCTGGCTTCACTATTTGCCAGTTCGAAATTATCTGCTGGCCGTAGTACCGATGGTGGCGTTGATTGTCGGGCTCGCATGGGCGTGGTTTCCATACCAATTGAGCTTGCTTCACTTTTTCGACTCAGCGTCGAATGACAAATTTTTAGAATCCGGCAGCATTTACTATGCTGTTTTACTTCCAGCATTGTTCTTTTTTGCTGTGGGCTTTTGGATACAGGCGACAAGTTGGTGGCCATTTCGATTCGCGGCTTTTCGTGCCATCGCGATATTTGCAATCGGATACATTCTGATTCGGTCGGCGACAGAAATCATCAAGCCTTTTCGCGAAAACGATGACTACAATTCGACGTTAGAGGCGTTGGTGGCCGAGGGCAGCTGGCATCTGGATGCGTTGGCATTTGGGTCGCTTGCCCTTGGCGCGGTCGCCGCAGTCTTCAGCATTTCGATGGCTCGTCGGCGTACAACGCTCGCCGAAAGCGAGTTTAGCGGAAGCATCGGGGCTTCATTAACGGGATTTGCCAATCGAGTGCATCAGACGATGTCTCCCGACGCATTTTCGATCAACTCCCGTTTTGAAAATAACCACGACGCGCTCAGGTGGCGTGACTGGAAAAAGCTCGGGCAATTTCCTTGTTGGGTGATGTTATGCATCGCGGTTTGGGCGTTGCTCTACAAAGTTGTTCTCGCATTGTTCCTGGTGGCAGTACTCGTTTGCGGTTTCTCAGGATCAACGCTGGGAAAAAACAAATATTGGAAAGGCTCAAAACCGTTTTCACCGTTTCTCGGTACGTTACCAGTAGCAAACGACACGTTTCTTTATATGCGATTCGTCAACGCGTTTCGGGTCTCTCTGGTTTGTTGGGGAATTGCTGGTGCCTGTTTCCTGATTGGGTTACTCAGCAGCGACGTGCGTGGTGGCATTCAGGCATTCATGATTTTCGCGACCGACCTTTGCGAAATCGATACGAAGTTTGGAATCAACATTCTGGCAGTCGTTCTGTTGATGTCTTTTTACCTGACCGTTGTCGCCCCGTACCCCGGCCTGGCGGTTGGACTATGTGGACGACGACTTGTTCACATCGCTACAAATATCGTGCTTGGCGCTTTGTTCTTTATAAGCTGGGCTGGTATGGGGCTCGGAATGGTTAATCTGCAAATCAAATTGCAATCGCCTGAGCTTGCCAACAACTCTGCATTGACGCAGGAGTTTATCGACTCAACCTATTCAAAAGTTTTCCTGGTCCTCTGCATCCTACTTGTAGTGAAAGTGCTTTTTGCGTTTGTCGCAATCGGTTTTCAAGTTCGACGAGGCGTTTTTGCCTGGAAGCCAATTCTCAAGTTCGGAACCGTGATGGCAGTTTGTTGCACCGTATTGGTGGGCTGTTTTTGGTTTCTACTACAGGGAACTGATGTGAGCTTGCGCTGGTTAATTGTGATATCGGTTGTTCTTTTGCCCCTTGGATCACTTTTGATGGCTCCCGTGTCTTTGGACTGGAATCGCCACCGTTAAATCGCGCACGCGGAAAGACAAGCAGGTGAAGTAATGCGAATCTACAAAAGAACAGTCAGGCTAGCGCTGCTTTTCTTGATCACAATTTGGGTTGTCGTTAGCGTCAGTTCGTCTGCCAACGGCCAACAGGACTCTCTCCGCAACGGTAGTATGGAAGATGTGACTGAGGGAGGCTTGCCGGAATTTTGGAGCGTTTTCAGCAACAATCCCAGAGACCTCGAAGAGGCTGGAGTGCGCTATGCTGTTGAATCAGAAAATCCAACCTCAGGTAAAAACTGCTTACTTGTCGACACAAACAAATCGAAAATGAGCTCCGTTGGTGCCTGGCAGCAGATTAATGCAAAAGAGTATGCCGGGAAGCGGGTGATGTTACGTGCTTCCATCCGTGTTGATATACAAGAAGAAGACGAAGACGAAAGCTCAGAAGACGAAGAAGAAGTTACGGGGTCCGCAAGACTGTCGATTGGAGTCTTCCGCACAGACCCAGTCGGCTACTTTCGCCCAATCGCAGGCGAATACGCAGGCGGTTCAGTTTCAAACGACCATTGGAAGCGCTGTTCCATTGTTATTGACGTACCCAAGAACGCCGAGGTCATTGAAATTGGCCTGGAAGTCTTCGGCAAAACCAAAGCCTGGTTTGACGATGTTTCTATTGATGTTGTCAGTCCAGACAGGAAACTGACTTCGCCATCCCCATTTGACAAACCACAGTCCTTTTTTACCTGGTGGTTGATTCTCCCGGTCATCGCGATTTCCATGTTTGTCTTCGGATTCTGTGGGCGGGGAAGGTTGCAGCGATTTGCAATGAGATTCAGTGTGGCTTACTGGGTGATGTATTACCTGGATTGGTGTTTGGGCTTGTTGAGCTTCACTCAGTTTGACCTTTCCGATTACTATCGTGCGATTCCTGGTTTCGTGACCTGGTTTACGTGGAATGTGTTTGAGAAAAACGTCTACCCAATGTCATCCGGGAGCGGTGACGGGTTATTCAACTATGCGGAAGCGTTTTCTATTTTTGCTTTCTCGATCGGCATCGCCATCGTCTGGAGTTTTCTTGACTGGAGGAAAACGGACTACGTGTGGTTAAAAGACCTGTTGAGAAGTTTCCTGAGGTACTCGCTCGCGATCGTTCTCATGTCTTACGGTCTTGCAAAATTATTCCCGGAATTCAGCCAGTTCCCGCCTCCATCTTTCTACCGAATGAGCAGCAGGTTTGGCGACGCTTCACCGATGGGATTGCTTTGGACATTTATGGGAGCTTCACAGCCCTATACAATTTTTGCCGGAGCCGGTGAAGTGACTGCGGCGCTACTGTTGATCTGGCGCCGAACGGTTATTCTCGGTGGACTTGTCGCGATTGGCGTCATGACCAATGTGGTCATGCTCAACTTTTGCTATGACGTTCCCGTCAAGCTTTTTTCGACACACCTGTTGATCACAGCCATCGTTATTCTTGTACCAGACGCATCGCGAATTTCAAAAGCGTTCTTGACTCACGGCGCAATGGATAAAGTTGATTTGAGTCCACCGTTTGTCGCTGCTCTCCACGTTTGGTGGTATCGTGCACTTAAATTTGGCCTCATCGTGTTGACTTTGATATATCCAACCTATGAACAGCTCGACACCTTTAGCCGTTCCAAAGCTCCGGATTTTTTTGGAGACTACATCGTTGAAAAGTTCGAATCACCGCATGTCTCAAATGACGCAGCAACTGAAATTGCCGATTCGGATACGAGTGAGCCAGGAAAATTCCAGTTCCTTCGTTTGCCTTATCAAATGGATGAAGATCAGGAACAGGTATACACGGATATCATTTCCATCTCGTCTGCCAGGGGATCGTCCAGTAGGGCAACGGTAAAGTTGAATGGTCAAACGATGGAAGTAGTTGATTTTCAGGGGCGGAAAAAGGCTTTGCCTGACACGTTTAAAGTCAATGTCGTGGCCGAAGATCTCGTAGAGTTGGAGGGCGAGTTGGATCAAGGCAAGTGGCTGGTTCAACTCCGCCGCCGCAAAGGTGAGTTCTTACTGAGTTCACGTGGATTCCGTTGGGTCAGCCAGAGACCGTTTAACCGGTGAGTTGATGGTAAGCAAAGCTCCGACGCAGTGTTGTCGCAGAACTCGGCATCACACTCACGGAACGAGAAAGCGGCGCAGTTCGTGATCAACAGCTGCCAGGAAATTCAATGTTCGGCGCGCCACTTATGCCAATCGACCCCCGTTGAAGCCGTGGGCGGCTGATTTGACACTTCTACAATCGAATCGCTTCCGTTTTTACCCGCTCGAACGTCAATTGCGAAATATGAAAGGATTCCACCGTCAAACTCTTGTTCCTCAGGCCAGTTTCGTGGAGCAGGCGAATCAAGGAAGTCGGCGTAAATTATCCACACACCGAATTTGGTTTGGTCACCAAGCTTGAGTTGCAAATCATCGGAGACTGCCAGATGAACAATCGAACGCTTTCCGACGGGATGATCTGATGGCGGCCCATGCCACTCCGCAGATACTCTCTCCAACTCATCATTTCCGAATGGGCTCAGGGATTTAAGCACGACAGCGGCGAAGTCGTTGTCTACCTGTTTTCCTGGGTCAACGCCACCATATCGTTCCTGGCGCTCGATACCGTGAGCACGAAGCAGAAAGGGGAGGTTGGGCCAAAGCCATTGTTTATCGTAATCCCAAACGCGGACACGCGACATCCAGTCATACTCTGGAAAAGCAAGTTTCCGATTCCAGTCATCTCGATCCAGTTCTGATTCAGGTCGTGAAAGTTCAGTGCGAACATTCAAAACATTTTCGCCATTCAACTTTCCAATCGAAACAAAAAGTCGACCATTGAGAAGTGGTTTCGAATTCTTCGAATTCTCTGCCGCGTTTGGTGGCCAGTAGATTGGAAAATCAATCTGGCGAGAATCATCAACTTTGGCAAACTGAAACAGTTCATGAGTAGACTCTACCAGGAACGCCGACCTTGGCTCAGGGGCTGAATATGACCCCGGAATTACCAGATAGATAACGAGACAGACAAACATGCAAAACAGAAGCGTGCCTACAAAAGAATGAATTGCTTGAAGCTTCATTGTTGCGTGGATCACGCCCACGTTTGACCGAGCGAACCAAAGTTAATAATGTGTTTGTGAAGACGGAGCCAGAATCAATGGCACCGACATGC
>CAYUNP010000060.1:23653-25768 GCA_964446085.1 uncultured Pirellulaceae bacterium
GACGACATTTAAACGTACTCCATTGCCATGCTGTAGCATCACATTTGAATTGGTCAGTGAACAGCATCTCCGATTCACATCTTTCGAAAGATTCCTCCATTGCTTAATGGGGTAGCGCCAGCAAACTCAATTTCGAATTGAGCTTTCGGTTTCCCGGCGAATCCTCGTGAAAACTTTCACGAACGATCGAATTGGCTTGCAGTTATCAGAATTTCCTTGAATTGGACAATGCGGCGACAATACAATCCGTTTTAACATTCATCTGCACTTCCAATGGAGAGACACGATGACGCACGAGATTTCTGACATGGTTGCTTCGGACATCATGGTCACAAGACTGGTCAAGCTGCGACCCGAAACGGATGTTTTCAAAGCCATTGAGATCCTTGTGAAGAACAAGATTTCAGGCGCGCCAGTTGTGGACGACAACAACCAGTTGCTGGGCGTATTCTCGGAGAAATGCTGCATGCAAGTTCTGGTCGATGCGGCGTACGAAGGCCTACCGACCAACGAAGTCCAGGCTTTCATGGACAAGGATCCTGACTCGGTTGAGGAAAACACGCAGCTCATTTCAATCGCCAACTTCTTTTTGATCACCCCCAGCCGACGATTGCCAGTCGTTCGGGACGGGAAATTGATCGGTCAAATCAGTCGTCGCGACGTGATTCGTGTGGCCGCCAGAAAACAGCCAAAGCACACCGATCACAGCAAGCGATTACTGTACCTGTCGGCGCTCCGCGAATTGGACGAAGTTCCAGTGGTGTAAACACAGAGATAGTGTTCTCCCATCTTTACGCTTCGGAATCTTCCCAATAAAAACAGTGGATCGTCGAACTTCTTTTGGCAGTCCTTTTGTTCACAAGATCTCCGGAGCCGTAGTGGGCCCAATACTTTTCATTCTGTTCATTTTCCTGATAATCGGAAGCATTTTTTGGTCCAGCCATCTCGCTGCCCAAAGAAGAGCCGCAATGGCTGAAGTCGCTGCCAGTCTGGGGCTGTCGTTTTCGTCAGAGAAAAACTGGTCCTACGACGAGCAGTACCCCTTCATCCGCAAGCTTTGCCAGGGAAACAGACGCTACGGCTTCAACGTTCTCGAAGGCCAATACCGGGGCCATTCAGTTTTATTGTTTGACTATCACTACCAGACGACATCAACCGACTCAAAAGGCCGTCGCAAAACTCACCATCACTACTTCTCGTTTTTCATCCTGCACTTTGCTGCCTCATTTCCCGAGCTGCTAATTTGCAGGGAAGGGTGGTTCTCAAAAGTCACCCAGTTTCTCGGCTTCGACGATATCGATTTTGAGTCCGCCGAATTCAGCAACATGTTTCTTGTAAAATCGCCGGACAAGAAGTTTGCCTACGACATTTGTCACGGTCAAATGATCGAATTCCTGTTGCAGAATCGGGACCTGAATATCGAAATTGAGAGAAATTGCCTGACCCTGTTTTTTGGGAATCGACTTTCTCCCAATTCAATCCCACACCACATTGACCGTCTTGTCGCGATTCGTGAAATGTTTCCTCAGTACCTCATGGATCAACACTAATGGCAGGCGTTATTGCACTACTGGTCGTTCTGGTCATCATTCCAATGGTTTTCGTGCTCGCACAATACAACGGTCTGGTCGGCCTTCGCAATCACATTCGAAACGCGTGGAGCAACATCGACACAGAACTCAAACGCCGTCACGAACTGATCCCCAACCTTGTCGAAACGGTGAAAGGGTATGCGGCGCATGAGAAAACTGTACTGGAAGAGGTCACTCGTCTTCGCAATCAGTGTGCCAGCCTGCATGCCGAAGTCGCCACACAGGCGTCTGCTGAACAGGAACTGGTAGGAGCGTTACAAAGATTGCTGGTGGTCGTGGAAAGCTATCCTGAATTGAAGGCAGATCAGAACTTCCTGCAATTGCAGCAAGAGTTGGTCAACACGGAAGACCGGATTCAGGCCGCACGCCGTTTTTACAACGGAAACGTAAGAGACTTTCGCAACAAGTGCGAGATGTTCCCATCCAATATTGTGGCAGGTATTTTCGGATTCGAGGCTGCAGAATATTTCGATGTGGCTCCCAGCGTTCGCGAAGTACCTGATGTCAAGATCAGTGATTGAAG
>CAYUNP010000061.1:0-5016 GCA_964446085.1 uncultured Pirellulaceae bacterium
GGACGGGAAGTAAACGACGTGCTCATGAAAACCCATACCTCTGATTTCACCAAAACCAGAATCATGAAAACCTTTTCCTTTATTGCTGTTTGCGTGTTTGTCAGTTGCCTGGCAGTGCCATCTTTTGCGCAGGATTCGACCGCATTGTCAGAGAAAGCGGTCAGGAAAAAAGCAAATGTCGGACAGGTTTCAGAAGCGCGAAAACAGGAACTGCTCTCCTTCGTCAACGAGCATCATCCCGAGTTGAAAGATCTGTTGGCGGAACTTGAGAATGGAAAGAAGGCCCGACCCTATCGTCGTGCCATGGGGGCGCTTGATCGATCAGTCAAGAAGATCGAATCGACCAAACAGCGTAATCCGAAACGTTACGAGATGGCGTTGCGACAGTGGAAGCTGGAGTCACGGATCAAGGTTGCAGCTGCCCAGGTGAAATTGAATGACTCTGAAGAAAATCGCAGCGAGCTGGAGACGCTTGTCGCAAAGCTGGTTGATTTTCACGTTGAAAGGATGAAGTCCGAGCGGGACCAGATAAAAAAGCGACTGGGGCTCATTGAAAAACGTATCGCCGACATCGAAGCCAACCGCGCCGAAGCGATTGAAAAGCGAATCAAGTCCGCGACCCGGACGCGGAAGAAAGAAAAGAAAAAGGACTGATCTGAAATTCACGATCCGTTACATTGGTGCCGTCCAATTCTGTCACCAGTGAACAACAACAATGAAACTTGTATCGTGGAACGTCAACGGCATTCGCGCCTGCATCAAAAAAGGATTCCAGGAATACGTGGAATCCGAACAGCCTGATATTCTGTGCCTGCAGGAAACCAAAGCTCACGAGGGACAACTGTCGATCGGTTGGGCTCACGAACTGGGCTACCACACGACGTTCAACAGCGCGGTCAAGAAAGGCTACAGCGGAACGGCGATCTGGAGCAAAACGGAACCGAAAAAAGTTGCTCTTGGTTTGGGCGTCGAAGAACACGATCAGGAAGGTCGCGTGATTACGTGCTCCTATGACGATTTCCACTTGGTGAATGTCTACACGCCGAATTCACAACGCGGGTTGGCACGGATTGACTATCGTATGGAATGGGACGAAGCGTTTCTGGATTATGTGAAGAAACTCAATCGTCGCAAGCCGGTGATCTTCTGCGGTGATTTGAATTGCGCACACAAAGAGATCGATCTGGCGAATCCCAAAGCGAACAAAAAGAACGCTGGATTTTCGGAGCAGGAACGGGCTGGTGTCGATCGTATGGAAGCGGCAGGCTTTCTTGATTCGTTTCGTCAGTTCGATGACAGTCCGGAGAAGTACTCCTGGTGGACGATGCGCGTTAACGCTCGGGAAAGAAATATCGGCTGGCGGCTGGATTACTTTTGGGTTGCCGGGAAGTTTATGGACCGAGTCAAATCGGCTTCGATTCGTGATGATATTTTTGGTTCGGATCACTGCCCTGTCGAGTTGGAGATTTCATAGCGTTTCATGGCTACGCGTGACAGGAATTTGCATGAACAATACAAGCCCGAAGGACAAGCGAGTGAATACCGCGGTCTATTCACTCGCATGCGCTTCGGGCTTGGATTTGTTGCCAGTCGCTCAAAATCAGTGCCATGCGAAGCTCAATGCAATCTCCTGTCACCCACGGATGAAATATGGTCTCCCGCGACTGTCCTGATCGAATTCGCAGATCTTCGCGTATTTTCCAGACGTTCAACTCAAAGGGGCCATGCCGCCTTTGCCAGGAAAACCAGCAATATCGGTAATCTCCGACCGAATAACGGAATCTGGGCATTAACAACTTCACTTGTGAGTTGCTGATCGTTACCGCTGACCGAAATAAAGAGTACCAAAGTCCAACTGTTGGACACGACAGCGATTTTTCAGCGTCCTGCTACCCGAGCTCGCTTCGGGTAAAATTTGGCTCTCCTTCCAATCTCCCGATTTCCCGACCAACTCAATGAAGCCAGGTAAAACATTTTCCGGTCTGATGTTGATCATCGCAGCGGCATGTATCGGCTTTGCGCTGATCTTCTTGCCCGGCTGGATCATCGACAACTATAAGACGATCAACGCCTTTGGAGCATGGGCCGGGATTACTTACCTGGTACTCGTCGGCATCGGTGCCGTGTTGCTTCTGGGAAGCACGATTTGGACGGTGTGGAAACTCTGGGGCGCATCGATCACCAAGAATCGTCGTCGCGAGCGCCGTAACAGAAATCCGAGCGAACTCTCAAGCTCTCAAAAAGATTTCGAGATTGATGAAAACCTGAAGCAGGTCGATGAACTTCGCGAACGGGCCGGCAACGATCCCGCTCTTGCCGGACAGCTTGATCCACTGCTGAAGGAAATTGAGTACAAACGCGAATCGCTGGAACTGGAAATTGTCGCTTTCGGAACGATCTCCAGCGGCAAGTCTTCGGTGCTTAATTTGTTGGCCGGAAACGAATCGTTCGCCACCGACATCCGTGGCGGCACCACCGTCACGCGAAATGAAATTCCGTGGCCAACGAATGACAAAGTAACTCTGGTCGATACGCCTGGCCTGGGTGAAGTCGATGGCGAAGATCATGTCAGCATCGCGGCCGAATCGGCCAAGGACGCTGATCTGGTTTTGGTGGTCGTCGATGGACCGCTGCGACAGTCAGAACATGACCTGTTGGATCAGCTTGGAAAAATGGAAAAGCGGGTCATCATCTGTTTGAACAAATCGGATTGGTACACGCAGGACGATCGCGAAAAGCTCAAAGGCCAGATCCGCCGACAGACTGCGGCTTTCGTTGAAGACGACGACGTCATCTCGATTCAGGCTCAAACGGGCCAACGGGTGCGGCGCCGTGTTCTGCCTGATGGCTCCACGAGCGAAGAGACCGTTGAAGTTCCTGCCGACATCGAACCACTGGCAACGCGAATGGTTGAGATCGTTCGCAAGGATGGCAAAGAACTGTTGATGGCCAACGTTCTGCTGCAATCGCGCGGCCTGGTCGAGAAGGCTCGCGACAAAGTTCAGCGACAGGTCGACGAAAAGGCCTGGGACATTGTCGACAAATACATGTGGGGCGCCGGTGGCGTTGCCGCACTGAGTCCGTTTCCTGTTGTGGACCTGATTGCCGGATCTGCAATCTCGACGAAAATGATCCTCGATCTGGCGGACGTTTACAATCAAAAAGTCGATCTCGAAATGGCCCGTTCGTGGCTGGCCGAGATGGGCAAGAACCTTGTTGGCTTTCTGGGAGCACAAGGGGCTGCGGTGGCGATTACTGCGGTCACTTCATCATTGGTCAAAACGATTCCTTTTGCCGGAACGTTTGCCGGAGGTGTCCTGCAGGGAGCTGTTCAGGCGTTGATTACGAAGTGGATTGGTTCGGTGTTCATCGAATATTTCCGCGACGAGATGCGAACGCCCGAAGGTGGTTTTGCCGGATTGGCCAGGCGACATTGGGAAAAAGTCATGGCCGTTGACGAGTTGCGTAAACTTGTTCAAACCGCGCGTTCAAAGCTGAGCGACGACAAAGGGTAGTATTGAATGGCAAGGTGTTAGCCGCCGGTGCCGTGGACAAACAGAACCGGCGGCTAGCGCCTTGCCGCTCACGACGAACGAGAAAACAATCATGTCCAACACAACGACTCAACCCGAAACTTCCACTGAAGATCCGCACTATCAGGAAGCGGTCAAGTCAGTTGAGACAACGCTGTCGAAGCTGCGCGGCTGTTCGGATACCGAACGAGACCAACTGCAAAAGGAACTTTCCGGTCTAACGGAGATGTACGACAAGGTCACTAACGGCCGCGTCGAGATCGTGATCTTTGGCGAGATCAGCACGGGCAAGTCTGCGATGATCAATGCCCTGGTCGGTCGTGATGTTGCCGAAGTCGATATTCAGGGTGGCTGGACGACAGAAGTCCGTGGCACGCAATGGGATGGAACGGGCTATCGTATCCCCGGCTTCAAGTCATCAGAAATTATTGTTGTCGACACGCCCGGTATCAATGAAGTCGGCGGACAGGATCGGGCCAACCTGGCTGAAACGACAGCTCGTCTGGCGGATTTGATTCTGTTTGTAACCGATTCGGATTTGAACGAAACAGAATATGCGGCGCTGGTTGAACTGGCGGCGGTTCAGAAACCAATGATTCTGGTGTTCAACAAATGCGACCTTTACAATGATGAAGATCTTGAAAAAGTGACTCAACTGTTGAAGGGGCGTTTGGAAGGACTGATTCCTGCCGAGCACTTTGTGCGCACGTCGGCGGATCCACGAGAGATTGAATACGTTATCGAAAAAGAAGACGGCAGTACCGAATCGGAATGGCGCAAGCCCGAACCCGACGTTGGCGAACTGAAGTCACTGATTCTGACGACGCTGGAGAAAGAAGGGCTCGGCCTGATCGCACTCAATGCTGCGATGTATGCCGCGGACAAGTCCGACAAGATTGCTTCGATGCGTGTCGAGATGCGAAACACGCGAGCCGATCAGATTATCTGGAGCATGGCCGCAACGAAGGCGGTGGTTGTCGCGGCGAATCCGCTGCCTTTTTTCGACGTCATCGGCGGCTACACGATCGACGCTTTGATGATGGTGACGCTTTCGAAGGTCTACGGCCTTGAGTTCAACATGAGTCAGGCTCGCGGGCTTTCGAAAACCCTGGCTGCTGCCGGTGGCGTGTATGCACTTGGCGAATTGGCCAACTACGGTTCCAGTTTGTTCAAAGGCATGACGTTTGGACTGGGTACGATCCTGACCATGATCCCCCAGGGCGCTGCGGCCGGATTCACTTCGTACATCATCGGCCAGGCGGCCAAACGCTACTTCGAACAGGGCGGATCCTGGGGAAGCGATTCTCCCAAGGCAGTTGTGCAGGACATTCTGAAATCGACAGATCGCGATTCCGTTGTCAATCATCTCAAGTCAGCCATCACGGAGAAGCTCAACCTCAACCGACACGCGGACGATGAGAAAAAGGGTTGGTTCGGCTGGTAGATAGAGAAGAACGCAGAATAAAAAGAACGCAGTGTTCCC
>CAYUNP010000061.1:5116-25751 GCA_964446085.1 uncultured Pirellulaceae bacterium
GTTCCGCATTCTCCTACCCGCCGTGCTCAATCGTCGGCCAGTACTTGTCCCAGCCGTCTTCGGCTTCGGCGTAGTCCGGGCTGTTGTCGAGATCGTGACACTCGTAGCAAGTTCGAGCCTTGGCTTCTTCGATTGTGACGCGGACTTCCAGGCGTAGTTTTTCCTGCAACGCTTTGTCGTCACCATCTTCAGCTGCGATGTGACCCGAACCGGGGCCGTGACAATTTTCGCAGCCGTTGCCATGCAGCAGGATATCTTTCTTCAAGTCAGTGTAGCCGGTCTGGTAAGGGTAGTAGTTTTGGGGATTCCAGCCTGTCACATGGCAGCTCACGCATTCCGGATCGAAATTGCGTTTCACCCAGGTTCGTTCGCCAGGATCAGTCAAATCAGCCGTTGCTTTGGCGTGAGGTCCGCCGTCGCCTGCGTGACCGTCCTTCCAGATGTCGTATTCCACATCGTGACAGTCACGACATGCTTCGGAGCCAACAAACTTGTGGCCGCTGGGGTGGAGTCGTGGCTTGATGTCTTCCAGGTCACCGCCTTCCCACAGCGTTTTCAATTCAGTTTGATAGCCAAGGAAAATTTCCCTGATCGGTTTCGAATCCTCAAAGCTCGCATCCAGTGCAACACGTTGGTACTTGATCGCTTTGGAACCGTTGGCTGCAAAGTCAATGCCTACCACTCCGACGTACATGCCTTTGACGCCACACTGAATCATCTGTGTCACACCGCGCGATGTTTTGATGGGGGTCGGTTGTAGCGTGGGATCACCAGCGCCGCCGGCAGTCACGACCAGATCAAAAAATGGAAACTTCAATGCCATCGCCTGACAGTTTTCTGGCTCGGACTGGATTAGAAGGACCTTGACCTCACAGGCTGCGAACGCCGGATTGCGGAGTGCATTGGCAATCGCTCTTTCGGGCATCGCCAGAGTGAATTCATCGTTGGGTCCAGCGGCCAGAGCCTTCTCCACGTGTTCGGCACCAATGGCCGAAAGGACGCCGACTTTCTTTCCGTTTCTCTCAATGATTCGAAACGGCGCGACGTAGGACGCATCTTCGAACAGCGCCATGTTCACGCTGGTGAACGGAGTCGGGCTTTCTTCGGTCTGTTTGGCTTCTTCGATCGACAGCAACATGTCGCCACCGGAAACTTTCATGTCGTCGATGCCCATGCCAATCGCATCGTACTTCATGATTTTGGAAATCGACTTGTAGGCCGTCTTGAGTTTGATTGCTGGCTGTTGGCCAAACCGCCGGATCATGTTGCCGGCGTCGATGCTGACCGGATTCCAGCCTTTGGCCTGAAGCATCTTTTGACATGTGTGGCGTCGTAGTAGTCCGCCTTTTTGATTCGACAGACCCGTGCAACCACAAGGCTCGATGTAGCCGTGAAGGCGTCCGGTGACAAACAGAGTCAGGTCCGGTTTTTCCCAGCCTTTAACCAGTTCGTCAGCAGATCCGGATTTGTTACTGCTTGAGCTTTCCTGGACCGGAGCTTTTGTTTTGGGAGTCTTTGATTCACCGTTGCTGAAAAACGAAAACGGTGAACTGATCACAGTGCTCAGTAACGACGCGGGATTTTCACAGCCAATCACCAACAGTGTCGAAGCAACAAACAGAGCGGTCGCTGCGAAACGGGTAAGGTACAGTGGCAAGCTGGTTGTGGCAGTGTTGGCAGGTTTCATCAATATTCCTCGGGTAGCGGGTTGATCGAAACAATAGCTTTTTCTGTGAATTCGGTAAACGTCAGCGTGAACAAGGATCGGCCGCTTACGAGACAAAGTAACTCCTGGTTCCAAAGCTGCGTCGAGAAGCCGCAGCGATGAAGAGTTACCGCTAGCGTTCTCAGATCTGGTAGTCGCCTTTTTCGACGGGTTGCTGATTTTTCATCCGCAAACTGGGCGTTTTCATGGTCACCGTAGTGCCCGGTTCCACACTTCGAGTCAGCCAAACGCTGGATCCAATGATCGAGCCATCGCCAACAATGGTCTTTCCGCCAAGCACCGTTGCATTGGCATAAATGACGACGTTGTCTTCGAGAGTCGGATGGCGTTTGGTGCCGCGAACGAGATCGCCCCGTTCGTCTTTGTCAAAACTTAACGCACCAAGGGTCACCCCCTGATAGATTTTCACGTGCTTGCCGATTTCACATGTTTCACCGATAACCACGCCGGTTCCGTGATCGATAAAGAAGTAGTCACCGATCCTGGCGCCTGGATGAATGTCGATTCCCGTTTCCCCGTGAGACCACTCGGCCATCATTCGCGGCAGGAATGGAACATCCAGTAAATAAAGTTCATGAGCCATCCGGTGAATCGTGACGGCATTGAGCCCTGGATAGCAGAGGATGACTTCGTCAAAGTTTCGGCAGGCCGGATCGCCATCGTAGGCAGCCCGCACGTCTTTCATCAGCGATTCCCGAATCATGGGAAGTTTCTTTATAAACTGTCGGGCAAACTCCAGACTGTTTTCGTCGAGGTTTTCGATCAGCGTCTTCGAGCGTTCGATTGCTTCGGGTTCATCGCAGCCCAATTGTTTCATGGCGAGACAGGATTGGGCGTCGCGAAGGATACAACGGCGGATCAATTTTGCCAGTGACTCACCGACGTCCGCAACTTCATTACGCAAACGGTCGCGGACAACTTCACGTGTGTGTTCGACAGCGCAGAACACGGGATAGACAATCGACTTGAGGCGGACAATCAGATCCACGACATTGTCATAGTCGGGAATTGGCGAGGCGCGTTTTGCGTCGCTGGCGAAGACGAGCGAATCGACGATCGTGTCCGCTGTCTCGTTGACCGAGGATTTGTCGATGGGCAATGCCGGATCGGTTTCGTCGCATTGAGTGTCAGGTTGCATTTCGTCCATCGCGAATGTTGAGCGAGTTGGCATCGGCTTCCAGCCAGTGATTGTATAAATTCAGGGGCTAACAGGCTGGAAACTCACGCATCTATCGTATCGTTCATCGAGTATTAGCGTCCACCCTGATCGCGCTTCGGCGTCTCCGGCTTGCGTAAATGGTTCATTAAGTCCACGATCACACCCATGCCTGTCGCCTTTTTTGATTTCGTGGAGTTCTTTCGCCGTTGCTGGACAACGATGTGTGAGCTCTCGCCGTGGTTGCTGCTGGGGATGTTGATCTCTGGCGTGTTGCACGTTGCGTTGCCAACGAATTTTGTGCGACGACGTTTTCGTGGTTTCCGTGGCGTTGTGCAATCGGTGCTGTTGGGTGTGCCGTTGCCGCTGTGTTCATGCGGCGTGATCCCGGCGGGGGTAGGTTTGAAGAACGATGGGGCCAGTGACGGCGCCGCGGTTGGGTTCCTGATCAGCACTCCACAAACAGGGGTCGATTCTGTTTTGGTGAGTGCCTCGTTCTTCGGTTGGCCGTTTGCGATTTTCAAAATGATCATCGCCGCAGTGACCGGAGTGGTCGGCGGTTGGCTTACGGAGGTATCCGGCAGTTCAGAAGATGAGGCGGTTCAGGATCATGCGGTTGTGTCCGCGGCGAATCGTTCCGGAGCTGCCTGGTGGATCGAGTTGTGGTCGCATGCGATGGAAGTACTGCATTCGATTTGGCTCTGGCTGTTGATCGGAGTTGCCGTTTCGGCTCTGATTGGAACACTGGGATTCGAAAGCGTCATCAAGGAGGTTGGTGCTGCGGGTCTGCTTCCGGCGATGCTGTTGATGTTGGTGATTGCGATACCGCTATATGTTTGCGCTACGGCATCGGTTCCGATTGCAGCGGCGCTGGTTCAATCCGGATTGCCTCCGGCTGTTGCGCTGGTGTTTCTGATGGCTGGCCCTGCAACGAATCTGACGACGATGGGCGCGATCAGGAAACGATTCGGCTGGCGAGTCCTGTCGATTTATTTGGGAACACTGGTGGTCGGTAGCTTTCTGGGAGCGTTTCTCTTTGACTGGGTATTGAGCACCGCTGTCGTGGCAGGAAATGCTCACCATCACCACCATCAGAACTGGTTGTCAATGTTAAGTGCCGTGACCGTACTTTTGTTGATCGGTCAAATATTGTCGAAGCGATTTTTCAGATCCAAACTGGCCTCTGACGAGTCGACGGTTGAACTGTTGGTCAGTGGCATGCACTGTGGCAGCTGTGTTAGCAGAATCGAAACGGCAGTGAATGGAATGGAAGCGGTTGATTCAATTCAAATAGATCTGAATCGTGGCCTCGCCAGTGTCAATGGCGAGGCGACGGTTGATGAACTAACGTCCGTGATCGAGAGCCTGGGTTTCGAAGTTGCTGGATTAAAAAAAGGGAGGCCATGAGTAAGGAATCAAGAACGGACCGCGAACGAATTGTTGATGCTGAAATTGCCTTAACGCACTTGCAGCAAGACTATGAGTCGCTCAACGAAGTCGTGCTACAGCAACAGAAAACGATTGAACAACTCTCGGTTCAGGTCCAGCGGCTGGAAACGAAAGTCGAAACCAGTTCCGAACCCGAAGTCCGCGACGCCGAAGCGGAACGCCCTCCGCACTATTGATGTTCTCAGAATTGCATGTTGTGTGCGAGATTGGCGTCCGCTGACGGCCAATTTCAACAGAAAACGATCGTACAACGCCCAGTTCAGGCCGTCAGCCACTGGAAACGAAGTTCGAAACCAACCACGATTTCCGAATGCGAAATCGGGGTCGAAGCAGCTCTCCGTACTATTTGAGATTTATGGCTAAAATGGCAGGTATCGTGCGTGATTGGGGTCCGTTGACCACGATTTTCGAATCATCAGTTAAGGCTTGAACCGGCGGTAGGTGGTTCATTCGTCACAGCCAGAAAGATCCCGTTATAATTGATGCGCAGGTGTCTGGTGATCGATAACCAGATCAGCAAACGTGTTTGAATGGAACTTCAGAATCAGCAACCGGGACTTACTCGCCAGCTAGTTTTGCGACGCGCTTGTTATTCGACAATGGCATGGGAAAAGTAACTCACTGAGAGCTCGCCAAGATTGCGTGATTTTTGAATTGAGTGGTGTCATTGAATCCTGCTTCTGAGTGTATTTGGACCACTTCCACGTACTCTCTCTCGTTTCCGAGATTCTATTTACACATTTTGGGAGAACGATTATGACATCAAGATTTTATTCTATGGTTGTAGCACTCATGTTTGTCGTTTCATCAGCGATGACAGCACAGGCGCAGCCGCCGAGCTTCGTTGACTTGGGAGTGATTGGTAACCCAGGTACATTCATCTTTAACACCGATAACTCGTTGTTCGCCGATGGTGTTACTACCATCGATACAGAGCTTGGACTTTTTGATTCCGATGGAATCCTGCTCGATTCCGATGACGATGGTTCGACAGGTCTTTTCAGCGAAATTACGTTTGACGCACCAGCTGGAGAGTACTTTCTTGCTATCAGTGAATTTGATTCCGTATTCGCCGATGGCTTCCAGAATACTGGGACACAATTTGAGGCTGGCGAATCGGGCACAGCAGTGCTGAACATCAATGGTGTTGAGGCGGGCTCCCAGGTTATTGGAAACCCTGATACAGGCAATGATCCAACAGGTTTCTTTAGAGTTGAAGTCGTTGCTGTTCCAGAACCCGGCTCGGCCCTGGTTTTGCTTTTTGGCGGATTCTTCTTTGTACGACGCCGTAGCTTGTAGGTCAGGACGGTCAGGAACTTTGTTCCAAACCAAAATTGAAGCGAATCCGTTTTTGCGGATTCGCTTTTTTTACGCATTGTCAATTCTGTCTAACAACCCGATTTTCGACCAAAGTAGCACGACTCTCCGAGTCGTTTTCCCAGTAAGATCGACTCGGAGATTCGTGGTACTTTCACAAACCGGGGTTTTGAAACTGGCTCTAGTATTATTCCCCACGAATCCGGGTAAACCGTAGTTCAGTTGCGAGGAAGTCGAGGATCTTGTCACCGTCACGCGCCAGGCAGCCTGCCACGACAGCCCATGGTCTGGGATTGCTGGATCGAAGCTTTGCGGGAGTTTTTTCGTGGAACGTTTTGACCATCTTGATCGCCCGTTGTGGATCGTGGAGTGCCACGGCGGCCATTGCAATCCCGTTTTTGCGTGTGCTGCGACTGTTCAGCTCGGTATCTCGGGGGTTCTCAAAACGATCAATGAGAATCGAGCATAGTCGCTCTCTGGCTTCCGGCTCCCGATCAAACATTGCGAACAGCAGCGCAAGTTCTGATTGAACCAGAAGTTCGTCTCTGTTTCCAGTATTGCCCAGTCGCACATTCGGGTCCGAGATTTTTTCGACGATTTTCCAGAAGTTCGCTGAGCCATTGTCACAAATTTGTGACTCGAATCGTAGCAGGTTCAGCATCACTCCAATGCGAGAATCATCGTTGCGAGGAAAGGAACTGAATAGCGCTTCGAATGCATCATTCAAAAGCTGTTTTGCTTTCTCCGGATGTGAATCCTTCAGTATGTAAGCCAGTGTTGCCTGACCGTTGGCTTTGTTTCCGACGGAAAAAGGAGCTGACTGAACAAGTTTGAACGCTCGTTCCGGATCGACAGTCGCCATGCGACAGGCAACGCGAGGCACATAGGAGCTGCGTCTGGAAATCTTGCCAAGTAATTCAATTGCGCGATCCGGGTTTTCCGCCGCCAATTTGTAAGCCATGATTTCGACATTGGTATTGTCTTTTTTGACCAGCTCCCAGGCTGAATCGTAGTCAATGCGAACGAGTGCTTTGGCGTACGTGGATTTGGCAAGCTCCCCCCTTTTATTCTTTCTACCATTGATTGCCAGGACGACGGGCGTGGTGAGATTCGCCAAATCAGTTGCCGCGTCCACTTCACCCATATCAAGCAGTTCATCGATAATCGAAGAAGATACTGCAACCCGGTTTTCAATATCGGCGATTCTCAAGAGCTGAAAGCCTGCTTCGTTGAGTAAAACCAGTCGTTGTTGCGGGTCTTCAGTTCGCTTGGCAATGGAAACCAGAGTCAGAACGCGCGTCCTGGGATTTTCCAAAGCCAGTGTCGTTTCAAGCGCTTCTTCAATATTTCCCACCGCCGCGTGCATCGCTGCCTCTCCCAGGCTCAGATCTTTTTCCTTGAGCATGGTTTTGATCCGTTCGCGGTCGACCAACATTAGCAGATCGAAAACATGACCCGATGCGGTCTGGCCCAGTTTCTTTTTTGAAATCTGTTTTGCAAAATCGACGAGTTGGTTAACCTGGAATTTACGTTCCTCCGGGTCGCGGGTGGCGAACTGGAGTTTCTCAGCTGGTTCGCTTTCTGAAACAATCGTCAAGTTGTTTTCTTCAGCGCCATCACGGATTGAAGCGCCGGTCATGCGATAGCCCTCTTTGTCCGCGAAGACGAAACTGGACCGATCGTGAACGCCGCTGAGTTCAAACTTGCCTTCTGCGTCTGTTTTGGCAGAGCTGCGTTTGAGGTTTCGATGATTGACCGGTTCGTGCATTTTTACGCCCGGTTCGATAAAGCGATGCGTCCAGACATTGACGCCAGCTACTGCGTTTCCGCTGGAGTCAACAACTTTGCCGCGAAGAGAACGGGCGTTAGCAGCGAGTCGAAAATCAACGAAATCGGTTGGGTTGCCAGATTCGGGAGTCGTCAGCGTCTCAATTTTTCTTCCCATATATCCCGCAGCCGAGATTTTGCATCCGTAGTATTCACAGCGGTACAGTGGTATGGGAAATTCAAAGCTGCCATCGTCACTTGTCTGACATTCTCCAAGGGGGCGTCCCAGAAAATAGCGCCCATCACTTGTTCCAGGAATCCCGCGCCGCTGGTAGACGACAATGTTTGCGTTCTTGACTGGGGTGCCATTGGTCCCGCTGATCTTGCCTGACAGTTTCATGACGCCGTCATCTGTGACAACCAGTTTAACGTTGTCACGATCGGTTCGTTTTACAAAAATCACCTTTGGAGAAGCCAGGTCATCAGCAATGGCGTAGAGAGCGACTTCTGCATCGACCGGTTTTTTAAGGGTAAACTTGCCATCGCTATCGGTGTGGGTTGAGCCACCTGCCTTTCTTATTATCTGTTGGCTTATGCGCACGTCCCATCCGGCCTCTACATAGGCACCTTCAACTGGCTTGCCGTCTGAGTCGACCACCGTGCCGGAAACCGGAAAGGCGTTCGGCAGCACAATGTCTTTTACTTTCTGCGTGGTGGTTTCTCCAGCTTGTCCAAACCTCAATTCTGATGAGAAAGGATCGCTGTAACGGTCGGGGATTTCTGAAACGTCAATCCGACGAGGCAGGTGGAATTCTCTTGCTTCGAATTCATACTCGCCCGCCATGTTCGTTACTACATTGCGATTGCCACTAACATCAACATGAACATTGACACCTTCGATTCCATCGCCTTGTTCGTCAACAATTCGGCCAAGAATGGTAATCAGGCGGCCAAACCTGATTTTTTTCTTCACTGTTTCATCAGCTTTTAGCTCGAATTGGGCCGGCATAATCGGAGATCCAAAGTTTCTTTGGTGGCTTGTCAGGCTCACCGTGCCCTCGATAAGTTCGATTTCAAATTTGCCGTCGACGTTGGATCGAATTCCTGCAACTTTCGACACCTCGCACATTTTGTTGTTTGGCGGTTTTGTGAAAACCCGGATGTCGACGGAGGAATTCTGTATCGGTTGGTCGCCTTCGGTTATCGTGCAACCAAAACGGGCAGCGGCGGACAATTGAGCGGATCGTTTCGAAGCACTTCCCTCTTCGATGGTGATCGATTGGGAAACATGGTCCTTGCAACTGACTTCAATAGCGACGGATCCATCATCAGGCAACCAGTCAACAATCATTCGATTGTCTTCGAATTGAACCGGAACGGGCAAATCTCCACAGTCGAAGAAGCCAAATTTTTTTCTATCTGAACGAAAGTGCCTGAGTTGAGCCGAATCGATTTTGGCAGGCTTTCCGTTGCTGCCGAGGATCGTAACTTCGACCGTTTGGGGGGCTTCGAGTTGAATCGTGTTGTCTTTGGAAGACTTGGTGGAGGAATACGGGGTGCGAAATCGTTCAACCCAAAGCGCGTGGCCTTTGGCGTAGACACAAATGGAATGTGAAGTCTTGCCATAAAGTGGAATTTTGAATTTGCCATCACTGTCGCTTTTTGTTTGCGACTGGATTGGCTGTGGATCGCCAATCGCGAAAAGGGTGTATCGAGTGCTGAAAACCGTTGCATCGGCAACCGGTTCTCCGGCGGCGTCAACGACGGTGCCTGCGTAAAACGCCGCGGGTTCTGCGTCGGTTTTGGTTTGGGCGTGCGACGAAAAGTCAGCAAGGAGTAAAACCAGCACTGCGATCGCAAGAAGACGTTTTCGAAACATGAATTTTCCTCGTAGGGATTCGTTGGTTGAGAATGATCTCGCCCCATTTCAAATTGGAACAGATTGCGGGGGGACTGCCAAAGATTTTTGGCTGGTTCTTGGCAATTCAAAAAGGAATCCGGTGCTTTGTTTGGCGTTCTGTGTCGAATTTCGGGATTTTTGAATCCGCTTCGGTATTCACTGCGAATGCACTCGCACTGAGACACGGCGTCTTGGATTCCCCTTGCAATTCACGAGAAATCTGATGAAAACCAAAATTTTGTTCTACGTTTCATGTGCCGCTGTAATGTTTGCCGGTACTTCATTTGCCCAGGAGTGCCCACATTCAAAAAGCCAGGCTGAAACGGCAGCGACTTACGTGTCGCTTCAGCAGGAAAAGGAGATGGCTCAGGCAGACATTGTTGACACCGCTGTGGGTGCCGGTCAGTTCAAGACGCTGGTCGCCGCTGCAAAAGCTGCAGGTTTGGTTGAAACGCTCAAGGGTAAAGGCCCCTTCACGATTCTTGCTCCAACGGATGAGGCGTTTAAAAAGCTACCCAAGGGCACCGTTGAGACCCTTCTTAAAGAAGAAAATCGCGACAAACTGAAGCAGATTCTGCTGTACCACGTTGTGTCAGGTAACGTGAAGTCGACCGATGTTGTGAAGCTCAAGGAAGCCGCAACGGCGATGGGCGAAAAGGTGATGATCAAAGTCGACGGTGAGAACGTCATGTTCAACGAGTCAAAGTTGGTCAAAGCTGATATCGCATGCAGTAACGGCGTGATTCATGTGATCGATACGGTTTTGATCCCTGGCCAGGACAGCGGAACGATGACTTCCAGCAAGAAAGATATCGTTGATACTGCCGTCGGTGCTGGCAAATTCAAGACGTTGGTTGCAGCCGTCAAAGCAGCTGGCCTTGTCGAGACGCTTAAGGGCGAAGGACCGTTCACTGTATTCGCTCCAACAGATGAAGCCTTCAAGAAAATTCCAGCGGAAACACTTGAGATGCTTCTGAAGCCGGAAAACAAGGAGAAACTGCAAGCGATTTTGACTTACCACGTCGTATCGGGAGACGTTCGTGCTGCGGATGTAGTTAAGCTTCAGAAAGCGAAAACGGTAAACGGTAAAGAAGTGAATATCAAAGTCACGGACAAAAAAGAAGTGATGATCAACGGTGCCAAAGTTATCAAAACTGATATCGAGTGCGGTAACGGCGTCATCCACATCATCGACACTGTGATTCTGCCTCAATAAGCTGCGGCTAAGGGAGGTTGATGGTCCTGGTGTTGTGTCCTGGTGGCTAGCCCATAGGAATCGCTGTTATGGCTGTCGATCTGAAAACCGCACCTTATTCCGCAACCAGTACGGCTCAATTGGAACGTCAAACGTTGAACGATGTTTCTCCCGTTTTGCCTGATGTTGCGGCTGGTCAGCCAGAAGCGATCGCGACCTGTCTCGATCGCTATGGCGGACTTGTCTGGTCACTGGCACGTCGCAACTGTCCGGATGAGCAAACTGCTGAAGATGCCGTTCAGGATATCTTTGTCAAAATCTGGCAGGCAGCTGATCGATTCGATGCCAACCTTGCATCGGAAGCCACCTTTGTTGCCATGATCGCCAGACGACGACTGATTGACCTTTATCGGAAACGCCGCCCGGACTCTACTGTTGCGGTGGATACCGATTCGCTGCAACGATACGAAGATGCCCAGAGAGATGCTGCCAGTCGTGCGGAATTAATGGACGATGCCCGGCAGGCCGAAGACTTTCTGGCAGAACTTCCTCAACAACAGCAAGACGTTATTCGACTGAGTGTTTACGATGGGCTTTCGCACATGCGAATTGCCGAATCAACCGGTATCGCACTGGGCACCGTCAAAACTCACATTCGCCGAGGATTAGGTGAATTGCAGCGCCGTTTGTTCGCTGCCAAGTCCCATGATGGGGTAGAACATGATTGACCGCACGATGACATCTGAAGAATTCCCACAATGGTTCACTGAACTGTTGATCCTGCGAGCCACCGATGGGCTCGATGTGGAACAGCAGAAGCAGTTCGATCAGTTCGTGAGCGATCATCCGGACCGGGATCGAATTGAGATCGAAGCAGAAAAGTACGAGCTCACTGCGGCAGCAATCGATGTGAGCATGCACAATGCCGATACCGAAAGTTCACCTTCTGCGATGTCTGCCAAGTTGCGGCAAAAGGTTCTTGATGGCGCAAAACAACATTTCGAAAGCGTGCCGACTGAGAGTCGCCCAACTACGAAGACGGCTCCGAAACCCGATTCCGGTTTGACGTCCCGCGAAGCGTTGGCCTGGATAGCTGCTGCGGTGGCAGTTGTTTTGCTGCTGACCGGTTGGAATCCGTTCGCCGAGCCTGCGAGACCGGTCGTAGACAACACTGCCGTGAAGCAACAACCACTTTCAACACAACCACTTTCGATCGAAGTTCTGTTTTCAAATTTTGCCAATAGCGAACCTGAGAAACTGACTCGGATCGACTGGTCGGCAACCGGATCGGATTCTGCCGCGACGGGTGAAGTCGTTTGGAGCGATGCATTGCAAAGAGGCTTCATGGTATTTGCAGGACTTCAACCTAACGATCCTCTTCAAAGTCAGTATCAACTTTGGATCTTTGATACCGACCCTGCGCAGGAACATCCGGTCGACGGGGGCGTGTTCGATATCACGTCGAGCGAAAAAACCATCGTTCCGATCGATGCCAGAATTCCGGTCGCTGAGGCTGTGATGTTTGCGATCACCGAAGAGAAGCCCGGCGGAGTCGTGGTCTCCGATCGAGAGCGATTGCCGTTGCTGGCTGAATAGTGCTGTAGGCTGGGTCTTCCCAGCGTAGTGTGCCAAACCTGCGTTTGCGGTAGCCAGTATGTGGCGCCATCACCACGCTCCAGCCTGTGAAGGACCGGTTTCTGAACCACGGTCACGATGCTCTCGAACTTTCTAGCCGAAACCCAATGCTGTAGTACAGGTACATAGATACGATCATGGTCAGCGCATTGGCGGCTGAAAAGGTTATGACATTCAGACCCATGTCAAAATAGTCTCCCACAGTAAAACGACTGCCAATGACGTAACTGATCGAAGGTACCACAGCAAATGGAAGCAAAATGATGCCAATGATCAACAATGCCAAAGACCAGAATCGAAGTTTTGGCGCGAAAACGATCAGCACTGAGAGCAAAGTCAAAAAGGCCAGCACCAAAATAAAGATGCCGCAAAATCCCAACATCTCCCGAAACATAACGCCCGGCATCTGTCGCGCACTTCCCAACGTTGTGAACCATTGAAGCAATGGCAGTACCAATGCAAAAACAGTCGTCGCAATCAGCAAGTGTTTTATCGAAAATTGCGATCCGGCTGATGATCCTGACCCTCGTCGACTGATATGCACCCGTTTGAAAAACCGGACAATCCAAAGTGGGATCTGGATACTCACGACTACAGCCAGCGCTATTGCTGACATGATCCAATAGACTTCACCTGGAGCATTGGAGGACTGGATTGAAATCGTCGCCAGATAAATCCCCAACAAAGCCAACAGCGAACCTGACGCCAGCGGAAGGCGAATGATCCATATTTGCGGTCCAAGCACCATCCACAAAGAGAGCAGTATTGGCAACGACAAAAACATTCCATTGAAGAAGCTAAGGGCGATCTGCCGTGTACCGGTGCCGCCGGGCAATTCCCAAAAAAATGATGTTGCAACACATACCGTTACGCCAGCAATTATCAAAAGCAAACCAGTCAATGCGATTGGATTGAGAGCCTGGTTGGGTTTATCAAGTCGCTCGTTTGACAGGTCATCCATCGCGACTTGTTTCATGAAAGATACATACAACAACCCGATAGCCGAACATGTCGTTGGCTAACACTCGATAACGTTCACCGCCAAACCACCGCGTGCGGCTTCTTTATACTTACTCTGCATATCCTTGCCGCAGGCAAGCGTAAACCGGCACTCATCAATTCAGCTTTCAAGAGTCACTGGTTTTCATCGACCAGGGCTTTGACAATACTTCGTGGTATGGCGTAGCTGCGGACGCGACTGTTTCTCGCGATGTTCAAGCCAACGAATTTGCCTTCAAGATCAAAGATTGGACTGCCACAGTTTTCAGGATCCAGGTCTGCGTCGTGCGGAATAACCTCGCTAAAGCCATCACGACGGCCACTCTTGCTCATCATGTCGGCTGCGTGCCGGGACCTCGAAGGGTAAGCGCCCAGGCGGATGGATTTCTCCAATTCTTCCTCACCGCGTTTGACCTTTACTGTAATCGTGTTGTTGGGGTCAACTGTACCCAGGAAGCGTCGCAGTTCCATGTGAGTGCGAATCGGTGTTTCATCAATTTGCGTCACAACGTCACCGACTTTCAAGCCTGCCTTGTCAGCCGCTCCATTGGTGTTGACCTGTTGCAATTCCGCTCCGCCTCGATCTTTGTAGTCCGCCGGCATCACATCGAGGAAGCCACGACTTTGTTGCTTGCGAGACCTGAAGGATTTTGTGCTGATGATACTGACGAGTCCATCGCCGTCAGCGTCAGGCGTTAGCAGGAACCTGCCAATGCCTGGCGTTTCTTTCTCATCACCCAGTTCTACACCAACCGAATTCCGTTTCTCCTGCTTGAGAAGCACAAGATCGTTATCAGAGTCGCGAGCAACAACTTCAAGCGTTACTTTGGCGCCGCCAATTTCTGTCTTCGGGTCCTGCGCCACCATGGAACTCTTGCTCACCACAAACGAAGTTCCCTTGATCAAAGTCCCAACGATTTCCATCCTGTCGCCGTCAGACAGTTCACTGTGAATTTCCACGCACACGTCATCGAGCTTCTCTTCCAGATCAGCGAACTCGGCAGGCAGGTTCGCCAGCTGTTTAATCGCTTTGGGTTCAGCGAACGGTTTGTCAGCAACAGGTTCATCAGCGTACTTCGGCAACGCCACTTCTGGAGCAGCTTCTCTTTCGACATCAAATGTCACTTTCAAGTCGACATCTTCTTCGTCCCGAAACACCCGGACGGTTATCTCGTCCGCATCTTCATCGCGGGCCGCAACAAGAGCCTTGCGTAACTCGCGGATCGTCAAAGTTTCCTTTCCATAGACCGACTTTACAACGTCGCCCACCTTCATTCCAAACTCTTCCGCGAGAGTGCCTTCAACCACCCGTCGCACATCGATTCCGGTATCGTCACTTCTGTCATTTCCAACGAAGCCAAGTCTTGGAACCGGAGGACCGGTCTGAGTAAACACCTGCTCTCGATTCAGCTCGTTCCAACATTGTTTGAAAGTGTTGACCGGAACTTCAAAGTTGCGCTGCATATTGGTGCCGATGCGCGAATGGATTCCGATAACGCGTCCCTGGAGGTCGAAGAGCGGGCCTCCCGAATCCCCTGGTTCCATCAAAGCTGTTGACTGCAACATGCCTCTACGTATTCCGTTACGAACGACTCGACCAAATCGAACCACAGGAACACCGCGAGTTCCCTGTCCCCCTGGAAAGCTGAGACTCAAGCAGGGCTGATTGCGGACCAACGGTTCAGAATCACCCATGCGGACAAATGGCAAGTCCTCATCGTCAGAGGTTATTTTCAGCAAAGCACAATCTGTCTGCGGGTTGGAGCCTTTGCCGCGGGCTCTCAACTGTCGTCCATCGGGCAAGATAACCCGGTATCGACGTCCCGGTTGCACTGCGTGACCAGCGGAGAGAATGTGACCTTCTTTGCTAACGATGACACCGCTAAACATTGCTCCTTGGCCGCGAATCGCCACCACCGCTGGCCGCACCAACTCGATTGTTTTCAGGATCTGTTCCTGCAGCGGTTTGATGTCGAAATCAGAATCGTTGGCCTTCGCATTCAACACGCAAAGAAAGCTGGTCAAACCAATCAAGCAGAGTCGGAACATGAGATCCTCTAAAAAACCGGAATATGTCTTTGAATTATCGAGCATACACGAGGAAAGGCAAATCGACGTGTCAGGCTTTGGCAAATTTTACTCAATCGAGACAAGTTCGGGTTCCTGCTCGCTGAAAATGTGTGAAAACGCTCCGAATCTCAAATCGACTTCAGCTTCCCGCGTCGGGTTATCAACCTGTTAGCTTTTTCGTAGTGTTGTTCGTCGTCCCGCCTTTAGGTGGAATCGATTCGGTAAATTTTCGGCTAAAGCCGGTACGACAAACACGCTGCCGACGACGCCTGGCTTGGGCCAGTGAAAATCCTGCTCACATTGAGAACGCAATTGGGACAGGAGTGTGACAGAATGTTCCGGTCCTGATTTGCCGTTTTGACGATAAGATGTAGGAGATGCCAAATGCACCTACAAAACCCGACCCTGAGACAGACGCTGAATCTGATTCAAGCTTCGCGTCTTCGATAGTCAGATCAAAGGCCCCTCATCGCGTTGGCGTAATGCTGACGCTGATCGTGTTTCCGTTGATTTGGTTTGGCGGATTGGTGACGTCCTGGGATGCTGGCATGGCGGTTCCCGATTGGCCGGGGACTTTTGGGTACAACATGTTTGCGTATCCGATTTCTACCTGGTTCTTTGGCCCCTGGGATCTGTTCGTCGAGCACGGACATCGCCTGCTGGCTTCGATCGCCGGGCTCGTGGCGATCGTGTTGATGTGGTTCACCTTTCGACGCGATTCGAGATGGTGGGTGCGTTGGTATTCAGTGGCTCTTTTTCTGTTGGTTGGCTTTCAGGGTTTGTTGGGCGGAGTGCGAGTCCTTTCCGCCAAAGGCAAGCTTGGCGATTTCGAAGTCTTCTTTAGCGATCGTACCATGGCCAAGATTCATGGCTGTGTTGGACCAGCGTTCTTCCTGGCAGTCGTTGGCTTTTGTGTTGTGACATCGCGTTGGTGGTTTGAGCAGGAGTCGTTTCGAAAAACAGGCAACTCATCACGATCATTCACTTCGACGTGGCCGACTCTCATGCTGCTGGTTGCCTACTGCCAGTTGATCGTCGGTGCTTTTCTACGTCACATTTCTGAAGCCGCATCGCCGAAAGAATATCAGGGCCTGATCGTGCTGCATGTGATGGTGGCGATCAGTCTGGTGATTGGAACTTTCGTTCAGGCGATTGCGGTCGCCCGAGCCAAACGACGGGAGCCAGCAAGTCATGGTCTTGTCTGGTCGATGCGATGTTTGATGTTGGCGATTCTGGTTCAGTTCTCTCTTGGGTTTGGCACATGGGTCGTCAAGTTCGGCTGGCCGGTCTGGTTTGCCGACATGGGATTTGCGGCTGGCTTTGTGGTGCCTGAAAAGAGCATGTTCCAGATGAATCTGGTGACCGCACATGTCGCCGTTGGTTCATTGATCCTCGCGTTCTGGACCGTCCAGGTTTTCCGGTCGCATCGGTTATTTGCTCCAGCGATTCTGGGGGGTGGAGAGAAACAGCAGGTGGCATAGGTTTCTGCCCTGTGAATACATTGAGTTCACCGCCCGGAAAGCGATACCACCTAAACCCACAATCTGACTTTTCAAAGCCAACTTCCGAGAGGACAATGATTCTCTTCACAACCAAACCAGAGTGCTGATGTCGTCACCCACCAAAACCGAAAAACCGCTCGCCTCAGTAGCCGATTCGCCGTCCTTTGCGGATCGAATGCCGGCCTACGTTGAGCTAACCAAGATGCGGATTTCGATCATGGTTGTGCTGACGTTCATCGTCGCGGCCATTGTTTCGCAACCGGGATTTATCGACGTTCCGATTCTGTTTTGGGGCACGATTGGCTGTTTGCTGATCTGTTTCAGTGGCAACGCGATGAATATGTATGTCGAACGGAAGACGGATTTGCTGATGCCGCGGACCGCGGGTCGACCGCTGCCGGCTGAAAAACTGACGTCACTGGAAGTGCTGGCCTTCGGAGCGCTCACGTTCGTTCTCAGCGCCGTCATTTTTTGGTACTTCGTCAACTGGCAGACGACGGTTTGCGCGGCCATTAACTGGATCGTCTACGTCGTGATTTATACACCCCTGAAACGAAAGACCTGGTTTAACACGGAGATCGGGGCAATCGCCGGTGCGCTGCCTGTCATCATGGGAGCCCTGGCGGCCACAGCGACGGTTCCGATGGTTGCGTGGGCGTTCTTTGGTGTCCTTGTGTTTTGGCAGTTTCCCCACTTCATGGCCATCGCCTGGAAGTACCGACACGAGTACGAAGCGGGTGGTCTACAGATGTTGACCGTTGTTGACCCCAGTGGAAAACGGGCCGGCTTCAAGTCGGTTTTGACTTGCGTGCTTTTGATTGTCTGCAGTCTGATTCCAATCTTTGAGGTTCGAACGATCTTTCATGTCATCCTGTTGATCGTAATCTCGCTGATCGTTGGTGCGCCCTATCTCAAGGCATCGATCGGATTCAACTCGGATCCAAATGATGTGACTGCGAAAAAGCTGATGCGTTCTTCGTTGCTCTATCTGCCGCTGTACATGACGGGACTTCTCATTGCCTGTTTGACGTAAGCATGACTTCGACTCACGACAATTCACACGGTCACGGATTGCAATACCAGGCTGCGATTCCGGTTTCGCGAGGAAAGATCGCGATGTGGTTGTTTCTGTCGACGGAGATCATGTTTTTCACCGCGCTGATTGGAACCTACATTGTGCTACGTTTCGGAGCTCCGGAAGGAACCTGGCCGACACCGCATGAAGTCCATGTCGTCGAATGGCTGGGCTCACTGAATACGTTTGTACTGATTTGCTCCAGTGTCACGATCGTGTTCGCGCTCGAAGCCGCCAGGCACGATGCTCCCGCGAAAGCGAAACGCTGGATACTGTTGACGTTGCTTTTGGGGACAGCTTTTCTGGGCATCAAAGGTGTCGAATATGTTTCGAAGTTTGATCATGGTATCCATCCCAACTTTCCGCGAAGCGCTCTCTACGATCGAGCCGACACGATTTGGCTTTCCGGGCTCAAGGATGATGTTCGGGCTCAGATTGGCGTGCTGGAAGAGGACAAGGATAACCCGGCTGCCAAAGAACGGCTCGATCGGCTGATTCTGATTCAGTCCGGCATGGTGCAGTGGACTGAATCGAAAGTCGGGCGGACGGACGATCCGTACATGCAGCAGCTGGCCCTGGAATCGCTCGCCTGCCAAATCTATCCTGAAAGTTTCTCGCCAGATCAGCTTGAACGATTTGCGAAATACACCCGCGACGAACAGCGGGAAGTCTCAGCACTGTCACAAGTCACAGACGCGAAATTGGCAGCTGCGAATCTGAATCTGGCCTCGTTGCAAAAAGAGATCGAAGCGCTCAAAGCCAAAGGCGCCGAAGCGGCAGAGGAACTGGTTGCGAAAACGAAGCTGGCAACCGAGGCCACGATCGCTGTCACACAACTCACCAGCGAAGTTGCTCCATTGCGGAATCGGATAAGGGCTCATGATGAGCTGCATCTGTCTCCTGAATGGGAAGGTGTGCACCACGGAATCAATCAGGACTTTGATCTCAAGCTGCCAATGGTTATCCCCAGCGGAAACACCTGGGCCAATACGTACTTCATGTTGACGGGTTTCCACGCGTTACACGTTTTGATTGGCTTGATTGTGTTCGTGGTGATGCTGCCGATGACGCTTTCTGCAAGCAAAGCTGGGCTGATCGAAAACGTCGCACTGTACTGGCACTTTGTTGACATCGTGTGGATATTTCTGTTTCCTTTGTTGTATCTGTTTTGACATGAACGACGTTGGCGAATCAAATTCCGGAAGTCACCGCACGGTTTTCCTGATCGTGTTCCTGTTGCTTTGCGGACTGACTGCAATGTCCTGGTGGATTGCCAATTCGCATCTGATGGACAGGCCACTGATCGGTTGGCTGGCCATGATGAGCGTTTCGGTTGCCAAAGCGTTCCTGGTGGTTACCTTTTTCATGCATCTCTGGTGGGAGAAACGTTGGAAATACGTGCTCACGATTCCAGCGATGCTGATGGGAGCCCTGTTGGTGATCCTGTTGGTTCCTGACGTCGCCGATCGAATCAGCACTTACTCAAAAACGCGTTCCAATCATGCTCCACTGGCAGTTGAGTCTGCCGTTGAAAGCTCACACTAAAATGAATGTTGCAAAAGAATCAACTGAAAACTCGGGCCCCAACCTGTTGCTGTTGGGCGTCCTCGGATTTCTGGCATGCGCTTTTTTGGGCATCGCTCTGGTTACGGGTTTCATGACCACGTCACCGTTCGGTGTTGCCGGAAGTTCCAGCGGTCAGTTTCCGCCAAGTGCTGACAATCCTCCCGGTGCCGTGATCGTTGATGTGCCGTGGAAGCACCTGCATCACATCGACAATTTTTCGATGACGAACCAGCATGATGAAAAGTTTGACACGGCTCAGTTCAGTGGCGAAAAGCCATTTCTGGTAAGTTTCTTTTTCGCAACCTGTCCTACGATTTGCAAAGACCTCAACAAGCAGGTCGCCCGCCTCAACGAGCAACTTAAAAAAGAGGACGTTGCCTTTGTGACGATTTCTGTGGATCCGGATCGGGACACTCCTGAAGTTTTGTCTCAATACGCACAGGGATTTGCTGCCCAATCGCCGCGTTGGACTTTTCTGACTGACCAACAATACAAAGTCAAACAGGTTGGTGAGCAGATGTTTCGCGTTGAGGTTGTCGACATCGCCAATCACACCGACAACATCATGTTGGTCGACAAATGGGGCAAGTACCGCGACAGATTCAAGTGGGATGATCCTTACGACATGAAACGACTGGTTAAGGTTGTCAAAGAAGTCGCCGCCGAGACCGAGCCACCGATGAATGAGATTGTCAGAACTCGCAACGCGATGGTTGGGCGTGAACCGATCGACCTGAGCACCGTTCAGTATTTGCGCGAATTTCATCTCTATACCAGTGACGAAGAGCCATTCTTTTCGCGCGATCTGACAGGAGAAGTTTGGATCACGAATTTCTTTTTCATCTCCTGTCCAACGATTTGCAAAGAGCAGTCAAAATATCTGGAGGGCTTGCAAAGTCGACTCGGCGACGACCCGACGAAACTGATCAGCATCACAACCGATCCTTCGACCGATTTGCCCGCCAACTTGCGCGAGTATGCAAGAGCGCATCATGCTGATCCGGAAAAGTGGCTGTTCCTGACGGGTAACGAAAAGGTCGTGCCACGCGTGGCGGCTGAGTTTTTCAGTGCCATGGGCGGAGTCGGTGGAGCCGAACATCATTCCAGTGAATTGTTCGTTGTTGACAAATGGGGCAACGTGCGGGGTCGATTCAATTGGCAGGACGCGGCCCAGGAAGTTGAGATGTTGGGCCTGGTTGACGATCTTTGGAAAGAGACCCGGCCGCCTGGTGAATTCAAGCGTGTTGATGGTGGAAAGTAGTCGCGGTCAATCGGGAG
>CAYUNP010000062.1:0-1680 GCA_964446085.1 uncultured Pirellulaceae bacterium
ACAGACCTAAATCTTTGCACTTAATTCCTTGATCTCATGGTTCAGGATTCGGTCATTCTCGGAGTAGTCGACCGGGACTTCAATCACGTGGACGCCTGGTTCTGCGTGGCAACGCTCCAGCAACGGCAACAGTTCCGCCGCTGATGAAACACGATATCCTTTAGCTCCGTAGGACTCAGCGTATTTCACGAAATCCGGATTCCCGTAATCGAGTCCGAAATTCTTGAAGCCCATATTCGCCTGTTTCCACTTGATCATTCCGTAGGCGTTATCGCGCAAGATAACCACGGTGATATCAACGCCCAGTCGAACCGCTGTTTCCAGTTCCTGAGAATTCATCATGAAACCGCCATCGCCGCAAATTGCAGTGACCGATTCTTCAGGGTGCACCAGTTTGGCGGCAATCGCCGATGGCAATCCAGCGCCCATCGTGGCCAATGCATTGTCAAGCAGTACTGTGTTCTGGGCATGGGCGAGGTAGTTGCGAGCGAACCAGATTTTATAGACGCCGTTGTCGAGCGCAATGATTCCTTTTTTCTTGACCGCTTTACGCATGTCAGCGACGAGCCGCTGCGGGTAGACCGGAAAGCGATCGTCATCGGCGCCCTGAGCCATATTCTCGCGAACATGTCCGGCCACTTCTTTTAGGCGACTGAAGTCCCAGTGTGATGGCTTTTCCAGTTGCTTGTGAATTTCAGAGATGCTCGTGGCGATATCTCCAACAACTTCCAGTTGTGGAAAGTAAACCGGATCAACCGCGGCGCTGAAAAAGTTGACGTGAATGACTTTGACGCCATCGGCTTCCATGAAGAAGGGAGGTTTCTCGACGACATCGTGTCCTACATTGATGATCAAGTCTGCTGCTTCGATGGCACGATGCACAAAGTCGCTGGAAGAGAGGGCTGCATTGCCCAGGAATTTCTCATCACGTTCGTCAACGACGCCTTTGCCCATTTGGGTTGTGACGTAGTGAATGCCAAACTCGTCGACGAAATCCCGCAGCGCGCGACAGGTGACTTTTCGATTGGCGCCGGCTCCAACGATCAGCAATGGCTGCCTGGCTTTTTGCAACAGCTCGACCGCCGCTTCGATCGATTTGGTTTCGGCGATCGGTCGACGAACGAGGCTCGCCGGAATGGGAGGCTCTTCGGTTTGTTCGTCGGCAATATCTTCGGGTAGTTCCAGGTGAACGGCGCCAGGTTTTTCTTCCTGAGCCAGGCGAATCGCTTCGCGAACATGGCAAGGGATCGTGTCGCCGCTGACAAGCTGGTGTGTGTACTTGGTCAGCGGTTCCATCATTGCGACCACGTCAAGAATCTGGAACCGACCCTGCTTACTGTGCTTGACCGGCTTCTGTCCGGTGATCATCAACATCGGCATGCCGCCAAGTTGAGCATAGGCTGCGGCGGTGACAAAGTTCGTCGCGCCGGGGCCGAGGGTCGACAAACAGACGCCCGTCTTTCCGGTTAGTCGACCGTAGGTGGCGGCCATGAAACCGGCTCCCTGCTCGTGTCGGGTTAGCACCAACTTGATGGTGGAGTCCGCAAGAGAGTCGAGGAAGTCGAGATTCTCTTCTCCCGGGATCCCAAAAATATATTCAACGCCTTCGGCTTCGAGCGCTTTGACAAAAAGGTCTGAGGCTTTCATGAGAGTCCTGGAGTAGTGGTTTATGAGGTACCG
>CAYUNP010000062.1:1780-6655 GCA_964446085.1 uncultured Pirellulaceae bacterium
CAAAAAGGTCTGAGGCTTTCATGAGAGTCCTGGAGTAGTGGTTTATGAGGTACCGCTACATCTGTTGTAGAGCCCTGCAACCAGATCCACAACCTCCCCTTGCTATCCGGCCCTGACATTCAAATTGCTTTTCCACGAGCGAAATTCAACCCCCGGTATCGTCGAAGGTGACTGCAAAACTCAAGGCGCGACAGGCAATAGCAACGCGTCTCACGATTCTTGCCTGTTTGACGCAAATCGCTATTCCCCCGGTTTGTTCAATTCTGTAACAGGACTGCTGAATCGTATGCGCGAAGAGCAGCAAACCCGAATTTTCAGATGAGCCACTTCAATTCATCAACTGCCAAATACACGAGATTGATATGCGCGCTCGTCTCGCTACTGTTGGCTACTGGATGTCAGTCGTTCCAGCAGCGGCGACAAGTCGGTTTGGGTGAGATCTACGACAACCTGGCTCAGTTGCCAGACTATGAACGTAACCCTGTGATTGTGATTCCCGGCATTCTGGGTTCGAAGTTGATCGATGATAAAACTGGCGAAGTCGTCTGGGGCGAGATGGGCCCCAAGGACGTTTCGGCGTTGAAGACCAGAAGCCTCACGGAGTTGGCGTTGCCGATGCAGCTTGGGGTTCCGCTAAGCCAGTTGCGAGACGACGTTCGGGAGAACGGACCGCTCGACAAGGCTGTCTTTCATATTCTGGGAATCCCGATCAAAGTCAATGCTTACCAACAGTTGTTGGCGACCCTTGGTGTCGGCGGGTATCGCGATGCCGACTTTCAGGGAAAGCTGCGCAACAACGAAGTTGACTATGGCGAAGATCATATTACCTGTTTCCAGTTCTCTTACGATTGGCGTCGGGACGTCAGTGAGTCTGCGGCGCAGCTGCATCAGTACATTGAAGAGACAAACCGATACACTCGGGAGCAATATCGTATTCGCTACGGAATCGAGAATCCGAATTTGAAGTTCGATATCGTGGCTCATTCAATGGGCGGTCTGGTTGCCAGGTACTACTTGCGTTATGGAAATCAGCCTTTGCCTGAGGACGGTTCGTTGCCAGTGTTGAACTGGGAAGGAACGCGGCACGTGGGGCGGGTCTTCCTGGTGGGCACTCCCAATCTCGGGTCGACGCAGACGTTGATCGAAATGAAAGAAGGAATCACGCTGGCTGCTCCTTTTCCCAAATTCCCACCTGCTGTGGTTGGCACCATCCCTTCGGCCTATCAGCTCTTGCCACGCAATCGGGATTTGCCCGTGGTGACCAAAGACGGGCAGCCCCTGGACCTCTTTGCATCTGAAACATGGCAACTCCTTGAGTGGGGCCTTTCCGATCCAGCTCAAGACCGTAAACTGAAACGACTGCTACCGGGGCGGACACGTGAAGAGCGTCTGGAAATCGCGCTTGATCATCAAGCCAAATGTTTGGCTCGCGCCGAGCAACTGCACCGCAGCCTCGATCTTACAGCCGAATTTCCAACGGGGGTCGAAGTTCATCTCTATGCCGGTGATGCTGAGCGAACATTGCATCAACTGCGTGTTGATCCCAAAAACGGTCGCATCACACAGGAAATCAAAACGGCTGGCGACAGCACCGTGACGCGAACCAGCGCCCTGGCAGAGCGGCGGTCTTCGGAAGAACACCGACACATTGAACGGTTAATTCCCTGGAACAGTGAGACATTTCTTTCGGCCGATCATCTGGGCCTGACGCGAGAACGGACGTTCGTCGACAACGTATTGAATCAATTGACGTCGGTGCCCGGATCGACCACCCAGTTTCATTTTAGTGACACGCCACCGAGCGTGGAATAAAAGCATCCTGTTGATATCATTTTGGATGATGAGGATGGTGGTGGTCTCCCAGTTCCGGTTCGTCCAGGTCGAACGAGCCCGGGTTGGCTTTGGTAAAGTCACGCATCGCTTCGCTGATTGCAGAGTGGGCTTCCTTGTTGGCTACTGCCGCTGATTTGGGAGAGAAGTCGACATTCAACTTTCCGCCGTGCGGACCCATTTCGACAACGCCCAGACGTTCTCGCAAGTCTTCCAGCTTTCGATCCCAGAGCTCTTCCCACTTCATCGCCAAAAGTGCTTTGGACTGCAGGCCCATGTGGTATCCGGCAACGATGGATTCCAGACAGTCAGCAAATTCATCTGGCTGTTTGAGCATGTAACGATAGACCCCTCCGGCACAAATGGCCGCCGCCATCGGTCGATGGGTTTGCGCCAGTTCGACCGCTTTGATTGCGATCTCTCCCAAAGGATGGGTGTCGAATCCGGTGACGACGTGCCAGATGTCATGCGTTTGTCGAATCCGCATCATGACGTAGTCGATGTCGTTTTGTACGTCAATCTTTCGATAGTAGTCCGGATCAAAGCCCTGAGAATCAAGATGATAAAAGTACCGATAGCCGAGGGTGTCTTTTGGCAGTCGACTCAGGGCTTCGGTGTCGGGAATCGGTTGTAGATATCGTTCGTCAATCATGGAGCGAACGGATGGATCTTTTGAAGTGAAGCGTAAAAGCTCCTGGGTGCTTTTTGATTTCAGCAATCCGTCTTCCATGTCGAAAACGGAATCAGTTCCTTCGGGATTCAGCATCATCCCGATTCCACCCTTGATGAGAGAAATATAGGAAGGGTGTTTGTGCGTGTTCCGATGGAGCTTCAGGAATTCTGGAATCATGGATTCAGGTTGATCGTGGAAACTGATTACGTGGTGATCGATGCAGTTCTGGGCGACGTGTTCGCGCAACTGCAGGGCAACCTGATGGTAATCGACCAACCTGCAGAACCAACTTCATTTTGACGAAGATGCCGTTACTGCCGGAAACACTGAAGCAGTTCTTATTTTCGAGACAACAAATACACTTTGCCCTGACCAAACCCTATTGCAGATATGGTCCCGGTGGCAAGCCTTACCTGCACGGAAATTCAGCTACCGATGGGCAGTTGGATTCGACCAGGGACTGGAAGAGCTACAAGGTGCCGCTTCAGTTTCCTGACACGCCCGAATTTGGCGACTACAAAGCCGGCCAACCTGCGTTGGCGACGCATTTGGACGATTGCGCTGCCCTGCCCTTCAATGATCTGGTTGCGTTGATTTGCGAACTGCAGCTGCCAGAACTGGCGACGCTCGCGAAATTCAAATTCATCGATCAGTTGAAAAAGAATTTTAACAGCCTCGATTCGTTGGCCGACGATTTCAGAAACGCAGGTGATGAAGCAAAAGCAAACGCGGTCGAGTCAGCGGCAGCTTTGCTCAACATGAACACCGTCTACGATGTTCAAAACACAAAGTCTGCCGAGTTTTGGCGCAAATTCAAATAGAGTCGCGGCAAGTTTCAACTTTCCAGCACCTCAGAGTGCCTATCGCCGGATAAGCTTCACGGTCGACAATATCCTTGTCACTGTGTTGGGGAATTCAGAGCGTGCATTCTGCTGAGCTTGCAAGCTGTTGCGGCCTGGAACGACGATGGTCCGCCATTCTCCATTGGGTGCCTGAAGCGTCACTTCCCACAAGGCAAACAAACCTGCGTCATAGGCCTGAAGCTGCAACTGCAATCTGGCAACACGACGAATTTCCTGCTCAGGAGATTCCTCTTCGCCACGAATACCTGAACCGCCAGGTGAGGGACTTGCTGCAGGATTGGCCGAGCCGACCTTCTGTTTCTTTTTGGACTTTTTATCTTTATTGGTAAGCACTCTTGCTCGCAAGTTCAAAGAATGAACATCGCGTTCCACATGAGCGTCAGGGTGACTCTTGGACCAGCTATCCAATCCGGGCTCAAGGATTCTGCGGTCCTGACTGGTAAACATGAAGAGCGGGATCGTATAGAGATCACCATTCTCGACTTCCAGCATGACACCATCAGCTTGATACTGTTTCGGCGCGACTTTCAACTTCTTCTTCCAGTTGTTTGGATTCTTCGATAAGTCAGCTTTTTCAACTTTGGCAACCAGTTGCGGAATGATCTGTTGATACAGATCTGGCAAATTCGTATACAGCTTGTCATTGACATAGATCTTGCCCCGACGTTTTCGCAGTTCAACGACGCGTGAGCCATATTCGACGACAGCGCCCTTGATCGTCACACCGTTTTCCAGATGCCATTCCTGAACTTCGTGTTTCAGGTTGAAATGCTTGTCCTTGTTGCTTTCCAGATATTCAAGATCGCTTTTGCTAAGCTGAGAGAGTTCGACAGACAGCAGAGACTTGTCTTCCTTCTCGATCACAACCCGATGGTCGTCTCTGGCAATGATCTTGCCTTCAAATTTATAGTGGCCAGAAGAGTCTTCCCAATTTCGGCTTTGGCTTTGAGCAAAAGCAAAGTTGGCCAACAGGCTGCTTAAAACGAATACGATCAATATCTTTTTGTTCACTGGTAACTCTCATCTACTGGGTGGTTGGTGAGACACGTTTCGGATCTGTCTTTTGATCTTGAATTGAACAAACAGCCTGCCCGGACTCTGAATATCGAACTCCAGTTTAGCTGGCTCAATTTCTCAGTGAACCGCAAAATCAGAGTCTGACGACTTCCTTCATAATTCTCTACGGAATGTGAATCTACGACGAATTACCAGGATTTTTCTTACTCGTTGCAACGCCTGAAATGGAGTCTTCCAGACAGTGATCCGGTTGTACGGGCATCGAAGTTGGTAATTTCCGGTTCAGGTTCGAAAAGAACACCTTGGAGAGCATCGCCGAACAGCGGCGTCTCGCCATGCTCTTGCGCTGGCCGAGTCCGAAGTTGACAAGGAGAGATTCGTAAGGTTTTGATGCAGGCGATTGCCAGTCTGAAAACCGAGTCACGGCGATATTCCAGTGATAGCGTTCGTTCTCTATAGGTGAAATGAAAGAAACACCCCAAACTGAGAACG